>NZ_LDSL01000018.1 GCF_001476815.1 Pseudacidovorax intermedius | reverse complement strand
CGTGCGCGGCGGCACCGGCGCCTCGACCACCTCGCTCACGGCCCTGGAGATCGGCCAGGCCGTCGCCGTCGTCAAGGACGCGTCCGGCAACCCGGTCAGCGGCACCATCGTCAAGTTCGCCGAAACCGGCGGCAGCCTGCTGACCATCTCGCCCGCGGCGGCCACGGCGCTGACCGATGCCAGCGGCCGCGCGACGGTGGAGATCCGTGCGGCCTCCGTGTCGAGCCTGGGTGCGACCACCATTACGGCTGCGGCCACGGTGGGTACCACGCCGGTGGCGGCGCAGAAGTCCATTGCCATTTCCAGCGCGCCTGCCGCGAGCGCGGTGAGCCCGCAACTGGCTGCCAAGGCGATCAACTTCCTGGACACGAACCCGGCCGACAAGTCGATCGTGATCAAGGGCGCCGGCGGCAACGGCCGCTCGGAGTCGGCCACGCTGCGCTTCCGCATCGTCGATGCCAACAACTCGCCCGTCAAGGGCGTGCTGGTGAACTTTGCCGTCAACGGCACCGGCGTCACCCTCAACGTGCCCACCGCCACCAGCGACACCGACGGCGTGGTCGTGACGACCGTGTCGTCCGGCAGCGTCGCCACGGTGGTCGTGGTGCAGGCCACGGTCAACGGCAGCAATGCGGTGACGACGCAGTCCGACCAGTTGACGGTGACGACGGGCACGGCGACGCAGGCGGGCTTCGACCTGTCCGCCACGAAGTACAACCTCAACTATCGCCAGTCCGGCGACAAGAGCACGATCACCGTTCGCATCGCCGATGCGAACGGCAACCCGGTGGCCGACGGCGTGCCGGTGGTGTTCACCTCCGACTTCCTGGCCGTGGGTTCGTCGTCGCGCGGCGGCTGCGTCACTGCAGGCGGCCTGTGCACCGTGGATCTGGTGGTCCAGGACCCGCGTCCGGCGGATGGCCAGTACGTGACGGTTACGGCGTCGACCCGCGTCGGCAGCGGGACGTCAATCAGCAAGGCGGTGCGATTCACTGCCAACGACGTCTCGCTCGTGAGCCTCTACACGGGGCCGACGGCAGCCAGCACCACGCAGGTGACGGCCTTCACGGTGTCTGCGGCCCAGTGCAATACGGTGCAGGTCCTGTCGCTCTTTGCAGGCACGCCGGCCGCCTTCCCGCCGCCGGCCGGCACCGCGGTCAGCGTCACGAGCAGCAATCCCACCCTGACGGCGGCGTTGGCCTCGCAGGCCACGATCGACGACGTGCTGTCCGATCCGCGCGTGCGCACCCGTGTCGACCTGCGGTTCACCCCGACCACCGCATCATGCACGGTGGGGGCGACGTCTCTGGTCGACGTGAGCTTCACTGCGGGCAACGGCATCAAGAGCACGAGCACCATCGCTGTGACCACAGTGCCCTAACGGGCCGCGCAGGGCCGCGCTGGCTTGCCGGACCGCGCGGCCTTCATTTCCCCTTCATTTCCTTTTCCACGCGGACCGCCCTGCAAGGGGCGGTCCGCGTTGTTTCGAGCGTGTCTCACTTTGCCGCCACGCTGGTCGGCATGGCCGGCCCTGGAAGGTCGGCGGTGGGCAAGGGCCAAGGCTTGTACCGCGACGGCGCCGTCCTACGCGGGGTGGCGTCCCGGTGGCGTTGCCGGCGGGGCTGCCTTCCCGAAAGCTGCTTGGCCGTGCGCTCCGCAGCGCGGTAAGTGGCCGGCCCATTGAGGTCTGGGCGCGCCGATCGTGCAGGGTGTGTAGCAAGCCGCGTCCCGCACAGCATGGATGCGGCGTCTTCATTGAAGTTCATGGACCGTGGGGAGAGGTTGATGCGAAGAGGAACTGCAAGGGCTTTCATCGGGGCCGGCATGGTGGTAATGGCCCTGGCGCTTGGCGCATGCGGTGGGGGCGGCGGCGGAGGCGGGTTTGCCTTTCCGTTCCCGACCGGCGGCGGTGCCGGCACCCAGCCGGCGCCTGGCGGGAGCGACGGCGGCGGCGGTGGCACGGGCACCGCACCGGTGCCCAAAGGCACGGTCACGCTGGATGTGCAGAGTGGCACCGGCGCGTCGACCGGTTCGCTCACGGCGGTGGAGATCGGCCGCGTGTCGGCCGTCGTCAAGGATGCCGCCGGTGCCCCGGTGCGCGGCGCCGTCGTGCGATTCACCGAGACGGGCGGCAGCCTGCTGAACCTTCCGGCGGCGGCCGGCACAGCCCTGACCGACGACGGCGGGCGCGCCAGCGCGGAACTCCGCGCGGCCTTGCCCACCGGGCTCGGCGCCACGGTCATCACGGCCACCACGTCGGTGGGCGGCACCAGCGTGTCGGCGCAGAAGGCGGTCACCATCACGGCCGCGCCGGCGGCCAGCGGGCTCAGCCCGCAGCAAGCCGTCACGACGATCGTGCTGCTGGACGTGAATCCGCCCGACCGGCTGATCGCGTCGAAGGGCGTGGCGGTCGACGGCCGTTCGGACACGGCCACCCTGCGCTTTCGCTTGATGGACCGCAACAACACGCCGGTGAAAGGCGCGCTGCTCAACTTCTCCGTCGACAGTGCCGATGTGACGCTCAACGTGTCCGGCGGCACCAGCGGGGACGACGGTGTGGTGACGACCTCGGTGTCGGCCGGCACCAAGGCGGCGGCCGCGGTGGTCAAGGCGGCGCTGGACGGCAGCAGCCTCGCCGTCCAGGCCGATCCGCTGACCGTCACGGCCGATGCCGCGCGGCTCGCGCGGGTGGATGCGGCCGCGGCCGTGCTCAACCTGAACGCCCGCGCCGGCGGCAGCCGCAGCACGGTCACCGTGGCGATGGCGGATGCCAACGGCAATCCGCTGCCGGACGGCGTGCCGGTCACCTTCACGGCGGACTTCCTGGCCGTCGGCGGTGCGTCGCGCGGCAACTGCGTCATCAGCGGTGGGCGCTGCAGCGTGGACCTCGTGGTGCAGGCCCCGAGCCCGGCCGACGAGCGGTTCATCCGGGTGGTGGCCTCGAGCCGGCTGGGCACGGGTGCCGTCATCAGCAAGGCAGCGCAGTTCAGCTACAACGATCCGATGCAGTTGGGCCTCTATGCCGGCCCGACGACTGCGGACGGCCGTAGTTTGTCCGAACTCACGATCTCGGCGGCCCAGTGCAACGCGGCCCAAGCCTTCGTGCTGTATGCCGGCACCCCGGCGGCCTTCCCGGCGCCCGCCGGCACCACGGTGGCCGTGAGGCCGCCGGACGCCAATCTGGCAACGGTCCTCGACTCGCCGTCGGTGATCGCGGACATGGCTGACGTGCCGCGCACGCGCACCCGGCTCGACTTGCGGCTGACACCGACGGGCCGTGCCTGCCAGGTCGGCTACGTCCAGGTCCTGGAAGCGCGCTTCACGACGCTGGCGCCCGACGGCTTCACGTACACCGTGCCCATCAATGTCAGAACGGTGCCCTGAGCGGCACGGGCGCAGCGGGGCTTGCTAGACTCCGCGACCCCCATCTCCTTCACGCGGACGCGTCCCCCGGGGCACGTCCGCGTTGTGTTTCCACCGTGCTCCATTCATCCATCGCCCTGGTCGGCATGCCCGGCGCCGGCAAGTCGGCGGTGGGCAAGGAACTCGGCCGCCGGCTGCACCTGGGCTTCACCGACAGCGACGTGCTCATCGAGCAGCGCATCGGCTGCTCCATCCGCGAATACTTCGAGCGCGAGGGCGAGGCCGCCTTCCGCGACCTGGAAGAACAGGTGCTGGCCGAACTCGGCCGCAGCGCCGGCGGCGTGGTGGCCACGGGCGGCGGCATCGTCATCCGGCCGGCCAACCGCGACTGCCTGAAGGGCGCCTTCCGCGTCATCTACCTGCATGCCTCGGCCGAGGACCTGTACCGCCGGTTGCGCCACGACACCAAGCGCCCCCTGCTGCAGGTGAGCGACCCGCTCGGCCGGCTGCGCGAGCTCTACGCCGCCCGCGACGCCCTGTACCGAGAGGTGGCGCATGCCGTGGTCGAGACCGGCCGCGCCTCCGTCGGCGCCGTGGTGGCCGGCGTGCAGCAGGCGCTGGAAAGCGCCCCGCCGGCCGAAGGCGCCGCCACCCCCCTCTAAACTCGGACGATGGCCGCAACCCCCCTTTCCGAGCGCGCCGTCCAGCAGGTCCACATCGACCTGGGCGAGCGCAGCTATCCCATCCTGATCGGCGACGGCCTGCTGGCGGATCCCGCCGTCTATGCCGCACTGCCGACGGCCGCCGCGGCGGTGATCGTGACCAACACCACCGTCGCGCCGCTCTACGCGCAGCAGCTCCAGGCGACCCTGGCCGGCCGCTTCGCCCAGGTGCAGCAGGTGCAGCTGCCCGACGGCGAGGCCCACAAGAACTGGCAGACGCTGCAGACCATCTTCGACGCGCTGCTCGGTGCCCAGTGCGACCGGCGCACGGTGCTCTTCGCCCTGGGCGGCGGCGTGGTGGGCGACATGACCGGCTTCGCGGCCGCCTGTTACATGCGCGGCGTGCCCTTCGTGCAGGTGCCGACCACGCTGCTGGCGCAGGTGGATTCCTCGGTGGGCGGCAAGACGGCCATCAACCATCCGCAGGGCAAGAACATGATCGGCGCCTTCTACCAGCCGCAGCTGGTGGTGTGCGACCTGGGCACGCTGCGCACGCTGCCGGCGCGCGAGGTGTCGGCCGGCCTGGCCGAGATCATCAAGTACGGGCCCATCGCCGACATGGCCTTCCTCGACTGGATCGAGGCCAACATCGACGCGCTGGTGGCGCGCGAGCCGGCGGCGCTGGCGCATGCCGTGCGCCGCAGCTGCGAGATCAAGGCCGCCGTGGTGGGCCAGGACGAGCGCGAGTCCGGCCTGCGCGCCATCCTCAACTTCGGCCACACCTTCGGCCATGCCATCGAGTCCGGCCTGGGCTACGGCGAATGGCTGCACGGGGAGGCGGTGGGCTGCGGCATGGTGATGGCCGCGTGGCTGTCGCAGAAGCTGGGCGGCGTCGATGCCGCCTTCGTCGAACGGCTGACGGCGCTGGTGCGCCGCGCCGGGCTGCCGGTGGTGGCGCCGGCGCTGGGCGCGCAGCGTTATCTCGACCTCATGCGCGTGGACAAGAAGGCCGAAGCCGGCGAGATCCGCTTCGTCGTCATCGACCGGCCCGGCAGTGCCGTGATGCGGCCGGCGCCCGATGCGCTGGTGCGCGAGGTGCTGGCCGAATGCGTGGCGCCTTGAGCACACGAACGGGCAGGGCAGCGCGATGAACGCGCCGGCCTGGGCCAGCGATCCCGCGCGCAGCCGCGGCCGCCGCTTCGCCGAGCCGCCCGCGCCCACGCGCGACGACTTCCAGCGCGACCGCGACCGCATCGTCCACTCCACGGCCTTCCGCCGGCTGGTCTACAAGACGCAGGTCTTCCTCAACCACGAGGGCGACCTGTTCCGCACACGCCTCACGCATTCGCTGGAAGTGGCGCAGCTGGGCCGCTCGGTGGCGCGCGCGCTCGGCCTGAACGAGGACCTGGTCGAGGCCATCGCTCTGGCGCACGACCTGGGCCACACGCCCTTCGGCCATGCCGGGCAGGACGAGCTCAACCGCTGCATGGCCGCGCACGGCGGCTTCGAGCACAACCTGCAGAGCCTGCGCGTGGTCGATGCGCTGGAGCACCGCTATCCCGGTTTCGACGGCCTGAACCTCAGCTTCGAGACGCGCGAGGGCATCCTCAAGCACTGCTCGCGCGCCAATGCCGAGCGGCTGGAAGCGCAGGAGCCCGGCGGCATCGGCCGGCGCTTCCTCGACGGCACCCAGCCGAGCCTGGAGGCGCAGCTCACCAACCTGGCCGACGAGATCGCCTACAACGCGCACGACATCGACGACGGCGTGCGCTCCGGCCTGCTGCAGCTGCCGGCATTGCAGGAAGTGGAGCTGTTCGACCGCCACCGCCGCCAGACGCTCGCCGAGCATCCGCAACTGGACGAGCGCCGGCTGCTGTACGAGGCCATCCGTCGCATGCTCAGCGAGCAGGTCTACGACCTGATCGACACCACGCGCGCCGCGCTGGCCGAGGCCGGGCCGGCGGATGCGGACGCGGTGCGGGGCCTGCCGCCGCTGGTGCGCTTCAGCGAGGGCATGCGGGCGCAGTCGGTGGCGCTCAAGCGCTTCCTGTTCGCCAACCTCTACCGGCATCCGCAGGTGATGCGCACCACCGGCCGCGCCCAGCAGGTGGTGCGCGAGTTGTTCGCGGCCTTCGTGCAGGGCGACATGGCCCTGCCGGAGCGCCACGCCGGCCGGCCCGACCGCCCGCGCGCCGTGGCCGACTACATCGCCGGCATGACCGACCGCTTCGCCGTGCGCGAGCACGAACGGCTCACCGGCCGGCCGTGGACCGACGAATGACGGCCCGGACGTCGCCGGCGGGCGGGCCGCCCGTGCCGCGCCACGCGGCCTTCTTCGTCGTGGCGGGCGGCGTCGCCGCGTCCATCCACCTGGGCAAGCTGCCGGCCGCCGTGCCCGCGCTGCAGGCCGAGCTGGGCATCTCGCTGGTGCAGGCCGGCTTCCTGCTGTCGGTGCTCCAGCTGGCGGGCATGGGCTTCGGCCTGCTGGCCGGGTTGCTGGCCGACGGACTGGGGCCGCGGCGCTGCATGCTGACGGGGCTGGCGCTGCTCACGCTGGCGTCGGCGACGGCCGGCGCCTGGGGCGAGTGGGGCGGCATCGGCTTCGCATCGCTGCTGGCGCTGCGCGTGGTGGAAGGCGCCGGCTTCCTGCTGGCGGTGATGCCGGGACCGGTGCTGGTGCGCCGGCTGGCGCCACCGGGTGCCGAAAAGTCGGCCCTGGGCTGGTGGGGTGCCTACATGCCGCTGGGCGTGTCGCTGGCGCTGCTGGCCGGTCCGCTGTTCCTGCACGTGGGCGGCTGGACGGGCTGGTGGCAGGGCGCCGCGCTGGTGTCGGCGATGGCGCTGGCAGGCGTGGTGCATGCCGTGCCGGCCGACGGCCCGCGGTCGCGGACGGCCGCCGGCGAGGGCTGGTCCGACCGGCTCGGCCTGACGCTTCGGGCGCCCGGCGCCTGGTGGGCGGCCCTCGCCTTCGGCATGTATGCGGCCCAGTGGATGGCGGTGATCGGCTTCCTGCCCACGATCTACGGCGCCGTGGGCCTGGCGCCGGGCTGGACGGCGGTGCTCACCGCCGTCGCCGCGGCCGTGAACATCGTGGGCAACGTCATGGGCGGCCGGCTGCTGCAGCGCGGCCATGCGCCGGCGCAGCTGCTGGTGCGCGGCTTCCTCGTGATGGCGGTGGCCGCCTTCGCGGCCTTCGTGCAGGTCGGCAGCGGTGCCGAGGCGTGGAGCCTGCCTGCCCCGGTGCGCTACCTGGCCGTCTGCGCCTTCTCGCTGGCGGGCGGCATGGTGCCCGCCACGCTGTTCATGCTGGGCGGGCGAATCGTGCCGCAGGCCGCCTCCACCACCGTCGGACTGATGCAGCAGGCCTCGTCGCTGGGCCAGTTCCTGGCGCCGCCGCTGGTGGGCTGGCTGGCGCAGCGGACGGGCGGCTGGCAATGGACCTGGGTGTTCACCCTGCTGTGTTCGCTGGCCGGCATCCGCCTGGCCCTTTGGCTGGGTCGCCGGGCGTCGCCGGCCGCTTGACGGGACAATCGGGCGCTGCACCGGCGCCGCGCGCCGGCGCGCCACGTTCTCTCCCACACCAGGATGATGCCTTCCATGACGATCGATGCCGACCAGGCCATCGCCGACACCCGCCGCTGGGTGGACCGGGCCGTGATCGGCCTGCAGCTGTGCCCCTTCGCCAAGGCCGTGCAGGTCCGCGGCCAGGTGCACTATGCCGTGCATGCCGGCGACGACCTGGACCGCCTGGCCGCCCGGTTGCTGGCCGAGGCCGAGGCCCTGCGGGCGCTGCCGGCGGACGTGCGCGACACCACCCTGCTCATCGTTCCCGACGCCTTGCACGACTTTTACGACTTCCACGATTTCTCCGGCCGCTGTGAGCGCCTGATGCGCCGCGCCGGCCACGAGGGCGAGCTGCAGCTGGCCAGCTTCCATCCGCGCTTCCAGTTCGCCGGCACCGACGAGGACGACATCGGCAACTTCACCAACCGCTCGCCGCATCCGGTGCTGCACCTGCTGCGCGAGGCGAGCATCGACCGGGCAGTGGACGCCTTCCCGAATGCCGCCGACATCTTCGAGCGCAACATCGACACGCTCGAGGCGCTGGGTGAGGGTGGCTGGGCGGCGCTGGACGTGGGCGCCGGGGCAGGGGGGCGGCCATGAAGCGCGCCAACGCCCGCCCGCCGCAGGCCCGCCAGGGCGCGACGGCGCCCCCGCCCGACGCTGCCCTGGCCGCCGAGCTGCGCCCCGGCCAGTCGGTCGAGCTGCTCAAGGAGCTGCACATCCTGACCCGCGACGGCCGGCTCAACCAGGATTCGCGGCGCAAGCTCAAGCAGGTCCACCACCTGTACCAGTTCATCGAGACCCTGCTGCTGGAGCTGCCCGACCAGGGCGCCGCCGCCACCGTGGCCGACCACGGCGCCGGCAAGTCCTACCTGGGCTTCATCCTGCACGACCTGTTCTTCAGGCCGCGCGGCGGCGGCGCCATCTACGGCATCGAGACGCGCGCCGAACTGGTCGAGCGCTCGCGGGCGCTGGCCGACCGGCTGGGCTTTTCGGGCATGCACTTCCTGGCGCTGTCGGTGGCCGAGTCCGCCACGTCCACCGCGCTGCCGGAAAAGATCGACATGGTGACCGCGCTGCATGCCTGCGACACCGCCACCGACGACGCCATTGCCTTCGGCTTGGCCAAGCAGGCCCGCTTCATGGTGCTGGTGCCCTGCTGCCAGGCCGAGGTGGCGGCCAGCCTGCGGCAGAACAAGGCGCTGTCGCTGGCGCGCACGCCGCTGGCCGAGCTGTGGCGGCACCCGCTGCACACCCGCGAGATCGGCAGCCAGCTCACCAACGTGCTGCGCTGCCTGTACCTGGAGGCCTGCGGCTACCAGGTGACGGTGACCGAACTGGTGGGCTGGGAGCACAGCATGAAGAACGAGCTGATCCTGGCGCGCCGCACCGGCCACCGCAAGGCCAGCGCGGCGCAGCGGCTGCGGGCCCTGCTGGCCGAATTCGGCCTGCAGGAACTGGCCGCCCGGCGCTTTCCGGCCCTGCCGCCGGCGGGGACCGCCGCCGGGGCCGCGCAGGAGGCCTGAGCCATGGCCCGGCTGCCCCGGCTGGCGCTCGCGGGCCATCCGCACCACCTGATCCAGCGCGGCAACAACGACCAGGCGGTGGTGGTCGACACCGCCGACCGCCAGATGCTGCTGGACACGCTGGGCGAGCAGGCGCAGCGCGCCGGCGTGGCGCTGCATGCCTACGTGATCCTGGAGGACCATTTCCACGTCCTGGCCACGCCGGCGACCGCCGAGGCGCTGTCGTTGTGGATGCAGGCCGTGGGGCGGCGCTACGTGCGCCACTTCAACGACCGCCATGGCCGGCGCGGCACGCTGTGGGAGGGCCGCTACCGCGGCACGGTGCTGCAGGCCGAGCGCTATTTCCTGCCCTGCATGGCCTACATCGACCAGCATCCGGTGCGGGCGGGGCTGGTGGAGCAGGCGCTCGGCTATGCATGGTCCAGCCACGGCCATTACGTGGGCCTGCGCACCGACCGCTTTCTCACGCCGCATGCGCTGTACTGGGCCCTGGGCAACACGCCCTTTGCGCGCGAAGCGGCGTACGCCGAAATGGTGCACGCCGGTCCGAGCCGTGCCGAGCAGCTGATGCTCACCGAGGCCACCCGCAAGGGCTGGGCGGCCGGCGATGCGGCCTTCGTCGAACGGCTGCAGGCCGACACGCCGCGCCGGCTGGCGCTGACGCGGGCCGGGCGCAAGCCCAGAACTCAGGACACCTCCGCCGCTGACTGAGGTCGAGGTCGGCAATGCAGCGCCGGCATGGCGAGGAATTTGATATGTCCCCAATTTAGATGAAGTGGGAATCTGCTGACATCGAATGAGAGTCTGACCCCAATTAAAACGTTTGGCATTCTTCCTGCAAGTCCCTATGCTCCCCGCATTCCCCACGATATCTCCGAGGAGCGTGCCATGACCCTGGCAGCAGAAATCGAACACCTCCAGCAAAAAGGCCTGTATGTCACCGCCAACGAGCACGACGCCTGCGGCGTCGGCTTCGTGGCCCACATCAAGGGCGAGAAGCGCCACGACATCGTCACCCAGGCGCTGAAGATCCTCGAGAACATCGACCACCGCGGCGCCGTGGGCGCCGACAAGCTGAT
The DNA here is from genome assembly GCF_001476815.1 of Pseudacidovorax intermedius. GTDB lineage: Bacteria > Pseudomonadota > Gammaproteobacteria > Burkholderiales > Burkholderiaceae_C > Xenophilus > Xenophilus intermedius_A. Next base: position 72,271 of record NZ_LDSL01000018.1, on the reverse strand, counting down.
GGGCGACGGCGCGGGCATCCTGCTGCAGATCCCCGACGCGCTCTACCGCGAAGAGATGGCCAAGCAGGGCGTCACCCTGCCGCCGGCCGGCGAGTACGGCGTCGGCATGATCTTCCTGCCCAAGGAACACGCCTCCCGCCTGGCCTGCGAGCAGGAGATGGAACGCGCCATCAAGGCCGAGGGCCAGGTGCTGCTGGGCTGGCGCGACGTGCCGGTCAACCGCGAGATGCCCATGTCGCCCACCGTGCGCGACAAGGAACCGGTCATGCGCCAGGTCTTCATCGGCCGCGGCGCGGACGTGATCGTGCAGGACGCGCTGGAGCGCAAGCTCTACGTCATCCGCAAGACGGCCAGCGCCAACATCCAGGCGCTCAAGCTCAAGCACAGCAAGGAATACTACGTTCCGAGCATGAGCAGCCGCACCGTGGTCTACAAGGGCCTGCTGCTGGCCGACCAGGTGGGCACCTACTACCTGGACCTGCAGGACGCTCGCTGCATCTCGGCCATCGGCCTGGTGCACCAGCGCTTCTCCACCAACACCTTCCCCGAGTGGCCGCTGGCCCACCCCTACCGTTACGTCGCCCACAACGGCGAGATCAACACGGTCAAGGGCAACTACAACTGGATGCGCGCCCGTGAAGGCGTGATGAGCTCGCCCGTGCTGGGCGCCGACCTGGCCAAGCTCTACCCGATCAGCTTCGCCGGCCAGTCCGACACCGCCACCTTCGACAACTGCCTCGAACTGCTGACGATGGCCGGCTACCCGATCAGCCAGGCCGTGATGATGATGATCCCGGAGCCCTGGGAGCAGCACGCCACCATGGATCCGCGCCGCCGCGCCTTCTACGAGTACCACGCCGCCATGTTGGAGCCCTGGGACGGACCAGCCGCCGTGGTGTTCACCGACGGCAAGCAGATCGGCGCCACGCTGGACCGCAACGGCCTGCGCCCCGCGCGCTACTGCGTGACCGACGACGACATGGTCATCATGGGCTCCGAGGCCGGCGTGCTGCCCATCCCCGAGGCCAAGATCATCCGCAAGTGGCGCCTGCAGCCCGGCAAGATGTTCCTCATCGACCTGGACCAGGGCCGCATGATCGACGACGAGGAGGTCAAGGCCACCCTCGCCCACAGCAAGCCCTACAAGCAGTGGATCGAGAACCTGCGCATCAAGCTCGACGACGTCGAGGGCGCGGGCGAGGCCCCGGCCAGCCCGGTGTCGCTGCTGGACCGCCAGCAGGCCTTCGGCTACACGCAGGAAGACATCAAGTTCCTGATGAGCCCGATGGCCGTGGCCGGCGAGGAAGGCATCGGCTCCATGGGCAACGACAGCCCGCTGGCCGTGCTCTCGAGCAAGAACAAGCCGCTGTACAACTACTTCAAGCAGCTGTTCGCCCAGGTGACCAACCCGCCGATCGACCCGATCCGCGAGGCCATCGTCATGTCGCTGGTCAGCTTCGTGGGCCCCAAGCCCAACCTGCTGGACATCAACCAGGTCAACCCGCCCATGCGCCTCGAAGTGAGCCAGCCCGTGCTCGACTTCAACGACATGGCCAAGCTGCGCGACATCGGCACCTTCACGCAGGGCAAGTTCAAGAGCTACACGCTGGACATCACCTACCCGCTCGCCTGGGGCGAGGAGGGCGTGGAAGCCAAGCTGGCCTCGCTGTGCGCCGAGGCGGTGGACGCCATCAAGGGCGGCCACAACATCCTGATCGTGAGCGACCGCGCCATGAGCGCCGAGCAGCTGCCGATTCCGGCGGTGCTGGCCCTGTCGGCCATCCACCAGCACCTGATCCGCGAAGGCGTGCGCACCAGCGCCGGCCTGGTGGTGGAAACCGGCTCGGCCCGCGAAGTGCACCACTTCGCCGTGCTGGCCGGCTACGGCGCCGAGGCCGTGCATCCCTACCTGGCCATGGAGACGCTGGCCGCGATGCACCAGGACCTGCCGGTCGACATGTCGGCCGAGAAGGCCATCTACAACTATGTCAAGGCGATCGGCAAGGGCCTGTCCAAGATCATGTCCAAGATGGGCGTGAGCACGTACATGAGCTACTGCGGCGCCCAGCTCTTCGAGGCCATCGGCCTGAACACCGAGACGGTGAACAAGTACTTCACCGGCACCGCCAGCCGCGTGGAGGGCATCGGCGTGTTCGAGATCGCGCAGGAAGCCATCCGCATGCACAAGGCCGCCTTCGGCGACGACCCGGTGCTGGAGTCGATGCTGGACGCCGGCGGCGAGTACGCCTGGCGCACCCGCGGCGAGGACCACATGTGGACGCCCGACGCCATCGCCAAGCTGCAGCATTCCACCCGCGCGAACAACTTCAACACCTACAAGGAATACGCGCAGATCATCAACGACCAGAGCCGTCGCCACCTCACGCTGCGCGGCCTGTTCGAGTTCAAGTTCGACGCCGCCAAGGCGATTCCCGTCGACGAGGTCGAGTCCGCGGCCGACATCGTCAAGCGCTTTGCCACCGGCGCCATGTCGCTCGGCTCGATCAGCACCGAGGCCCACTCGACGCTGGCCATCGCCATGAACCGCATCGGCGGCAAGAGCAACACGGGCGAGGGCGGCGAGGACCCGGCGCGCTACCGCAACGAGCTCAAGGGCATCGCCATCAAGCAGGGCGCCACGCTCAAGAGCGAGATCGGCGCGCAGAACGTCGAGGTCGACCTGCCGCTGAAGGAAGGCGATTCGCTGCGCTCGCGCATCAAGCAGGTGGCCTCGGGCCGCTTCGGCGTCACGGCCGAGTACCTGGCCTCGTCCGACCAGATCCAGATCAAGATGGCCCAGGGCGCCAAGCCCGGCGAGGGCGGCCAGCTGCCCGGCGGCAAGGTCACCGAGTACATCGGCAAGCAGCGCTATTCGGTGCCCGGCGTGGGCCTGATCAGCCCGCCGCCGCACCACGACATCTACTCCATCGAGGACCTGGCCCAGCTGATCCACGACCTGAAGAACGTGGCGCCGCATGCCTCCATCAGCGTCAAGCTGGTGTCCGAAGTGGGCGTGGGCACCATCGCGGCCGGCGTGGCCAAGTGCAAGAGCGACCACGTCGTGATCGCCGGCCATGACGGCGGCACGGGCGCCTCGCCCTGGTCGTCCATCAAGCATGCGGGCAGTCCCTGGGAGATCGGCCTGGCCGAGACCCAGCAGACGCTGGTGCTCAACCGCCTGCGCGGCCGCATCCGCGTGCAGGCCGACGGCCAGATGAAGACCGGCCGCGACGTCGTCATCGGCGCGCTGCTGGGCGCCGACGAGTTCGGCTTCGCCACCGCGCCGCTGGTGGTCGAGGGCTGCATCATGATGCGCAAGTGCCACCTCAACACCTGCCCGGTGGGCGTCGCCACGCAGGACCCGGTGCTGCGCCGGAAGTTCGCCGGCAAGCCCGAGCACGTCGTCAACTACTTCTTCTTCGTCGCCGAGGAAGTGCGCCAGATCATGGCCCAGCTGGGCGTGCGCAAGTTCGACGAGCTGATCGGCCGCGCCGAGCTGCTCGACATGCGCAAGGGCATTGCCCACTGGAAGGCCCGCGGCCTGGACTTCAGCCGCCTGTTCGCCCAGCCGCAGGTGCCGGCCGAGGTGCCGCGCCTGCACGTCGACAGCCAGGAGCACGGCCTCGAGAAGAGCCTGGACAACAAGCTGATCGAGAAGTCGCGCCCGGCCATCGACCGCGGCGAGAAGGTGCAGTTCATCGAGACGGTGCGCAACGTCAACCGCTCGGTCGGCGCCATGCTCTCCGGCGCGCTGACCAAGGTGCATCCGGAAGGCCTGCCCGACGATTCCATCCGCATCCAGCTGGAAGGCACGGGCGGCCAGTCCTTCGGTGCCTTCCTGGCCCGCGGCATCACGCTGTACCTGATCGGCGAGGCCAACGACTACACCGGCAAGGGCCTGTCGGGCGGCCGCGTGGTGGTGCGTCCCAGCCTGGACTTCCGCGGCGAGGCGGCGCGCAACATCATCGTCGGCAACACCGCGCTGTACGGCGCCACCACCGGCGAGGCCTTCCTGGCCGGCGTGGCGGGCGAGCGCTTCGCGGTGCGTCTGTCCGGCGCCACTGCGGTGGTGGAAGGCACGGGCGACCACGGCTGCGAATACATGACCGGCGGCACGGTGGTCGTGCTGGGCAAGACGGGTCGCAACTTCGCGGCCGGCATGAGCGGCGGCGTGGCCTTCGTCTACGACGAGGACGGCCAGTTCGCCTCGCGCTGCAACCTGGCCATGGTCACGCTGGACAAGGTGCTGACCACCGGCGAGCAGACCGCCGGCATCGACCGCAAGTTCTGGCACAACGCCCAGACCGACGAGGCCCAGCTGCGCAAGCTGCTCGAGGAGCACCACCGCTGGACCGGCAGCAAGCGCGCCCGCGACCTGCTGGACGACTGGGCCCTGTCGCGCACGAAGTTCGTGAAGGTCTTCCCGAACGAATACAAGCGCGCCCTGGGCGAGATCCACGACCGCAAGATGATGCTGGCCAGCACGGGCAACGATGCCAAGGCCGGCCTGGAGCCGCATGCCGTCTCCGCCGCCGCCGCCGGCTGAGCCGCCGCGCCACGAACCAGAACGAGGAACACACGATGGGAAAAGTCACCGGCTTCATGGAATTCGAGCGGCTCGAGGAGGGCTACCGCCCGGTCGATGAGCGGCTGAAGCACTACAAGGAATTCGTCGTCGCGCTGGACGACGAGCAGGCCAAAGTGCAGGGCGCACGCTGCATGGACTGCGGCACGCCCTTCTGCAACAACGGCTGCCCGGTCAACAACATCATTCCGGACTTCAACGACCTGGTGTACCGCCAGGACTGGAAGAACGCCTTCGCGGTGCTGGACTCGACCAACAACTTCCCCGAGTTCACCGGCCGCATCTGCCCCGCGCCCTGCGAGGCGGCCTGCGTGCTGAACGTGAACGACGACGCGGTGGGCATCAAGTCGCTGGAGCACGCGATCATCGACCGCGCCTGGGCCGAGGGCTGGGTCAAGCCCCGCCCCGCCAAGCACAAGACAGGCAAGAAGGTGGCCGTCGTCGGCGCCGGGCCTGCCGGCATGGCCGCGGCCCAGCAGCTGGCCCGCGCCGGCCACGACGTCACGCTGTTCGAAAAGAACGACCGCGTCGGCGGCCTGCTGCGCTACGGCATTCCCGACTTCAAGATGGAGAAGTCGCACATCGACCGCCGCGTCGAGCAGATGAAGGCCGAAGGCGTGGTCTTCCGCACCGGCGTGGTCGTCGGTGCCGCCAAGGACGCGCTGGGCAAGGGCTCCAAGGTCACCAATCTGGCCAAGGAAACCGTCACGCCCGAGCAGCTGCAGGCCGAGTTCGACGCCGTGCTGCTGACCGGCGGCGCCGAGCAGTCGCGCGACCTGCCCGCGCCCGGCCGCGACCTGGACGGTATCCATTTCGCGATGGAATTCCTGCCGCAGCAGAACCGCGTGAACGCCGGCGACAAGGTCAAGGGCCAGCTGCGCGCCGACGGCAAGCACGTCATCGTGATCGGCGGCGGCGACACCGGCTCCGACTGCGTGGGCACCAGCAACCGCCACGGCGCGGCCAGCGTGACCCAGTTCGAGCTGATGCCCATGCCGCCCGAAGAGGAGAACAAGCCGCTGGTCTGGCCCTACTGGCCGTACAAGCTGCGCACCTCGTCCAGCCACGAAGAGGGCTGCGAGCGCGAGTTCGCCATCTCGACCAAGGAATTCATGGGCGAGAAGGGCAAGGTCACCGGCCTCAAGACCGTGCACGTGGAGTTCAAGGACGGCAAGTTCGTCGAGGTGCCGGGCACCGAGAAGACCTACAAGGCCGACCTGGTGCTGCTGGCCATGGGCTTCGTGAGCCCGGTCTCGCCGGTGCTCGAGGCTTTCGGCATCGAGAAGGACGCGCGCGGCAATGCCAAGGCCACGGTCGACTTCAACGGCGGCTACGCCACCAACGTGCCCAAGGTGTTCGCCGCCGGCGACATGCGCCGCGGCCAGTCGCTGGTGGTGTGGGCCATCCGCGAGGGCCGGCAGGCCGCGCGGGCGGTGGACGAGTTCCTGATGGGCTTCAGCGACCTGCCGCGATGAGATGAAACCACCCCGTTTGGACTTCCTCACTGCGTGTGGAAGTCCAATCCCCCTCAAGGGGCGCACCCTGCGGCCGGGTCAAGCCCGTTCCGCGGGTGCACTCGCATGGCCTGCTCCGCGGCCTTTTGAGCAGGAGGGTGGCGCCGGTTTCATGGCCTGCGGGTGGCGAATCAGCGCGATGGACCACTGACGTGCCAGGAGGCGGCCGCCTTCCGGCAGCAGGCCTGGGCGCCGACAACGCCGCGTACGTGCTTTCCCTTATCATCTGTCGCCCAAGCCGGGATGCCAGTCAGGTACCCGGCTTGATCTTTTTCTGAGAATCCGGTCTTCCCGCCGTCCTTTCCGCCACGCCTTCCACCTTGTCCACCGCCGACACCGCCCCTTTCGTCGAATTTCGTGACGTGCGCTTTGGCTACGGCGAGCGCGCGATCCTGGACGGCGTCTCCTTCGCCATACCCCGGGGGCGGGTCACGGCGCTGATGGGCGCCTCGGGCGGCGGCAAGACCACGGTGCTGCGCCTGATCGGCGGGCAGGTGCGGGCCAGCGCGGGCGAGGTGCGCTTCGACGGCCAGGACGTCGGCCGCATGGATTCCGCCGCCCTGTACGCCGCGCGGCGCCGCATGGGCATGCTGTTCCAGTTCGGCGCGCTCTTCACCGACATGACGGTGTTCGACAACGTGGCCTTTCCGCTGCGCGAGCACACGCAACTGCCCGAGCCGCTGGTGCGCGACGTCGTGCTGATGAAGCTGGACGCCGTCGGCCTGCGCGGGGCGCGCCAGCTGATGCCCAGCGAAGTCTCCGGCGGCATGGCGCGGCGCGTGGCGCTGGCCCGGGCCATCGCACTGGACCCGGAGCTGGTGATGTACGACGAGCCCTTCGCCGGCCTCGACCCGATTTCCCTGGGCACCTCGGCCCGCCTGATCCGCCAGCTCAACGACGCGCTGGGGCTCACCAGCGTGATCGTCTCCCACGACCTGGACGAGACCTTCCGCATCGCCGACCACGTGGTCATCCTGGCCAACGGCAAGGTGGCCGCGCAGGGCACGCCGGACGAGGTGCGGGCCAGCACCGACCCGCTGGTGCACCAGTTCGTCAATGCCGAAGCGGAGGGGCCCGTGCGCTTCCACTATCCCGGGCCCACCGTGGACGAGGATTTCGGCCACATGCAAGGAGGCCGCGGATGAGGTGGTGGCACCCGGCCGACATCGGCTACGCGGTCCGCGGCAAGCTGGCCGACCTGGGCCTGGCGGCCCGGCTTTTCGGCCGCCTGGTGGCGTCGCTGGGCGTGTGCCTGCGCCGCTTCGGCCTAGTGCGCGACCAGATCCATTTCCTGGGCAACTATTCGCTGGCCATCATCGCCGTTTCGGGGCTGTTCGTCGGCTTCGTGCTGGGGTTGCAGGGCTACTACACGCTGCAGCGCTATGGCGCCTCCGACGCGCTGGGCCTGCTGGTCACGCTGTCGCTGGTGCGCGAGCTGGGGCCGGTGGTGGCCGCCCTGCTGTTCGCCGGCCGCGCCGGCACCTCGCTCACGGCCGAGGTGGGGCTGATGAAGGCCGGCGAGCAGCTCAGCGCCATGGAGATGATGGCCGTCGACCCCGTGCGCCGGGTGCTGGCGCCGCGTTTCTGGGCCGGCGTGATCGCGCTGCCGCTGCTGTCGGCCGTGTTCAGCGCGGTGGGCGTGCTGGGCGGCTGGGTGGTCGGCGTGCTGATGCTCGGCGTGGATTCCGGCGCCTTCTGGGGCCAGATGCAAAGCGGCGTCGACGTGCTGCGCGATGTCGGCAACGGCGTGATCAAGAGCGTGGTCTTCGGCTTCACCGTGAGCTTCGTCGCGCTGCTCCAGGGCTTCGAGGCCCTGCCGACGCCCGAGGGCGTCTCCCGCGCCACCACGCGCACGGTGGTGGTGGCTTCGCTGGCGGTCCTGGGGCTGGACTTCCTGCTCACCGCCATGATGTTCAGCCTCTGAGGTAAACCAATGCAACGTTCCCGCAGCGATCTCTGGGTCGGCCTGTTCGTGCTCATCGGCGCGGCAGCGCTGCTCTTCCTGGCCCTGCAGTCGGCCAACCTGCTCAGCCTGAATTTCCAGAAGACCTACAAGGTCACGGCCCGCTTCGACAACATCGGCGGCCTCAAGCCGCAGACGGCCGTCAAGAGCGCGGGCGTGGTGGTGGGCCGCGTGGACGCCATCACCTTCGACGACAAGACCTTCCAGGCGCGCGTCACGCTGGCGCTGCAGGACCGCTACGTGTTCCCGAAGGACAGCTCGCTGAAGATCCTCACCAGCGGCCTGCTGGGCGAGCAGTACATCGGCATCGAGGCCGGCGCCGACGACAAGAACCTGCAGGCGGGCGACACCATCACGTCCACCCAGTCGGCCGTGGTGCTGGAGAACCTGATCAGCCAGTTCCTCTACAACAAGGCCGCCGACGGCAGTTCGTCCGGCGGCGGCGATGGCAGCAAGCCGGCCGAAGGCAACAAAAAATGAAAAAGACCCTCCCCACGACGGCCCGGCACCATCTGCGTGCCTGGACCCTGGCCGCCGCCCTGGCTTCCAGCGGCGGGGCCCTGGCCCAGGCACCGACCGACACCGCGCCCGCATCGCCCACCGGCGCCGTGCCCGACGCCGCCAGCGTGCAGACCGCGCCGGCGCGCAATCCGGTCGATCCCTTCGAGCCCTTCAACCGCGGCGTCTTCCGCTTCAACAAGGCGGTGGACGACGCGGTGCTCAAGCCGGTGGCCACCACCTACCGGGACGTGGTGCCCTCGCTCATGCGCAGCGGCGTCACCAACTTCTTCAGCAACCTGGGCGACGTCTGGAACTTCGCCAACAACGTCTTCATGCTGAAGGGCCAGAACGCGGCCGAGACCTTCATGCGGCTGAACGTGAACACCTTCTTCGGCCTGGGCGGGCTGCTGGACGTGGCGACCGACCTGGGCATCGAGCGCCACGGCGCCGACTTCGGCCAGACCCTCGGCTACTGGGGCGTGCCTGCCGGCCCGTACCTCATGCTGCCGCTGCTGGGGCCCTCGACCGTGCGCGACACTGCGGCATTGCCGCTCGACTGGCAGGGCGACCCGGTGTCGTCGGTCAACGACCGCACGGCCGAGGTGGGACTGTCGGCACTGCGAATCGTGGACAAGCGTGCCCGCTATTTGCGCACCACCAGTCTGCTGGAAGATGCCGCGCTCGACCCGTACAGCTTCGTGCGCGACGCCTACCTGCAGCGCCGGCGCGCCGAGGTCAACGAGGGCCGCGCCAGCGCCGGTGCCGACGACGAGTAAGCCGCCGCGCTGCTTGCAGTTGGTTGCACCGCCGCCGCGCACGGCCGGAACCGGTCCGAGTGGCACGCCGTCCAAAAAACCATTGCGTCTTCGCGCGCCAACCCAAGTTTGAAGGGATTCCGAGTATGAATTTCGCCTTGCAACGACGCACCCTCGGCCGCTGGGCCGCCATGGGCGCCCTGATCCTGGGCATGGGGGCTTCGGCCCTGCCCGCACTGGCCGCCGACGAGGCGCCGGACGCGCTGGTCAAGCGGCTGTCCACCGAGGTGCTCGAAACCATCAAGGCCGACAGCTCGATCAAGGCCGGCGACCTGAACAAGATCATGGCCCTGGTGGACGCCAAGATCATGCCCAACGTCAACTTCCAGCGCATGACGGCCTCGGCCGTCGGCCCGGCCTGGCGCCAGGCGACGCCGGAGCAGCGCACCCAGCTGCAGCAGCAGTTCAAGACGCTGCTGGTGCGCACCTACGCGGGCGCGCTGGACCAGGTGAGCGACCAGACCGTCACGATCAAGCCCTTCCGCGGTTCGCCCGACGACAAGGAAGTGCTGGTGCGCACAGAGGTGCGCGGCTCCGGCGACCCGGTGCAGATCGATTACCGCCTGGAAAAGACGCCGGGCGAGGGCTATGGCTGGAAGGTGATCAACCTGAACGTGATGGGCGTGTGGCTGGTCGACACCTACCGCACCCAGTTCGCGCAGGAAGTCAACAGCAAGGGCATCGACGGGCTGATCGCTGCGCTGGCGGCGCGCAACAAGTCCAACGCCCGCAACTGAGGACGCTGGCATGGCGCTGGAAGCCCTGACCCTGATGCTGCCACCGCGGCTCACGCATGACGAGGCGCCTGCCTGCATGCGCATGCTCCAGCAGGGGCTGAGCGCGCAGGTCGGCTCCTCGGCCGTGGTCGATGCCAGCGCGCTGAGCCAGTTCGACTCGTCCGCGCTGGCCGTGTTGCTGGAATGCCGGCGCGAGGCCGCGGCCCTGGGCCGGGGTTTCGCCGTCAAGGGACTTCCTTCGCGGCTGCGCGAACTCGCCATGCTGTACGGCGTGGCGGGCCTGCTGCCTTCGGCGCCCTGACGGGGCGCCCTGACGGGGCGCCATGGCCCGCCGGCGGCGCGGGCCAGGGGGACGACCTAGAATCCGCACCCCCTATGGCCGCCATCTCCTTCCAGTCCGTCTCCAAGACCTATCCCCCGTCCCGCACGCAGCGGGCCCATGGCAACCCGGGTCTGCGGGCACTGGAAGACGTGAGTTTCGACATCGAGGAGGGCGAGTTCTTCGGCCTGCTCGGCCCCAACGGCGCGGGCAAGACCACCCTCATCAGCATCCTGGCGGGCCTGTCGCGGCCCACCGCGGGGCAGGTCAGCGTCCATGGTTTCGACGTGCAGACCCACTTCGCCGATGCCCGCCGCCAGCTCGGCATCGTGCCGCAGGAGCTGGTGTTCGACCCCTTCTTCAATGTCCGCGAGACACTGCGCCTGCAGTCCGGCTACTTCGGCATCGCCCGCAACGACGACTGGATCGACGAGTTGCTCACCAGCCTGGGCCTGGCCGACAAGGCCGACGCCAACATGCGCCAGCTCTCGGGCGGCATGAAGCGCCGCGTGCTGGTGGCGCAGGCGCTGGTGCACAAGCCGCCGGTGATCGTGCTCGACGAGCCCACCGCCGGCGTGGACGTGGAGCTGCGCCAGACCCTCTGGCAGTTCGTCGCCCGCCTCAACCGCGAAGGCAGCACCGTGCTGCTGACCACCCACTACCTGGAAGAGGCCGAGGCGCTGTGCAACCGCATCGCCATGCTCAAGAAGGGCAGGGTGGTGGCGCTGGACCGCACCAGCGAACTGCTCAAGGCCGCGGCCAGCAATGTGCTGCGCTTCAAGACCGATGCCGAGCTGCCCTGGGAGCTGGCCCGAAACGCCCGCATCACCGGCCGCATCGTCCAGCTGCCGGCGCAGAACGCGCTGGAGGTGGAGCATCTGCTGTCCAGCCTGCGCCAGGCCGGGGTGCCGGTGGAAGACGTGGAAATGCGCAAGGCTGACCTGGAGGACGTGTTCATCGACCTGATGGCCGGCGAGCAGACGCCGCTGGAGGTGGCGCGATGAGAGAGATGCTGCTGTCGCGTGCCATGGGCTGGCGGGCCCTGCTGGCCAAGGAGGTGCTGCGCTTCTGGAAGGTGGCCGGCCAGACCGTCGGCGCGCCGGTGCTGACCTCGGTGCTCTACCTCATGGTGTTCGGCCACGTGCTGGAGGACCACGTGCAGGTCTACGGCCGCTTCAGCTACACCGCCTTCCTGATCCCGGGCCTGGTGATGATGAGCGTGCTGCAGAACGCCTTCGCCAACAGCTCCTCGTCCATCATCCAGAGCAAGATCATGGGCAACCTGGTCTTCGTGCTGCTCACGCCGCTGTCGCACTGGGGCTGGTTCTTCGCCTATGTGGGCTCGTCGGTGGTGCGCGGCCTGGTGGTCGGCACCGGCGTGCTGCTGGTGACGATGTTCTTTGCCGTGCCCCCCTTCGCGCACCCGCTGTGGATCGTGCTCTTCGCGCTGCTGGGCGCTGGCCTGCTCGGCACGCTGGGCCTGATCGCCGGCCTGTGGGCCGAGAAGTTCGACCAGATGGCCGTGTTCCAGAACTTCCTGATCATGCCCATGACCTTCCTGTCGGGCGTGTTCTATTCCATCAGTTCGCTGCCGCCCTTCTGGCAGGCGGTGAGCCACCTCAATCCCTTCTTCTACATGATCGACGGCTTCCGCTACGGCTTCTTCGGCATGTCGGACGTGTCGCCCTGGCTGAGCCTGGGCGTCGTGGCCGGCGCGCTGGCCGTGACGAGTGCCGTGGCGGTGCACCTGCTGCGCACCGGCTACAAGATCCGAGGCTGAAGAAGGCCACCGACCGCCGCGGACGGCTGCCCGCCGCCGCACCTACGAGCGCCCCGCGAACCACCATGACCGCCCAAGAACTCCAGGCCCTGATCGAGGCCGGCCTGCCCTGCCAGCACATCGCGCTGGAGGGCGACGGCCGCCACTGGTTCGCCACCATCGTCTCGGCCGAATTCGAGGGCAAGCGCCCCATCCAGCGCCACCAGCGGGTCTACGCCACCCTCGGTGAGAAAATGCACACCGACGAGGTGCATGCGCTGTCGATGAAGACCTACACGCCTGCCGAGTGGGTCCGGCAGAACGCCTGACCCGATGACCGAACGGCGAGGCCGCCGTTCCAAGGAATCCTGATGGACAAACTCCTCATTCGCGGCGGGCGCCAGCTCGGCGGCGAAGTCACTATTTCCGGCGCCAAGAATGCGGCGCTGCCCCAGTTGTGCGCCGCGCTGCTCACCACCGACCCGGTGGTCGTGCACAACGTGCCGCGCCTGCAGGACGTCTCCACCATGCTCAAGCTGGTGCGCCACATGGGCGTGACCGCCGAGCGCGACGACAACGGCACGGTCAGCCTGAACGCGGCCGACCTGACGCAGCCCGAGGCGCCCTACGAGCTGGTCAAGACCATGCGGGCCTCGGTGCTGGCGTTGGGCCCGCTGGTGGCGCGCTTCGGCCATGCCAAGGTGTCGCTGCCGGGCGGCTGCGGCATCGGCTCGCGGCCGGTGGACCAGCACATCAAGGGCCTGCGCGCCATGGGTGCCGAGATCGAGGTCGAGCACGGCTACATGATGGCCCGGCTGCAGCCCGGCCTGACGCGGTTGCGCGGTGCGCGCATCACCACCGACATGGTCACGGTGACGGGCACCGAGAACCTGCTGATGGCCGCCGCGCTGGCCGAGGGCGAGACGGTGCTCGAGAACGCCGCCCAGGAGCCGGAGATCCCCGACCTGGCCGAGATGCTCATCAAGATGGGCGCGAAGATCGAAGGCCACGGCACCAGCCGCATCCGCATCCAGGGCGTGGAACGCCTGCACGGCTGCGAGCACGCGACGGTGGCCGACCGCATCGAGGCCGGCACCTTCCTGTGCGCCGTGGCGGCCACCGGCGGTGACGTGCTGCTGCGCGGTGCCCGCGCCGACCATCTGGACGCGGTGGTCGAGAAGCTGCGCGATGCCGGCGCGCAGATCAGCGAAGAGGCAGGCGGGCTGCGCGTGCGTTCGCAGGGCCGCCTCAAGGGCCAGAGCTTCCGCACCACCGAGTACCCGGGCTTCCCGACCGACATGCAGGCGCAGTTCATGGCGCTGAACGTGGTTTCGGAAGGCGCGTCGACGGTGACCGAAACCATCTTCGAGAACCGCATGATGCACGTCAACGAGTTGCTGCGGCTCGGCGCGCGCATCCAGACCGACGGCCGCACGGCCGTCATCGAAGGCGTGCCGCGCCTGTCGGGCGCCACGGTCATGGCCACCGACCTGCGCGCCTCGGCCTGCCTGGTCATCGCCGGCCTGGTGGCCGAGGGCGAGACGCTGGTGGACCGCATCTACCACCTGGACCGCGGCTACGACCGCATCGAACGCAAGCTCGGCGCACTGGGCGCCGACATCGAACGCATTTCTTCCGGAGCCGCCGCGTGATCACGCTCGCCTTGTCCAAGGGACGCATCTTCGAGGAGACCCTGCCGCTGCTGGCCGCCGCCGGCATCGAGGTGACCGAAGACCCCGAGAAGTCGCGCAAGCTGATCCTGCCCACCAGCCGGCCCGACGTGCGCGTGGTGCTGGTGCGCGCCTCCGACGTGCCCACCTACGTGCAGTACGGCGGCGCCGACCTGGGCGTGACCGGCCTGGACGTGCTGCTGGAGCATGGCAGCGAGGGCCTGTACCAGCCGCTGGACCTGCGCATCGCCCAGTGCCGCCTGAGCGTGGCCGTGCGTGCCGATTACGACTACGCCCATGCCGTGCGCCAGGGCGCGCGTCTGGCCGTGGCCACCAAGTACTTGGGTCTGGCGCGCGAGTTCTTCGCCCGCAAGGGCGTGCACGTGGACCTGATCAAGCTCTACGGCAGCATGGAACTGGCGCCGCTCACCGGCCTGGCCGATGCCATCGTCGACCTGGTCTCCACCGGCAACACGCTGCGCGCCAACCACCTGGTGGAGGTCGAGCGCATCATGGACATCAGCGCCCGCCTGGTCGTCAACCAGGCCGCGCTCAAGCTCAAGCGCGAGCCCATCCGCCGCATCGTCGACGCCTTCGCGTCGGCTCTTCCGCAGAACTGAATCCCATCCACCGCCCGCCGCTGCCATGACCCTGCAAGCCACCCCTCTGCGTCTCGCCACCTCCGCGCCCGATTTCGAGGCCGCGTTCAAGGCGCGTCTGCATTGGGCGGCGGACACCGACGCCGCCATCGAGCAGCGCGTGGCGGACATCCTGGCCGACGTGCAGCAGCGCGGCGACGCGGCGGTGCTGGACTACACCCGCCGCTTCGATGGCCTCGAAGCGGATTCGCTGTCGGCGCTCGCGCTGGACCCGGCCGAGCTGAAGGCCGCCTTCGAGGCGCTGCCGGATGCCCAGCGCCACGCCCTCGAGGCCGCCGCCCGCCGCGTGCGCAGCTACCACGAGGCCCAGAAGAAGGCCAGCGGCGAGAGCTGGAGCTACCGCGACGAGGACGGCACCCTGCTCGGCCAGAAGGTCACGCCGTTGGACCGCGTGGGCATCTACGTGCCCGGCGGCAAGGCGGCCTATCCGTCGAGCGTGCTGATGAACGCCATTCCGGCGCACGTGGCCGGCGTCGGCGAAATCGTGATGGTGGTGCCCACGCCGCGCGGCGAGAAGAACACGCTGGTGCTGGCCGCCGCCCATGTGGCCGGCGTCACGCGCGCCTTCACCATCGGCGGGGCGCAGGCCGTGGCCGCGCTGGCCTATGGCACGGCGACGATGCCGGCCGTGGACAAGATCACCGGCCCGGGCAACGCCTATGTGGCCGCCGCCAAGCGCCGCGTGTTCGGCACGGTGGGCATCGACATGATCGCCGGCCCCAGCGAGATCCTGGTGCTGGCCGACGGCAGCACGCCGCCCGACTGGGTGGCCATGGACCTGTTCAGCCAGGCCGAGCACGACGAGCTGGCCCAGAGCATCCTGCTGTGCCCCGACGCCGCCTACATCGACGCCGTGCAGCGCGAGATCGACCGCTTGCTGCCCGGCATGCCGCGGCGCGACATCATCGCCGCCAGCCTCAACGGCCGCGGCGCGCTGATCCACACCCGGGACATGGACGAGGCCTGCGCCATCAGCAACCGCATCGCGCCGGAGCACCTGGAGGTTTCCAGCCGCGAGCCGCAGCGCTGGGAGCCGCTGCTCAAGCACGCCGGCGCCATCTTCCTGGGGGCCTTCACCAGCGAAAGCCTGGGCGACTACTGCGCGGGCCCCAACCACGTGCTGCCCACCTCGGGCACGGCGCGCTTTTCCTCGCCGCTGGGCGTGTACGACTTCCAGAAGCGCAGCAGCCTGATCGAGGTGAGCGAGGCCGGCGCCCGCAGCCTGGGCCCCATCGCCGCCGAACTGGCCTATGGCGAGGGTCTGCAGGCCCATGCCCGCGCGGCAGAACTGCGACTGGAAGGCCGACCGTGACTTCGCCGAGGCGGCCCCTGATGGCGCTGGCCCTGCTGGCCTTGGCCACGGCAGCCCCCGCCATGAGCCTGCGCGAGTTCCGCACGCTGGAAGCCGCCGGCAAGGAAGGCCCCAACTACGCGAGCTATTACCTCGTCGGCGTGCTTGAGGGCCTACGCGAGGCCGCCGACACCGTTCAGCGTGCCGGCCAGAAGCCGCCCTTCTGCGTGGCCGGCCGCCGGCTGGAGCCCTCGATGGCGCGTTCGCTGTTCCAGGGCGAGCTGGCGCGCAACGCCCAGCTCTACGAAGCCGACATGCCCGTGCAACTGGTGCTGTCGGCGGCGCTGCAGAGCGCCTACCGCTGCAGTCCCTGAGCGCCCCGGCGCCCGCATCCATGACCACTGCCCCCACTTCCGACCTCACCCGCCGCGCCCTCGACCGCATCCGCCCCGACGTGCGCGACATGCATGCCTACGTCGTGCAGTCCGCCGAGGGCCTGCTCAAGCTCGACGCGATGGAGAACCCCTACGGCCTGCCGCCCGCGCTGCAGGCCGCGCTGGGCGCCCGCCTGGGCGCCCTGGCCGTCAACCGCTATCCCGGCGACGAGGCGCAGCGGCTCAAGGCCGCCATCGCCGCCCATGTGGACCTGCCTTCGGGCCAGTCGCTGGTGCTGGGCAACGGCTCCGACGAACTGATCTCGCTGCTGGGCATCGCCTGCGACCAGCCCGGCGCCACCATCCTGGCGCCGCTGCCCGGCTTCGTGATGTATGCGCTCAGTGCGCAGCTGCAGGGCCTGGATTTCGTGGGCGTGCCGCTGGACGCCGACTTCCAGCTGGACGAGGTGGCCATGCTGGCCGCCATTGCCCAGCACAAGCCGGCGCTGCTCTACCTGGCCTATCCCAACAACCCGACCGCCAACCTGTTCGACGCCGCCGCCATGCGCCGGCTGATCGCGGCCCAGGGCGCGCAGGGCGGCCTGGTGGTGATCGACGAGGCCTACCAGCCCTTCGCCGCCCACAGCTGGCTGGACGAAATCCGCCGCGACCCGGCGGCCCATGGCCATGTCGTGCTGATGCGCACCCTCAGCAAGTTCGGGTTGGCCGGCGTGCGCCTGGGCTACCTGCTGGCGCCCGAGGCGCTGGCCGCCGAGATCGACAAGGTGCGGCCGCCCTACAACATCAGCGTGCTCAATGCCGAATGCGCGCTCTTCGCGCTCGAGCATGCCGAGGTGTTCGAGGCCCAGGCCCAGACCATCCGCCTGGAGCGCTCCCGCCTGGTCGAGGCGCTGCAGGCACTGCCAGGGGTGAAGGTGTGGCCCAGCGAGGCCAACATGGTGCTGCTGCGCGTGCCCGACGCCGACGCCGCCTTCGCGGGCATGAAGGCGCGCGGCGTCCTCATCAAGAACGTTTCTAAAATGCACCCTCTGCTGGCCAACTGCCTGCGCCTGACGGTCGGCACGCCCGACGACAACGCGCGCATGCTGGCCGCCCTCCAGGCCTCCCTATGAACACCCCCACGGCTCCCGACGCCATCGTTGCCGCCGCCGGCAATGCCCAGCCCCCGGCCCGCGTGGCCGACGTCGCGCGCAACACCGCCGAGACGAAGATCCGCGTGCGCATCGACCTCGACGGCAGCGGCCGGGCCCAGCTGGCCACCGGCATCGGCTTCTTCGACCACATGCTCGACCAGATCGCCCGCCACGGCCTGATCGACCTGGACGTGCACTGCGAGGGCGACCTGCACATCGATGGCCATCACACCGTGGAAGACGTCGGCATCACCCTGGGCCAGGCCGTCGCCCGCGCCGTGGGCGACAAGAAGGGCATCCGCCGCTACGGCCATGCCTACGTGCCGCTGGACGAGGCGCTGTCGCGCGTGGTGGTCGACTTCTCGGGCCGTCCCGGGCTGCACATGGACGTGCGCTTCACCAGCGGCAGCATCGGCGGCTTCGACACCCAGCTGGCCTTCGAGTTCTTCCAGGGTTTCGTCAACCATGCCGGCGTGACGCTGCACATCGACAACCTCAAGGGCGTCAACGCGCACCATCAGTGCGAGACGATCTTCAAGGCCTTCGCCCGCGCCGTGCGCGCCGCGCTCGAGCTGGATCCGCGCTCAGCCGGCGTGATTCCCTCCACCAAGGGCTCCCTGTAAACCTCCTGGCGCACCGTCGCCCGACCGGTCCTTTCCGACCCGAATGACTCCGATGAAGAACAGCGTCGCCGTGGTGGACTACGGCATGGGCAACCTCTGGTCCGTGTCCCAGGCCGTGCGCCATGCGGCCGATGCCGCGGGCGTGGAGGTGCACGTGACGGCCGACCCCGAGGTCGTGCGCGCCGCCACCCGCGTGGTGCTGCCCGGCCAGGGCGCCATGCCCGACTGCATGCGCGAGCTGCGCGAGTCGGGCCTGCTGGCCTCGGTGCTCGAGGCGGCGGCCAGCAAGCCGCTGTTCGGCGTGTGCGTGGGCATGCAGATGCTGCTGGGCCGCAGCGAAGAAGGGCCCAGCGACGGCCTGAACCTGATTGCCGGCGAGGTGCGGCGCTTCCAGCTGGCAGGTCGCCTGCAGCCCGACGGCAGCCATTTCAAGGTGCCGCAGATGGGCTGGAACCAGGTGCAGCAGGCCCGGCCACATGCCATGTGGCAAGGCATTCCCGACAACGAATGGTTCTATTTCGTCCACAGCTTCTATGCCCGGCCGCAGGACGCGGCGCACAGCGTGGGCGAGGCCGACTACGGCGGCCGCTTTACCGCCGCAGTGGCGCGCGATAACATTTTTGCGACCCAATTCCACCCGGAGAAGAGCGCCGACCACGGTCTGCAGCTCTACCGGAACTTCCTCCACTGGACTCCCTGAATCGGCCATGCCGACCGCCGCCGTTGCGGTGGGCGCCCGCGTGTCCCGCGAGGCAGCGCCCGGCGGCCGCGTCGAAACCGGTTCCTTTCGCATTCCTCCTCGTTCGTTCCCGGCACGTTTCAGCGCCTCATCATGCTCCTCATTCCCGCCATCGATCTCAAGGACGGCCATTGCGTTCGGCTCAAGCAGGGCGACATGGACCAATCGACCGTCTTCAGCGAAGACCCCGCGGCCATGGCGCGCAAGTGGGTCCAGGCCGGCGCCCGCCGCCTGCACCTGGTGGACCTGAACGGCGCCTTCGCCGGCAAGCCGCAGAACCATGCGGCCATCAAGGCGATCCTGCGCGAGGTGGGTGACGACATCCCGGTGCAGCTGGGCGGCGGCATCCGCGACCTGGACACCATCGAGCGCTACATCGACGACGGCCTGCGCTACGTGATCATCGGCACCGCCGCCGTGAAGAACCCCGGCTTCCTGAAGGACGCCTGCGTGGCCTTCGGCGGCCACATCATCGTGGGCCTGGACGCCAAGGACGGCAAGGTGGCCACCGACGGCTGGAGCAAGCTCACCGGCCACGAGGTGGTGGACCTGGGCAGGAAGTTCGAGGACTACGGCGTCGAGTCGATCATCTACACCGACATCGGCCGCGACGGCATGCTCTCGGGCATCAACATCGACGCCACCGTGAAGCTCGCGCAGGCGCTGACCATCCCGGTGATCGCTTCCGGCGGCCTGTCCAACATCGCCGACATCGAGCAGCTGTGCGCGGTCGAAGGCGAGGGCGTGGAAGGCGTGATCTGCGGCCGCGCCATCTATTCGGGCGATCTGGACTTCGGCCAGGCCCAGGCCCGTGCGGACGAACTGGCCAATGCGGCCTGAGCGCCCGATGCGCGCCGGTCCGCGCCCGCCTTTCGCCTGCAAGAGGCCCGTGCAGTGAGCCACCGCGAGACCATCGTCCGCGGCCAGCCGGCCGTCGAACTCTCGGCCCGCACCGGCGACCGCCTCGTGGTCGCGCTGCATGGCGGCCATCTGCTGTCGTGGCAGGACGCCGACGGCACCGAGCGGCTGTACCTCAGTCCGACGGCGCTGTTCGACGGCCGTTCGGCGATCCGCGGCGGCGTGCCCATCTGCTTTCCCCAGTTCAACCAGCGCGGGCCGCTGCCCAAGCACGGCTTCGCCCGCAACCTGCCGTGGACCTTCGCCGGGGAGACGGCGCCCGACGCCTGGACGCTCCGGCTCACGGACAGCGACGCGACCCGCGCCTTCTGGCCCGAGCGCTTCGGCCTCGACCTGACGCTGAGCGTGCCGCGGGCGGGCGTGCTGCGCATCGCGCTGCAGGTCGCCAACACCGGGGTTGCGCCCTGGTCCTTCACCGCGGCACTGCATACCTACCTGCGCGTCGACGAACTGGCCGATGCGCGTCTGCTGGGCCTGCAGGGCGCGCCGTGCTGGGACGCCGTGCGCGACGCGCGCGCCACCGAGACGCGCGATGCTGTCGGCTTCGGCGAGGAATTCGACAGCGTCTACGGCGCGCCCGCACAGCCGCTGGTGCTGCGGCAGCCGCGCGGCGACCTGCACATCGCGTCGTCGCCCGACTGCCCGCAGACGGTGGTCTGGAACCCCGGCCCCGCGCTGTGCGCTCGCCTGGCCGACATGCCGGCCGACGGCTGGCGCCACATGCTGTGCGTCGAGGCCGCGGCCATCGACGCGCCGATCGAGCTTGCCCCCGGCGCCGCGACGTTGCTGTGGCAGCAGCTCGACGCCCGGCCTTCCTCTTCTCCGACCGCCTGATCCCGCCATGCTCGCCAAACGCATCATTCCCTGCCTCGACGTCACCGGGGGCCGGGTGGTCAAGGGGGTCAACTTCGTCGAGCTGCGCGACGCCGGCGATCCGGTCGAGATCGCGGCGCGCTACAACGCGCAGGGCGCGGACGAACTGACCTTCCTGGACATCACGGCCACCAGTGACGGCCGCGACCTGATCCTGCCGATCATCGAGGCCGTTGCCTCCCAGGTCTTCATTCCGCTGACCGTCGGCGGCGGCGTGCGCACGGTGGAAGACGTGCGCCGCCTGCTCAATGCCGGCGCCGACAAGACCAGCTTCAATTCGGCCGCCATCGCCAATCCGCAGGTCATCGAGGATGCCTCGTCCAAGTACGGCGCGCAGTGCATCGTGGTGGCCATCGACGCCAAGCGCCGCACGCCCGAGGAGGCGGCGACGCGCGGCGAGGGCTGGGACGTGTACAGCCACGGCGGCCGCAAGAACACCGGCCTGGACGCCGTGCAGTGGGCCGCCGAGATGGCGCGCCGCGGTGCGGGGGAGATCCTGCTGACCAGCATGGACCGCGACGGCACCAAGAGTGGCTTCGACCTGGCGCTGACCCGCGCGGTGAGCGATGCGGTGTCGGTGCCGGTGATCGCCTCCGGTGGCGTCGGTTCGCTGGACGACCTGGCCGACGGCGTGCAGCAGGGCGGCGCCGACGCGGTGCTGGCCGCCAGCATCTTCCATTACGGCCAGCACACGGTGGCCGAGGCCAAGGCCTACATGGCCGGGCGCGGCATCGTGGTGCGGCGCTGAGCGCCGGAGCGGGCCGCAAAGCCGAATATCATCCGCGGGGCAGAGACAACCCTCTCGCCGCCGCACTGCGCGCGCCGCGCCTTGCATGGCGCGCATTCCACGATCAGAACAGGTAGTTGACTTGAAATTCCCAGTGAATGTGCCGGCCTGGACGGCATTGGCGGCGGCCGCGGCCTTGCAGGGCTGCACGGTGATCCCGGGGCCGGGACCGGTCGGGCCGTATGCCGACCAGAGCGAACTGCCGCCCAAGTTCCAGTACGTGCCCGACGAGGCGCCCGAAGGCCGCATCACCCCGATCACGACCGCGCTGGTGCGCACGCTGCAGCAGTTCGCCCCGAAGGGCGTGCCGGCGGACGTGCAGGCGCTGTTCGGCAAGCCCGACCCGTACACCATCGGCCCGGGCGACGTGGTGGGCGTGATCGTGTATGACCATCCCGAGCTGCTGCCGAATGCCGGCGCGGTGATTTCGCAGTCCGTGGACCCGACGGGCGTGAGCGTGGCGCCCGGGTTCATCGTCGCTGGCAATGGCGAGATTTCCTTCCCCTACGTCGGCCGGGTCAAGCTCGAGGGGCTGACCGAGTCCGAGGCATCGGACCTGCTGGCACGGCGTCTGGCACGCAACATCCAGAGCCCCCAGGTCACGGTGCGCATCCAGTCCTTCCGCAGCCGCCGCGCCTATGTGGAGGGCCAGGTTCGCACGCCGGGCTCGCAGATCTTCACCGACCTGCCGATGACGGCGGCCGAGGCCATCAACCGTGCGGGCGGCATCGTCGATGCGGGCGACCGCTCGTCGATCGTGCTGACGCGCGGCGGCCGCTCGACCCGCATCGACCTGCCCGCGCTGCGCGAGGCCGGCCATGACCTCACCGACATCCCGCTGCGCAACGGCGACACGATCTACGTGGGCACGCGCGAGGACACCAAGATCTACGTGATGGGCGAGGTGCTGCGGCCCACCGCGCTCGCGCTGCGCGGCTCCGGTCGGCTGATGCTCAACGAGGCCCTGGGCGAAGCCGGCGGTCCGTCGCTCGATACCTCGAACCCGGGACAGATCTACGTGATCCGCAAGGGCGTGACCGGCTCTCCGGCCATCTTCCAGCTCGACGCCAAGAATCCCGCCGCGCTGGCCCTGGCCAGCCAGTTCCCGCTGCGGCCCCAGGACGTGGTCTACATCGACCCCGTGCCGCTGGTGCGCTGGAACCGCGTGATCAGCCTGATCCTGCCCTCGGCTTCGGCCGTCAACGTGGGCAGCGAGACCATCGACCGCGCGCGCGGCTGGTAAGCCCTTGCGTTGAGCGCGGCCGGAAGGCTTCTGCGCCCGGCCAACGAAAAGACCGCCCGAGGGCGGTCTTTTTTTGCCTGTGCGGCAGCGCGAAGCCGGTGCGAACCGCGAGCCGGTCCGCCACCGCCGTGCTGTGGCAGGCAGCGGCCGAGGGGCCCGCCGTGATCAGCTCTTGTACTTGTACTCGGTGTAGCGGTAGCCGCCGTAGCGGTAGCCCTGGCTGCCGTAGTGGCGGCGCGTCATGTCCATGGCGTTGAACACCACGCCGGCCGGCGTGACGTTGCCCTGGCGCAGGCGTTTGGTGCTCTCGACCAGCTCGCCCATCTGGGTCTGGTCGGCGCGGGCCACCAGCAGCACCACCGCTGCATGGGCGCCGGCGGCGGCCGCATCGGCGGCCACCAGCACCGGCGGCGCGTCCATGACCACCAGGTCGTACTGGGCGGACAGCGTGTCCAGCAGGCGGCCGAAGGTGTCGGAGAGCAGCATGTCCGCCGGGTTGGGCGGATAGCGGCCCGTGGTCATCACGTCCAGGTTGGGCACCACCTGGGCATGCACGGCCTGCTCGAGCGTCAGGTCGCCCAGCAGCAGTTCCGACAGGCCGCCTTCGCGCTTGAGGCCGAACTGCTTGTTGATGTAGCCCTTGCGCATGTCGGCGTCCATCAGCAGCACCCGCTTGCCGGCCGCGGCCATGATGGCGGCGAAATTGGCCGAGACGAAGCTCTTGCCGATGCCAGGCGTCGGGCCGGTGATCAGCACGCGGTTGTTCTCGCCTTCGAGCAGCGCGAACTGCAGCGCGATGCGCAGGCTGCGCACGCTCTCGACGGCCGTGCTGTCGGGATTGGTCACCGTCAGCACGTGCACGCCCTTCTGGCCCGTCTCCATGCGGGCTTCCAGCGCACCCTGCTCGGCGGTGTACGGGATCACCGACATCACGCTCATACCGGTGTGGTTCTCGATCTCCTGCGGGTTGCGGATGCCGCTGAAGAACATGCTGCGCACGAAGGCCAGGGCGACGCCGGCCAGCAGGCCCAGCACGCCGGCCAGGGCCACGATCAGGCCCTTCTGCGGCTTGACGGGCAGGCGCGGCGGGACGGCCGGGTCGAGCAGGCGCACGTTGCCGGTCTTGCCTTCCTTGACCAGGCGCAACTGCAGCGAGTTGTTCAGCAGCGACTGGTAGAGCTGGCTGCCCACGCGCACGTCGCGCTCGAAGCGGAAGGCGTCCTGCTGGATGGTGGGCATGCGTCCCACGCGGGCGTTGAGGGCATTGATATCCTTCTGGATCAGCCCGATCTGCTGGTCGATGGTCTGGATGCGCGGATGGTTGGCGGTGTAGAGCGACGCCAGCTCGCGGCGTTTCTGCTGTGCCTCGAGCAGCTTGCCCTGGAGTTCGACGATCTGCGCCAGCGTGCCCTTGGCCTCCTCGTCGAAGGCGACGGTGGAATTCTGGTTGCGGAAGCGGGTGTACGCGTCCTCCGAGCGCTCGAGCTGCTTCTTGAACTCGGGCAACTGTTCGTCCAGGAAGCCCAGCGTGCGTTCGGCTTCGGCGGCCTTGCGCTCGCGGTTCTGTTCGACGTACTGGGCCGCGACCGCGTTCAGGATGGACGTCAGGCGCGCGCGGTCGCTGTCTTCCAGCGCCACGCTGATCACGTTGGACTGCCGGCCCTGCTCGCTCGGCTGGATGCGGCGCTGGAGGTCCTCGATGGTGCGCAGGCGCGAGTAGCGGTGCACGACGAACTTGGCGCCGGGCAGGGCGTCCAGCGTGTCGATCTTGATCTCGATGTCGCCCAGGGGCGTCTTGTGCACCACCTGTTCGCCGACGCGGCCGGTGATCGGCTGGTCGAGGTCGGGATGCGTGAGCTCGTAGCGGCCGTCGCCCAGCGCTTCCACGATGAAGGGCTTCTGGTCTTCCAGCTCGGCCGGCACGACGAAGCGGCCGACGGCGATCTTCTCGGTGCCGTACACATGGCCGCTCAGCCCCGGGAAGGACAGCGGCTTGGACAGCGACTTGGCGCGGCGCGACAGCCATTCGCCCACCAGCGGCACGTAGTCCGGCTTGGCATCGATGTAGAAGCGTGTGGCATCCACCGCGCCGCCGATGACCAGGCGCGAACGCAGCACCTGGATCTCGCCGGTGGCGGGCGTCTTCACCTCGAACAGGCTGGACGCGTCGCCCAGGAAGCCCTTGGCGTCGGGGGCCGCGTCCTCGACCTGGATCAGCAGGTTGGACTGGTAGATGGGCGTGGACAGCAGCGCATAGGCGGCGCCGAGGACCAGGGCCAGTGCGGTGATGCCGGCCACCAGCCACTTGTTGTCGACCAGGATGTCGAAATACTCGGCCAGATGGATCTCGTCGTCATCCTTGTCGACGGCGTGGGCGGGGGTGGTTTGCATGGGGCTGGCCGCGGAGGCAGGGGGCTTCATGAGAGTTTGCGGATGCGCGCTGCCCAGTGCTGGACGCCGGCATCGATGAGTTGCAGCGCGTTCTCGAACGCGTCGCGGCTGAGCTTGTAGGGATCGGGCACGTTCAGCTTGGCGGCCTCGCCGATGCGGTAGACCTTGCCGCGCACGAAGGGATAGGTCTGCTCGAGGAAGCGCTTCTGGCCGTCGTCCATCGTCAGGATGAGATCGTTGTCCTGGCACAGGGCGCGGCTCACCTGGCGGGCGCGATGCTGGCCGATGTCGATGCCGCGCTCGGTCATGAGCGTCTGGGCCATGGGGTCGGCGGCATGGCCGATCAGTGCGCCGGTGCCGGCGGAACTCACCTTGAGGTCGGGCAGTTGCTGCGCCAGCAGGGCCTCGGCCATGGGGCTGCGGCAGATGTTGCCGACGCAGATGACGAGGAGGGACTTCATGGAATCAACGGGAACCGGAGGGCGTCGGGGGCAGGGGAAGAATGGGCGCAGGGGCCGATGGAGGCCGTGGGCGCCCAAGGGGAAATCGAGGCGCGGCGCGCAGGGTGGCTGCGCGGCGCGCGGATGCTAACCGCGGCCAGGGCGTCAGTACTTGGCATCGAAGTCCAGAATATTGTCGCCCGCCCTTGGCGCCTGGCTCGGCGGCGGCCCGAAGCGGAAGGCGTCCGGGTCGCGGATGTAGGTCAGGTCGTAGAGCGAGACGGCGCGGCCCAGGCGGGCGCCGCCGTCGCGGGTCAGTGGCGACCAGTTGAAGCCGATGAGCGAGCGGCTCGAACGCGGCAGCAGGGCGTCCAGCGGGATCGACAGGTAGATGCCCTTGTCGAAGCTGCCCTCGCCGAACTGCGCCGCCGACACGTTGGTCTTGGTCGCATAGGCGCCCAGCGTCAGGCCGTTGTCGAAGCGCTTGGCGATGTCGAGCGTGGCGCCGCGGTCGCCCGCCAAGTACTGGCCCGCGCTCACGCGCACCAGCACGCCGTTCCAGCCGGTGTTCCAGTACAGCGAGGCATGGCCGGTGTTGACGCGGTAGTCGCGCAGGCCCAGGTGCTGGTCGAACTCGCGCTGGCGCACGCGGTTGACGTCGATGCCGAAGGCCCAGCGGCTGCCCCAGGGCCGGTACAGCCACTCGGCGCCCACGCCGGCAAACATCGGCTCGAGGTAGCCGCCGTAGACGCTGTAGAACTGGTCCTTGGTCAGCTGGCCGACGTGCGTGAGCTGCAGGTTCGGAATCGTGACGCGGCTGGTCGTCAGGTAGAGACGCTGGTCGGTGCGCACGCGCGGCAGGCCGCTGGGGGCGTCGTAGGTGAAGCCCTTGTAGTTGTCGGCCAGGCGCAGGTTGACCGTACCCTGCAGCCAGGTCTGTTGCGAGAAGTTGTACTGGGCACTGGCCCGCGCGCCCAGCTCTACCAGGGCGAAGCTGTTGGGGCCGCCGATGATCTGGTTGAAGTAGGGCGACACGCCGAAGGTGAAGGTGTCCGTCGGCCGCAGCCAGGCGGCGCCGGTCTGGCCCGGCTTGCCCTCGGCCACGGGCGTCAGCAGCGTGTCGGGCTGCGGCTGGGGTTCCGGCGCATAGTCGCGGCGCGTGACGTCGCGCGCCAGGTGAGGCGGCAGCGGCTCGGTGCGGGCGCGCACCCATTCGTCGCGGGCGATGGCCTGCGCATGCAGGGGCAGGCCGCGCTCCTCGTAGTGGATGACGAAGGAGCGGATGGCCGCCGGCGCGTCGCGGTGCAGCACGGCCACGGCGCGCTCGGTGCGCGTGTCGCGGTAGACGGTGTTGGCGTCGGTCACCCACAGGTGCAGCACGTCGCCGTTAGGCGCGATGCGCAGGACGCGCCAGCCCGTCTGCGCTTCGATCTG
Organism: Pseudacidovorax intermedius; assembly: GCF_001476815.1. GTDB lineage: Bacteria > Pseudomonadota > Gammaproteobacteria > Burkholderiales > Burkholderiaceae_C > Xenophilus > Xenophilus intermedius_A. The sequence continues at coordinate 45,482 of NZ_LDSL01000018.1, read as the reverse complement.
CGCCGCCGTCTCCTGCCAGCCCGGCGGATTGGCCGGCGCACCGGGCACGAAGTTGGGCGGCGGCGGATCCAGCAGCTTGGGCACCTGGGCCGTGGACAGGTTGCCGCCCACCGTCAGGCCGATCATGAACCGTTCGCCACGCTCGAAGCCGGCGGACAGCGTCACGTTCTGCGCCAGCTTGTAGGCCAGCCCGACGTTGAGCGGCGAGCGCCGCGGCAACGGGTTGGCGAGCGGCTCGTTCTGGTAGTTGTTGCCGTCGTATTCCAGCTTGAGCGTGAGCGGATACCACGGCGTCTGCCACTGGACGCCGCCGAACAGGGCGGCCGGCCCGCGGAAATAGGCGTTGAGGTTGGCCTCGCCGGTGTTGTCGGAGCCGGGCCGCGTGGCGAATCGGTTGCTGATCAGCCGCAGCGGGTTGCTGATGTTGCCGCTCGCGCCCAGGTAGCCCCAGCCGATGCCCAGGCTGACGTCCAGGTCGCCGAAGCGCTTGTTGGCGACGAAGTACTCGCTCGAGAACAGGCCGGTGCCGCCGATGTCGCGAAAGCCCAGTGACAACTCAGGCACACGGGCCGACTCGCGCAGCAACCTGAACTTGACGTCGATGCTCTTGTCCTTGTAGCTCTGGTTGGGGAACTGCGGTCCGTACTCGCGGTTGGAGACGCTGGTGTAGCGGAATCCGGCCTCCATCCAGTCGAAGGGCTGGAACATCACGTTGAGCCGGCTGTAGGGCCACACCGAGCTGTAGGAGGTGCGCACCTCGCCGGCCGCGCTCATGCGGGCGGTGGGCGTCTGCAGCAGGCCGATCTCGCCCCAGTCGTTGGCGCTGCCATCCAGAGGGCGCGGCCAGGCGGCTGGCATGGCGGGCAGGCTGCCGGTCGCCGCGAAGCCGCCCGGCAGCGCGGGAGTGGGGACAGGTGTCGTGGCCGCGCCGTCGTTTGGCGTCGGTACCGGCTGGAATGCCGCACGCGCGGCCGAGGGCGCGGGGCCCTGCGTTCCCAGGAACTTGATGAGGCCTTCGGAGGCCGCGACCATGTCCTCCATGGACCGGGGCGGTGCCCAGACCCAGGCGCCGGGCGCGGGCTCCACGCCCGCCTCCCGGTTCCACGCCGCCACGCCCATGCGCGCGGTGCGGCCGTCGGCCTGCGCGATCCAGGCCCAGTCGGTGCCATCCAGCCGGCCGCAGGCCCGCAGGTAATCGCCCACCCAGCGGCCGCTGGCATGCCGAACGTGGCAGAGAGTGCCGTCCGGCTGGACCACGACGACGTCGCCTGTGGCATCCTGCGGCAGCACGAAACGCGCACGGTCGCCAGCCACCGGATCCTGGCCCGGGTTCACCTCCAGCCAGCGCGGATCCACGATGCCGAGCGCGACCCGGCCTGTCGCGGGCAGGGTGTGCAGCCAGCCCAGCAGCCGCTGGCGGATGGCGCGGTCCTCTCCGGAACGCTGCGCCGCGGAACGCTCGAAATGGATCAGCAGCACGTTGCGCAGGTACTGCTGGGGAAGCTTTTCCTGCGGCACCAGCCATGCCACGCCAGGGTCCGCCGGTCGGGGGGACTGCTGGAGTAGCCATTGGCTCAGGCGCTCGCCGGGCCGCGTCGGCGTCGCCTCGGTGCCGGCAGCAGGCAGGGTGCCTGCCGCGTTCTGCGCCAGCGCGCCGCCCGCCGTGCCCAGGCAGAGCGCGGCAAACAGGTGGAGCGTGAGGGGGTGCAGGCGGGACGCGCGCTCGCAGGTGGTCATGAGCCTGCGGTCGGCGTGCGGCTGGCGACGGAGGGCGTCCAGCGCTCGAAGGTGTAGCAGACGTCGGGGCTCAAGCACTGTTCCGAATAAACAACAAAAGGTGCGCCTTCCGCGTCCCGGGCGACACCGAAATGCGCGGGCGGCAGGGCCGGGCTGTCGAAAGAGCGGGGGACTGCACGCTCTTCGAACCACGTCAGCTGGGAGGCGGGGCGACCCTTGAGCGCAGCCGGTTTGTAGGCATTCAGACGAGAGACGTTCACTTTTTCCTGGATGTCGGCGTGGTAGCCGGGCATCACGTCGCGTGCGCGGTCGAAGCTGATGCCACCTTGGCCGGAAAGCAGCCGCTGCCAGCTCGGCGCATCGGCCAACCGGGTGGTGCGCCAGTCCACCGTCAATCCCGAGGTGCCGACCAGGCGACCATCTCGCAGGCGGATCACTTCGCGCTCGCCCGTGTACCAGACCTCGACCGGTCCTTCCGGTGTAGGGTCCACGTAGCCGAGCACCAGATACGCCACCGAGTCACCCCGCGTGGCGCGAAGGTAACGAAACGCGGGGTTGAAGACGGGTTGCCTCTCGTCGATGCGGCCACTGGCCCGTTCGACCACGTAGCGCGCACTCTCGAAAGTCGCACCGCCGCCGGTGCCGCATGCTGCAAGAAAGAGCGTTGCCAGGACGCAACAAAGCGGCCTTGGATTCAGCATCGAAGGCCGCTGTTGCGTGGATCGCACCCTCCCGCGGGGGAGGATGCCGGGCCTCACCGGGTGCCGGTGGTGCCGGTCGTGCCCGTGCCGGGCAGAATGAAGTTGCCACCGCCGCTGTCGCCACCCGAGCTGGCGGCTGCACCGACGACGACGCCGGCTGCGACGACCACGGCCACCGTGGCGCCGACGGACAGGCCGCCGATGCCGGCTGCGGTGGCGGCACCACCACCCGCGCCACCGCCGCCAGCAGCAGCGGGAGCGGTCTGGGCGCCGGCCACCATGGGAGCGGCGATGAGGGCAGCGGCAGCCGCTGCGGAAACGAGACGAGCGAAGTTCATGGCAGTTCCCCTATAAAAAGGTGTGCGGCCCAGCCAGACGATCTGGATGGCGGATTCAGTCGAAGTGAGTTTAACGGCCTTTCGGCGCCCGGGCCAACTGATTTGTTCCGGTGTTGCTGGGTGACAATGCGCTCATGACAACATGGCTTGACGAAGTGCGCTGGGATGCGGCCGGGCTGGTGCCGGCGATCGCCCAGGAGCACGGCAGCAAGGACATCCTGATGTTCGCTTGGATGAACCGGGAGGCCCTCGCAAAGACGGTGGAGACCGGGCGTGCGGTGTATTTCAGCCGCTCGCGCGGCAAGCTCTGGTTCAAGGGCGAGGAGTCCGGCCATGTGCAGCGTGTGCACGAACTGCGCCTGGACTGCGACAACGACGTCGTGCTGCTTTCTGTCACGCAGGAGGGCCATGATCCCGGCATCGCCTGCCACACGGGGCGTCACAGCTGCTTCTTCCAGAAATACGTCGACGGCCAATGGGTCAGCGTCGAGCCGGTCCTCAAGGATCCCGGTGCCATCTACCAATCATGAGTGACCACGATTCCACGCCGGCCAGCGGCACGGCGGATGTGCTGGACCGGCTGGCCGCCGTCATCGACGCCCGCAAGCCCGCTGCCGGGGGCGACCCGGGCCAGAGCTACGTCGCCCGCCTGCTCCACAAGGGCCCCGACGGCTTTCTCAAGAAGATCGGCGAGGAAGCCACCGAGGTGGTGATGGCCTGCAAGGACGCCGACCACGGCGCCGACCGCCAAAAAATTGTGAACGAAGTGGCCGATCTGTGGTTCCACAGCATGGTGGCGCTGGCGCACTATGGGCTGGCGCCCCGGGACGTCGCGGCTGAGCTGGCGCGGCGCGAGGGCACCAGCGGCATCGAGGAAAAGGCGCTGCGCAAGGCGCAGGCCCGTGAGGCCGCGGGCGACTGAGCGTCGCCCGGCGCACATCGCCGCGCCGTCGCTGCAATACAAACTCTGAAGGGGATCGCATGAGCAACAGGGACATCATCGAGGTGGATCGCGGCGACTCGCTGCGCACCATCGGCTGGGTGAGCTATGTGCTGCACCTGATCGTCGCCGTCGCTGCGGTGGTGCCGGGCGCGCAGGTGTCCGTCCTGTTGCTGCTGCTCGCACTGCTGATCGACTTCGTCAAGCGCGATGATGCGGCGGGCACCTGGCAGGCCTCCCATTTCAGCTGGCGCATCCGGTCGGTGCTGTGGGCCGGGCTGCTGTATGTGCTGACCTCCTGGCTATGGCTGATCTTCCTGCTGCCGGGCTTCATCGCCTGGAGCCTCATATCCCTCTGGTTCCTCTACCGCATCGTCAAGGGCATGGTGCGGATGAATGCCGGCCGCCCGATGGACGCGGTGGCCATCGCCTGAGGCGCGGCGGACCTGCTGTGGCCGTTTGACCCCTGTTGCCCTGGAGACCGATTCGAATGGCAGAGCACGACTGCATCTTCTGCAAGATCGTGGAAGGCAAGATTCCTTCCAACAAGGTGTACGAGGACGAGGAACTGCTCGCTTTCCACGACATCGCGCCCTGGGCGCCGGTGCACTTCCTGATCGTGCCCAAGCGTCATATTCCCTCGATGGCCCAGCTCGGGCCGGAGGATGCCGGCCTGATGGGCCGCATCATGACGCTGGCACCGCGCCTGGCGCTGGCGCAGGGCTGCGGTGCCTATCCCGAAGGCGGTTTCCGTGTCGTCGTCAACACGGGCCAGGAAGGCGGGCAGGAAGTGCACCATCTCCATGTCCACGTCATGGGCGGTCCGCGTCCCTGGCTCAAGGGCTGAGGCCGCCGGCGGTCTAGAATTTCAACATTGTTAGGAGCATTCCATGGGTTCGTTTTCCATCTGGCACTGGCTGATCGTGCTGCTCATCGTGGTCATGGTGTTCGGCACCAAGAAGCTCAAGAACATGGGCTCGGACCTGGGCGGTGCGGTCAAGGGTTTCAAGGACGGCATGAAGGACGGTTCCTCGTCCGACGCGCCGGCCGCATCGGCCCCGCATCAGCAGGTCACCGGCCAGCCTGCGGCCGACAAGTCCACCATCGACGTCGAGGCACGCCAGAAGTCCTGAGCCGTGCAGCACGCCATCCCTGAGGCAAGGACGTCGCGGTGATCGATCTCGGCATTTCCAAGATGGCGTTGATCGGCGCTGTGGCACTGGTGGTGATCGGCCCCGAGAAGCTGCCGCGGGTGGCCCGTACCGTGGGCACCCTGCTGGGCAAGGCGCAGCGCTACGTCAACGACGTCAAGGCGGAGGTCAACCGCTCGATGGAGCTGGATGAGCTTCGCAAGATGAAGGACGGCGTGGTGGGTGCTGCGCGCGAGGTCGAGCAGAGCATCCGCGACCATGCCGGCCAGGTGCAGGACGACCTGTCGGGCCTGGACACGGTGACGCCGGCCACGTCGTACGAGGCGGCGCCGGTGTACCCGGTCTACCGCCATCCCAAGAAGAACTGGCGCCTGAAGCAGGGCGCCGTGCCGCACTGGTACAAGGCGCGCAACAAGCTGCGCACGCGGACGCAGTCCGGCGCTGCGCGAGTGGCCCGGCACCGGCCGCGGCCTGGCGGTTGAGGCAGCGCGGGCCGCCTGGGCCCGGCGCGCCGTCTTTCACTTTCCTCCCGTTTCTGTGCGCTGATCCAGCCACGCGGTGACCTCTGATGGCTGATTCGAATTCCAACAACAAAGAAGACGAGCTCGCGGGCACCGAGCAGCCCTTCGTCGCCCATCTGGTCGAGCTGCGCGACCGGCTGCTCTACTGCATCTACGGCATTGCCGCTGCCGCTGCGCTGCTGGCCTTCTGGCCCGGGCCGGCCGGGCTGATCGACTGGATCGCGGTGCCCATCAAGGCCCACATGCCGCCCGATGCCAAGCTGATCGCGGTGGGTGTGTTCTCGCCCTTCTTCGTGCCGCTGAAGGTGCTGGGCATGGCGGCGGTGCTGCTGGCGCTGCCCTGGCTGATGTACCAGATCTGGGCCTTCGTGGCGCCGGGCCTTTACAGCCATGAGAAGCGCTTCGCACTGCCGCTCATCATCTTCGGCAGCTTCCTGGCCTATTCCGGCATCGCCTTCGTGCAGTTCTTCGTGCTGGACAAGATGTTCGCCTTCATCCAGCGCTTCACGCCGCCGTCGGTGGCGGCAACGCCGGACATTTCGTCGTATGTGGAGTCGATCCTGTCGCTCTACATCGCCTTCGGCCTGGCCTTCCAGGTGCCGATCGTGGTCATGCTGCTGGTGCGCTTCGAGATGGTCACGATCGAGAAGCTGCGCAGCTTCCGCGGCTACTTCATCGTGCTGTCCTTCGTCGTCGCCGCCGTGGTGACGCCGCCGGACGTGATCTCGCAACTGGCGCTGGCGGTGCCCATGTGCCTGCTGTACGAGGTGGGCATCGTGGCCGCGGGCTATTTCTCGCGCGCCACCAAGTCCGAGGAGGAGCGCAGCGAGGAGACGGCGGGGCCGACCGGGCAGTAAGCGCCGGCAACGGTTCGGCCGCGGGGCTGGACCGCCGGCCGAAATCCCTGGCGTCTCTATTCCGGCTGCTGCCGGCGCACCGGCGTGGCGGGCCGGGTGCCGGCGGTGACGTCCAGTTCCACCCGGTCGTTGCCGCGCTGGACCTGGAAGCGGCTGCCGGTGCCGGGCTTGAGTCCCGCCACCGCGGTGAGCAACTCCTGCACGTTGCCGATGGCCTTGTCGTCCACGCCGGTGATCACGTCGCCCGGCCGGATGCCCGCCTGCGCCGCCGGCGCGTTCTGCAGCACGCCGGTGATGATGACGCCCTGCGTCGCCTTGACGCCGAAGGTCTCGGCCATCTCCGGCGTCAGCGTGGCGGGCTCCACGCCGATCCAGCCGCGCGTCACTCGGCCGTCCTTGACGATGCCTTCGAGCACCTGCTTGGCCGTGGAGACCGGAATGGCGAAGCCGATGCCCATGCTGCCGCCGGAGCGCGAATAGATGGCCGTGTTGATGCCCTGCAGGTTGCCCTGCGTGTCGATCAGCGCGCCGCCGGAGTTGCCGGGGTTGATGGCGGCGTCGGTCTGGATGAAGTTTTCGAAGGTGTTGATGCCCAGCTGGTTGCGTCCCAGTGCGGAGACGATGCCGCTGGTCACCGTCTGGCCCACGCCGAAGGGATTGCCGATGGCGAGCACCTGGTCGCCGACGCGCAGCGCGTCCGAGTTGCCCAGCACCACGACCGGCAGCTTGTCGAGCGCGATGCGGATGACGGCCAGGTCGGTGTCGGGGTCGGTGCCGATGAGCCGGCCGGTCGCATGGCGGCCGTCGTTGAGCGTGACCTCGATCTCGTCGGCGCCCTCGACCACATGGTTGTTGGTCAGGATGTAGCCATCGCTGCTCACGATCACGCCGCTGCCCAGGCCGATCTGCGGCTGCTCGCTGCCCTGGTCGCCGAAGAAGAAGCGGAACCACGGGTCGTTGGAGCGCGGATGGCGCGGCGCGGCTTTGCTGGTGTTGATGCTCACCACCGCCGGTGCCGCCTTCTGCGCGGCGGCCGCGAAGCTGCCCGGTGCCGCCTCGGCCGTGGGCGCCGATGGCGCCTCGACGATCGACACGACGCCGCCCAGCGAGGTGCTGCCGCGGCGCACCCAGTCGGGCTTGAGCGTGACGAGGACGAAATAGGCAGCCAGCAGGACCGTGACGGCCTGGGCGAAAAGCAGCCAGATGCGCTTCATGAGGAAACCAGAGGCAGGAAAAAATGCAGGGAGCGTCCCCGCGGGGCCCGGGATTGTCGCTGATGACCCCTGGACGGGCCGTGTCGCGGCCGTCGGACAAGCGCCCGTCCCGGACCCGGAGAGCGGGTAAACCCTAAAATCCTGCCCCTTGGCCTATCCGGCCTGCCCGACGTGGCCCGGGCGCGACCCATCCGGTCGCCTGCTGCGCGCCGCTCGTCCTCGCCCCTTTCTCGCCTCGATTCGCGCCCGACCTGTGCCGGGCGCCGGCGGCGGCCGTCTCCGCCGGTTGGGTTTTTCCATGTCTTCTGCTTCCCCATTCGCCGGCGCCGCCGCCGGCCCGCGCCCGTTGACCGCGCGGGACTACAAGACGCTCGCGCTGTCCGCGCTGGGCGGCACGCTCGAGTTCTACGACTTCGTCATCTATGTCTTCTTCGCTGCCGTGATCGGCGGCCTGTTCTTTCCGGCCGACATGCCGGACTGGCTGCGCCAGCTGCAGACCTTCGGCATCTTCGCCGCCGGCTACCTGGCCCGGCCGGTGGGCGGCATCGTCATCGCGCACTTCGGCGACCTGCTGGGGCGCAAGCGCATGTTCTCGCTGTCGATCTTCCTCATGGCCGTGCCGACGCTGGTGATCGGCCTGCTGCCCACCTATGCCGCCATCGGCGTGGCCGCGCCGCTGCTGCTGCTGGCCATGCGCGTGCTGCAGGGCGCTGCCATCGGCGGCGAGATGCCGGGCGCCTGGGTCTTCATCGGCGAGCACGTGCCGGCGCAACGCTACGGTCTGGGCGTGGGCACGCTCACGGCTGGCATCACCGGCGGCATCCTGCTGGGCTCGCTGGTGGCAGTGGCCATCAACACGCACTACGCGCCGGCCGAGGTGAGCGACTTCGCCTGGCGGATTCCCTTCATCCTGGGCGGCGTGTTCGGCCTGGTGTCGGTGTACCTGCGCCGCTTCCTGCACGAGACGCCGGTGTTCCAGGAGCTGGCGCAGCGCCGCAGCGTGGCCGCCGAGCTGCCGCTCAAGACCATCGTGCGCGACCACCGCGCGCCGGTACTGTACGTTGCGCTGCTGACCTGGGTGCTGTCGGCCGCCATCGTCGTGGTGGTGCTGTACACGCCCACCTACCTGCAGAAGGTGCACCACGTTCCGGCCGCCGTCGCGCTGGAGGCCAATGCCCTGGCCACGTTCATGCTGACGCTGGGCTGCGTGCTCGTCGGCTGGGCCTGCGACCGCTTCGGCACGCGCCCCACCATGCTGGTCGGCTGGGCGGGCCTCTTCATCACGGCCTACCTGTTCTACACCGGCCTGCCGGGCACCACCGCGTCGCTGTTCTGGCATTACGGACTGGTCGGGCTGTTCGTGGGCACCATCGCCACGGTGCCGATCGCGAGCGTGCGGGCCTTCCCGGCGCCCGTGCGCTTCTCGGGCCTGTCCTTCGCCTACAACATGGCCTATGCCATCTTCGGCGGTCTGACGCCGGTGATCCTGACGCTGTGGCTGCAGCGCGACCTGATGGCGCCCGCCCACTACGTCGGCGCGCTGGCCGTGCTGGGCTTCGTGCTGGCATGGTTGCCGCTGGCCGTCCGGGGCCAGCCGATGCAGGCCGCGACAATGCGCGGATGAGCCTGTCCCGATCCGCCCTCCTGCAGTCCTTCGATGCCCTGCTGACGCCCGACCGCTTCAAGGACTACGGCCCCAACGGCCTGCAGGTCGAGGGCCGCGCCGAGATCCGCAAGATCGTCTCGGGCGTGACGGCCAGCCGGGCCTTCATCGAGGCCGCCATTGCCGAAGGTGCGGATGCGCTCTTCGTGCACCACGGGCTGTTCTGGCGCGGCCAGGACGGCCGGGTGACCGGCTGGATGCGCCAGCGCCTGGGCCTGCTGATCGGCCACGACGTCAACCTGTTCGCCTACCACCTGCCCCTGGACGCGCATCCGCTGCTGGGCAACAACGCGCAGCTCGGCCGCGTGCTCGGGCTGGAGGCGCAGGCCACACGCTTCGGCGAGCAGGACCTGGGCTGGCTCGGCACGCCCGAGGCCGGCACGGCGTTCGACGGCGCCGCGGCGCTGGGCCGGCACGTCGAGTCGCGGCTGGGCCGCCCGGTGACCGTGGTGCCCGGCGACGGCCGGCCGCTGCGCCGCATCGCTTGGTGCACCGGTGGGGCGCAGGGCTTCTTCGAGGCCGCCATCGCTGCAGGGGCGGATGCCTTCCTCACCGGCGAGATCTCGGAGCCGCAGGCGCATTACGCCCGCGAGACGGGCGTGGCCTTCCTGGCCTGCGGCCACCATGCGACCGAGCGCTACGGTGCCCCGGCCGTGGCAGCGCAGGTGGCGGCGGCGCACGGACTCGAGCATGTCTTCATCGACATCGACAACCCGGCCTGAAGGGATGGTCATGGACGCATCCTCCGCCGCCCATTCCCTTTTTGCCATCACGCAGGGCGACCCGGCCGGCATCGGGCCGGAGATCGTCGTGCGGGCCTGGCATGAGGCGCCCGACGCCCTGCGGGGTGCTTTTGTCGCAGGCGACGTCGCCGTCATGCGACGGGCCTCGCAACTCGTCGCGGGACCGGGCGGCATCGCCTGGCCTGTCGCGCAGATCGCGCAGCCGGCGGACGTGCAGCAGGTGCCGCCGCGCTGCATGCCCGTGCTGCAGGTGGGCGAGCCGTTGGTGCCGCCCGACTACGGCCGCATCAGTGCCGGGGCCGGACGCAGCGCCGGCACCGCCGTCGAATGGGCGGCCCGCGCGGCATTGCGCGGTGAAATCGCCGCCATGGTGACGGCGCCGCTGCACAAGGAGGCGTTGTCCGCCGCCGGCTACGGCTTTCCCGGCCACACCGAACTGCTGCAGGCCGAGGCGGCCGCCTTCCAGGGCTGCAGCATCGACGACGTGCCGGTGCGCATGATGCTGGCCAACGACGAACTGCGCACCGTTCTGGTCAGCATCCATGTCTCGCTGCGCGAGGCCATCGACCGCCTGAGCCGTGCGGGCGTGCTGCAGACGCTGCGCATCACGCATGCCTCGCTCGCGCGCATGCTTGGCCGTGCGCCGCGCATCGCGGTGGCGGGGCTCAATCCGCATGCGGGGGAGGGTGGCCTTTTCGGCCGCGAGGAGATCGACCTCATCGCGCCCGCCGTGGCCGATGCGCGGGCCGAAGGCATCGACGCCTCGGGGCCCTATGCGCCGGACACGGTCTTCATGCGGGCCCGACGCCTGCCAGGCCGGACGGCCGGCGAATTCGACGTTGTGGTCGCGATGTACCACGACCAGGGCCTGATTCCGGTGAAGTACCTGGGCGTGGAAACCGGCGTCAACGTGACGTTGGGCCTGCCCTTCGTGCGCACCAGCCCGGACCACGGCACGGCCTTCGACATCGCCGGCCAGGGCATCGCCAAGGCCGACAGCCTGATCGCCGCCGTGCGCATGGCGCGCAGCCTGGCGGGGAATTGAAACGCCAGCGGCGGGGGCCGGCCGTTCTCAGGGCGGCCGGCGACCGACCGGCACGCTGCGCCCGGCGGCGCCTTCATGCCCGCCGGCAGCGCCCGCTCAGCGGCGCGCCAGGCTGTCGCGGATCTCGCGCAGCAGCACGATGTCTTCCGGCGGCGCGGCAGGGGCGGCCGCCTGCGGCTCGGCCTTCTCGCGGCGCAGCCGGTTGATCTGCTTGACCATCAGGAAGATCACGAAGGCCAGGATCAGGAAGTTCACGACGATGGTCAGGAAATTGCCGTAGGCCAGCACGGCGACGCCGGCTTTCTTGAGATCGGCCAAGGTATTGGGCACGCCGGCGGGTATCGTGCCGAGCACCACGTACAGGTTCGAGAAGTCGAGCCGTCCGAACACCAGGCCCACCAGCGGCATGATCACGTCGCCCACCAGCGAGTCGACGATCTTGCCGAAGGCCCCGCCGATGATCACGCCGACGGCGAGGTCGACCACGTTGCCCTTGACCGCGAACTCGCGGAATTCGCTGAAGAAGCTCATGAATTGTTTCTCCTGTCCCATGCGCCTTAACAATTGGCGCAGGAAGTATAGGGAGCAGGAAGGCCGTTCCACGGTGTCGTCCGCACGTCGCGGGCGGCGGTCGAACACGGCCTCCGGACCGCACGCCGGCGGGCCTGGCCGCCCTGTATATCGGGTCTGTCCCAAATTGAAGCCGACAAAACCCCTCCGTTAAAATTGTTTGTTGACCCGGCTCAGCCACCACAAGTACATCGAGGAAGCCCCCCATGAGTGACATTCCGGTCGGCCCGAAGCGGGTCGACGCCAGCAAGCGGACTTGGCTGATCGCATCCGGCTGTGCCGGCGCGGTGGGTGGGGTGGCCACGGCGATTCCCTTCGTCAGCACCTTCCAGCCGTCGGAAAAGGCCAAGGCCGCCGGCGCGCCGGTCGAGGTCGACATCGGCGGCCTGCAGGTCGGCGAGAAGATCACCGTCGAATGGCGCGGCAAGCCGGTGTGGATCCTCAAGCGATCGCCGGCGCAGATCGCCGAGCTGCCCAAGCTGGACCCGCAGCTCGCCGATCCGGAGTCCAAGCGCAACCCTTCTGAATTCACGCCCAAGTACGCGCAGAATGAGAACCGCTCGATCAAGCCCGAGGTGCTGGTGGTCGTGGGCATCTGCACCCACCTGGGCTGCTCGCCCACCGACAAGCTGCAGGCCGGCCCCCAGCCCTCGCTGCCCGACGACTGGCAGGGCGGCTTCCTCTGCCCCTGCCACGGCTCGACCTTCGACCTGGCCGGCCGCGTGTTCAAGAACAAGCCCGCCCCCGACAACCTGCCCGTTCCTCCGCACAAGTACCTGTCGGACACGCGCCTGTTGATCGGCGAAGACGGCACCGGCAACGCCTGAGCGGGAGGAGACACCCATGGCCGACTTCAAGGACATCTCGCCCAACGCGCCCGCCGGCGCCAAGCTGGGCAACTGGCTGCACAACCGCTTTCCGACGGCTTTCGACGCCTACCGCGTCCACATGTCGGAGTACTACGCGCCGAAGAACTTCAACTTCTGGTACATCTTCGGCTCGCTGGCGCTGCTGGTGCTGGTCATCCAGATCGTCACCGGCATCTTCCTGGTGATGCACTACAAGCCGGATGCCACCCAGGCCTTCGCCTCGGTCGAGTACATCATGCGCGACGTGCCCTGGGGCTGGTTGATCCGCTACATGCACTCCACCGGCGCCTCGGCCTTCTTCGTGGTGGTGTACCTGCACATGTTCCGCGGCCTGCTCTACGGCAGCTACCGCAAGCCGCGCGAGCTGGTCTGGATCTTCGGCTGCGCCATCTTCCTGTGCCTGATGGCCGAGGCCTTCATGGGCTACCTGCTGCCCTGGGGCCAGATGTCCTACTGGGGCGCGCAGGTGATCGTGAACCTGTTCTCCGCCATTCCCTTCATCGGCCCCGACCTGGCGCTGCTGATCCGCGGCGACTACGTGGTGAGCGACGCCACGCTCAACCGCTTCTTCAGCTTCCACGTGATCGCCGTGCCGCTGGTGCTGCTGGGCCTGGTGGTGGCGCACCTGCTGGCGCTGCACGACGTGGGCTCCAACAACCCCGACGGCATCGAGATCAAGGCCAACAAGGACGCGCAGGGCCGGCCGCTGGACGGCATTCCCTTCCACCCGTACTACACGGTGCACGACATCTTCGCGGTCGTGATGTTCCTGATCGTGTTCACGGCGGTGATCTTCTTCGCGCCGGAGATGGGCGGCTACTTCCTGGAGTACAACAACTTCATCCCGGCCGACCCGCTCAAGACGCCCAACCACATCGCGCCGGTCTGGTACTTCACGCCCTTCTATTCGATGCTGCGCGCCATCACCAGCGAGATGATGTATGCGCTGATCGCCTGCGTCGTCGGCGCTGCCGTGTTCGGTGTCTGGAAGACGCGCCTGGCGCGCATCGCCAAGATCGCCATCGTCGTGGCGGCCGTCCTGGCCTGCGCGATGATGCTGTCGATCGATGCCAAGTTCTGGGGCGTGGTCGTGATGGGCGGCGCCGTGATCATCCTGTTCTTCCTGCCCTGGCTGGACAAGAGCCCGGTCAAGTCGATCCGCTACCGGCCTTCCTGGCACAAGTACCTCTACGGCGTCTTCGTGGTGGTCTTCGTGGTGCTGGCCTACCTGGGCGTGCAGCCGCCGTCGCCCCTCGGCGAGCGCGTGTCGCAGGTGGGCACCCTGTTCTATTTCGGCTTCTTCCTGCTCATGCCGTGGTGGACCCGCCTGGGCGAATTCAAGCCCGTGCCCGACCGCGTGACCTACGCCGCGCACTGAACGAGCGCCGGAGAAGCATCCCCATGAAGAAACTGATCCTCACGTTGATGATGGCGCTGGGCGTCGCCACGGGCGCCCTGGCGGCCGAAGGCGGCATCGCCTGGGACAAGGCGCCGGGGCGCACCAACGACCTGGCGTCGCTGCAGAACGGTGCCAAGCTGTTCGTCAATTACTGCCTCAATTGCCACTCGGCCGCCTTCATGCGCTACAACCGCCTGCAGGACATCGGCCTGACCGAGCAGCAGATCAAGGACAATCTGCTGTTCACCACCGAAAAGGTGGGTGACACGATGAAGGCCAACATCGATGCCCGACAGGCCAAGGAATGGTTCGGCGGCAACCCGCCCGACCTCACCTTGGTGGCGCGTTCGCGCGCCGGTCACAATGGCACCGGTGCCGATTACCTCTACACCTATCTGCGCACCTACTACCGCGACGACACCAAGGCGACCGGCTGGAATAACCTGGCTTTTCCGAGCGTGGGCATGCCCAACGTGCTCTGGGAACTGCAAGGCGAGCGCCGCCCGGTCTACGACAAGGTGGAGCAGCACGGTCACGAGACCGAGGTCCTCAAGGGCTGGGAGCAGGTCAAGCCGGGCAAGATGACGCCGCTGCAGTTCGACCAGGCCGTCGGCGACCTGGTCAACTACCTGCAGTGGATGGCAGAGCCCGCGCAGAACACGCGCGTGCGCGTGGGGGTGTGGGTGTTGCTCTTCCTCGTGGTGTCGCTGGTCTTCGCCTGGCGTCTCAATGCCGCGTTCTGGAAGGACGTGAAGTAGCGGGAACGCCGACGGCGCTGCCCGGGCCTGCCGGGCGCGTGGACCGACAGAGTGGGCTGCGCCAGCGGCCCACTCTTTTTTGATTTTTTGGAGCCTTTCGCCATGATGGTGCTGTATTCCGGAACGACCTGCCCCTTCTCCCATCGCTGCCGCTTCGTGCTGTTCGAAAAGGGCATGGACTTCGAGATCCGTGACGTCGACCTCTACAACAAGCCCGAGGACATCAGCGTGATGAACCCGTACGGGCAAGTGCCGATCCTGGTCGAGCGCGACCTGATCCTGTACGAATCCAACATCATCAACGAGTACATCGACGAGCGCTTCCCGCATCCGCAGCTGATGCCCGGCGACCCGGTCGACCGCGCCCGCGTGCGTCTGTTCCTGCTCAATTTCGAGAAGGAACTGTTCGTCCACGTCTCCACGCTCGAGAACCGCAGCGCCAAGGGCAACGACAAGGCCATCGAGAAGGCCCGCTCGCACATCCGCGACCGCCTGACGCAGCTCGCGCCCGTGTTCCTCAAGAACAAGTACATGCTGGGCGAGAACTTCTCCATGCTGGACGTGGCCATCGCCCCGCTGCTGTGGCGCCTGGACTACTACGGCATCGACCTGAGCAAGAACGCCGCGCCGCTGCTGAAGTACGCCGAGCGCATCTTCTCGCGCCCCGCCTACATCGAGGCGCTGACGCCCTCCGAGAAGGTGATGCGCAAGTAATTGCGCGGCCGTCCGGAAGAAAGACGCCTCATTCCTCCATGATCAGTGCCCTCGAATCCACCTCGCTGCGGCCGTACCTGCTGCGTGCCCTGTACGAGTGGTGCACCGACCACGGTTTCACGCCCTACATCGCCGTTCTCGTGGACGACACGGTGCAGGTGCCGCGCGAGTACGTCAAGAACGGCGAGATCGTGCTGAACATCAGCTACGACGCGACCAGTGCGCTGAAGATCGGCAACGACTTCATCCAGTTCAAGGCCCGGTTCGCCGGCACGGCGCGCGACATCGCCGTGCCCATCGGCCGGGTCGTGGCCATCTATGCGCGCGAGAACGGCCAGGGCATGGCCTTCCCGCCGCTGGAGGCCGGTGCACCGGACGCCGGCGATGCCGCCGGCCCGGTGGCCAGCCAGCCGGTGCCCGAGCCGCGCGCGGGCATGCACCTGGTGGGCGAGGGCGGCGAGCCCGAGCCCAGCGTCGCGACGCCAGCCGCCACGCCCGACGACGAGCCGCCGCGCCCGCCGCAGGGCGGTCGGCCTGCGCTCAAGCGCGTGAAATAGCGCACGGGGCCCCTTCGCTAGAATCGCCCGCTTCGCCGCTTTAGCTCAGTTGGTAGAGCACCCGCCTTGTAAGCGGTAGGTCGTCAGTTCGATTCCGACAAGCGGCACCATCTCCAGGCCTGGCGGCCAGCCCGCCCTGCCCAAAGCCTCCGCGCAGTTCCTGCCGGAGGCTTTTTTTCGTCCGCGTCCGGCCGCCTGTCCCGATCGGCGGCACGTTGCCTGCCAAACAGGCAATCCACCCGGATGGCCCGCAGGAACGTCACTTGGCGTCGTCCTCCCCGACATATGCCCAGGCTTATCCACAGAAATCCGGGACAACCTGAGGGCGCGACCTGCTTCCGGGTGTGCGCAAACGCACTGCCGCGCGGACGCCGCGGCGAGAGACTCCTTCCATCGATTCGCCGACGCCCCGGGCGCGGCGGTCGAACTTCCGAACCTCAACGTCCCAAGGATTGCGCCATGAACACCAAGACCGCCCTGATCGCCGCACTGCTTGCCGCCGTCGCCGGCACCGCCGCCGCCGAAACCCAGGCCGACTACATCCAGCAGAACCGCACCGCCTTCCACGGCACGCTGTCGCGCGCCCAGGTGCAGCAGGACCTGGCCGCTGCCCAGCGCGGTGGCGAACTGGCGGCCATCGGCGAGGCCAGCAGCTTCGGCCAGCCCAGCCTGGTGGTGGGCGAGCGCAGCCGCGCCCAGGTGCAGGCCGAGGCCGTGGCCGCCGCCCACGCGCCCAACCAGAACCTGGACCCGCGCGCCTTCGTCGACAGCCGCCTGCCGGCCCGCCTGCAGACGACGGCCCAGCCCCAACAGGCCGCTGCCGGGCAGCAGCCCGCCCTGTGAGGTCCGCCATGACCGCCGCTGCCAACGAAAACGGCCTCGTGTGGCCGCGCCAGAACGATGCCGGCAAGCTGGTGCTGCGCCTCGCGGTCGGCCTGCTGGTGCTGCTGCACGGCCTCTCCAAGCTGGGCACGGGCCCCGGCTTCATCGTCAAGATGCTGGCCGCCCATGGCCTGCCGGGCGCCATCGGCTACCTGGTCTACGTGGGCGAGGTGCTGGCGCCGGTGCTCATGATCCTGGGCCTGTGGACGCGCGCCGCCGCCGGCGTGGTGGTGATCAACATGATCGTCGCGCTGCTGCTGGTGCACACCAGCCAGTTCTTCGCCATGACCAGCCAGGGCGGCTGGGCGCTGGAACTGCAGGGCCTGTACCTGTTCGGCGCGCTCGCCGTGATGCTGATGGGCGCTGGCCGCTTCGCGCTGGCCGGGCCGCAGCGCGGGCTGAACTGAGCGTCCTGGAGGCCGCCGCGCTCAAGGGGCGCGCGGCGCCGCGCTCAGCGCTCCCCGTCGCCCATCACCTCGGCCACCAGGCGCGCCAGCCGGGCGAGGTCGGTGACGACCAGCGCATCGGCCTCCTTGCGCAGCAGCCCGGCGCGCACCAGCGCATTGAGCTCGCGCGTGACCTGTTCGCGGTTGGTGCTGATGCGGCTGGCCAGCTCGGCGTGGCGCGGCACGGGGGCGATGCGCGCTTCCCGGGCGGCATCGGCGTCCTCGGTCGCGGCCCGCGCCAGGCGCAGAAGTTCCGCATGCAGCCGGTTCTGCACGCCCAGCGTGCTCAGCTCGATCACCCGCTCCGACAGCTGGCGCACCAGCAGCGCCAGCCGCGCCATCAGGCGCAGGGCGACGGCGGGCTCTTCCTGCAGCATCGCCAGGAAGGCCTCACGCTCCAGCACGGCCACCAGGCTGTCCGCCACCGTCACCACGTCGGCCGAACGGGGCTGGCCGTCCAGCGCCGACAGGTCGCCGACGATCTCGCCCGCACCGAGGTCGCGGAAGGTGACCTGCCGGCCGTTGGCGCCATAGGTGGTCACGCGCACCGTGCCGTCGACCACCAGGAAGACGTCGGCGCGCCGCTGGCGCCGCAGCAGCAGCGGCTGGCCGGCGGGCACGCGGCGCCACGTGCAGCGCCCGGCCAGCGCGTCCAGCCGCTCGGCCGGCAGTTCGTCGAAGAGGGCAAAGCGCCGAAGCGCGAGACTGGAGGGCCGGTCGCTCATGGGCGGCCGATTATGCTCAGCCGCCCATGACCCCGCCTCCCGCTCCGGCCGCGCCGCCGGCCTTCGACTTGCGCTCGCGGCGCGACCTGCGCTGGGCCAGCGGGCTGGTGCTCATGGCCTACGTCACGCTGCACCTCGCCAACCATGCGCTCGGCCTGGTGTCCATGCATCTGGCGCAGCAGGTGCTGGCGCCGTTGCGGGCGTTCTGGCATGCCTGGCCCGGCACGCTGCTGCTCTATGGCGCTGCCTGCGTGCACATGCTGCTGGCCTTCGTGGCGCTGTGGGAGCGGCGCAGCCTGCGCATGCCGCCGCTGCAGGGCCTGCGCATCGTGCTGGGTTTCGCCTTGCCGCTGCTGCTGGCCTCGCACCTGGCGGCCATGCGCGGCGGCTACACACTGCTGGGGCTGGACGGCAGCTATGCCCGCGTGGTGGCCGGACTGTGGGATTCGGCCGGCGGCTGGTTCCAGGTGCTTGCCATGGCGGTGGCCTGGGCGCACGGCTGCATGGGCCTGCATTTCGCGTTGCGGGCCGCCCCGCGCTGGCGCCGAGCCCAGCCGCTGCTGCTGGTGGCCGCCGTGCTGCTGCCAGTGCTGGCGGCCCTGGGCTTCGTCGCCATGGGCCGCGAATGGCAGGTCGCGCCGCAGCCGGTGAACGGGCCCGACGCGGCGGGCAGCGCGCGGCTGTCCATGCTGGCGGATGGGGGCGAGGCGCTATTCCTGGCGGCGCTGGCCGGCGTGCTGGTGGCCCGGCTGATCCGCAGTCGCTGGCTGCGCCTGGCTGGCGGACGCGTGCTGACGCTGCGCTATCCCGACCGGCAGGTGCAGGTGCCGGTGGGCTGGAGCGTGCTGGAGGCGAGCCGGGCCCATGGCATCGCGCACCTGTCCCTGTGCGGCGGCCGGGCCCGCTGCTCCACCTGCCGGGTGCAGGTGAGCGGCCCCGACGCCCACTGCCCCGCGCCGAATCCCGACGAGGCACGCACGCTGGCGCGCGTGCACGCCGGCCCCGGCGTGCGGCTGGCGTGCCAGCTGCGGCCGACCGGCGACCTGTCGGTGCGGCCGCTCCTGGGCCGCACCGCCGCGGCCGACGCGCAGCGCCCGCGCCTGGGCGGCGAGCGCGAGGTGGCCGTGCTCTTCGTCGACCTGCGCCGCTGGTCCGGGCTGGCGGAGCGCCAGTGGCCCTTCGACCTGGTCTACGTGCTCGACCGCTATTTCGCGCTGGTCGGCGAGGCGGTGCGCGAGGCCGGCGGCGTGCCCAACCAGTTCATCGGCGACAGCGTGATGGCCATCTTCGGGCTGGACGAGGGGCTGGACCTGGCCTGCCGCCGCGCCTTCCGGGCCGCCGCCCTGGTGAGCCTGCGCATGCGCGAATGGCGCGACCGTTTCGAGCGCGAATTCGGCCAGCCGCTGGACTTCGGCATGGGCCTGCATGCCGGCTCGGCCGCGCTCGGCGAAGTGGGCCATCTGGACGTGCAGAGCTTCACCGCCGTGGGCGAGGTGGTGAACACCGCCAGCCGGCTGCAGGAGCAGACCAAGACGGCCGGTGCTGCGCTGGTGGCCTCGCGCTTCGCCGCCGAGCAGGCGGGCCTGGCGCCGGGGGCGGCAAAGTTGCAGCGCATCGAGGTGCGCGGCCGGCGCGCGCCCATCGAGGTGCTCGCCTGGTCCGCGGAGGACATGGCCGCCGCACCCTTCGCCGCGCTTTTGTAGAATCCCCGGCCAACCGAGGAGCGTTGCAGCGCCGTCAGGCGTGAGGCTCGGAATTCACACGCAACCACGCTCACCCGCATCGCGCCGTGGTGAGTGCTTTTTCTCCCTCCCCACGCGCAGCGGAAACCCTGAAACCCGTGTTCTGGAGCATTGCATGAGCGCCGTTCTCAAAGTTGACCCGTCCGCCGACCAGGCGATTGCCGACATCTCGCTGGCCGACTGGGGCCGCAAGGAAATCAAGATCGCCGAGACCGAGATGCCCGGCCTGATGGCCATCCGCGAGGAATTCGCGGCGGCCCAGCCCCTGAAGGGCGCCCGCATCACCGGCTCGCTGCACATGACCATCCAGACGGCCGTGCTGATCGAGACGCTGAAGGAACTGGGCGCCGACGTGCGCTGGGCCTCGTGCAACATCTTCTCCACGCAGGACCATGCCGCCGCCGCCATCGCCGCGGGCGGCACGCCGGTGTTCGCCATCAAGGGCGAATCGCTGGAAGACTACTGGGACTACACCCACCGCATCTTCGACTTCGGCCCCAAGGGCTCGGCCGGCGAAGGCCCCAACATGATCCTGGACGACGGCGGCGATGCCACGCTGCTGATGCACCTGGGCCAGCGCGCCGAGAAGGACCTGTCCGTGGTCGCCAACCCGTCGAGCGAAGAAGAGCGCATCCTGTTCGCCGCCATCAAGGCCAAGATCGCCCAGGACCCGACCTGGTACACCCGCAAGTCGGCCGAGATCATCGGCGTGACCGAAGAGACCACCACCGGCGTGCACCGCCTGAACGAGATGTCCGCCAAGGGCACGCTGCTGTTCCGCGCCATCAACGTGAACGACTCCGTCACCAAGAGCAAGTTCGACAACCTCTACGGCTGCCGCGAGTCGCTGGTGGACGGCATCAAGCGCGCCACCGACGTGATGATCGCCGGCAAGGTCGCCGTCGTGGCCGGCTACGGCGACGTGGGCAAGGGCTGCGCCCAGGCCCTGGCCGCCCTGCGCGCCCAGGTGTGGGTGACCGAGATCGACCCCATCAACGCCCTGCAGGCGGCCATGGAAGGCTTCAAGGTCGTGACCATGGAGTACGCCGCCGACAAGGCCGACATCTTCGTGACCACCACCGGCAACAAGGACGTGATCCGCCACGAGCACATGCTGGCGATGAAGAACGAGTCCATCGTCTGCAACATCGGCCACTTCGACAACGAGATCGACGTCGCCTCGATCGAGAAGTACCAGTGGGAAGAAGTGAAGCCCCAGGTCGATCACGTGATCTTCCCGGACGGCAAGCGCATCACCCTGCTGGCCAAGGGCCGCCTGGTCAACCTGGGCTGCGCCACGGGCCACCCCAGCTT
The DNA here is from genome assembly GCF_001476815.1 of Pseudacidovorax intermedius. GTDB lineage: Bacteria > Pseudomonadota > Gammaproteobacteria > Burkholderiales > Burkholderiaceae_C > Xenophilus > Xenophilus intermedius_A. The sequence continues at coordinate 24,596 of NZ_LDSL01000018.1, read as the reverse complement.
CGTGATGTCGTCCTCCTTCGCCAACCAGACCATCGCGCAGATCGAGCTGTTCACCAAGCCCGATGCCTACCAGGCCGGCAAGGTCTACGTGCTGCCGAAGGTGCTCGACGAGAAGGTCGCGCGCCTGCACCTGAAGAAGGTCGGCGCCCAGCTCACCGAGCTGACCGACGCGCAGGCTGCCTACATCGGCGTCGCCAAGACCGGGCCCTACAAGCCCGACACCTACCGCTACTGATCCCGCACCGGGCCGTGGCGGCCGCCGGCACCGTCCACACCGGGCGGTGCGCGGGCCGGCCGCTGCGGCCGGTGAGGGGCGGCGCCCGTCCGCACGGGCCGCCGCGTCGCTGCATCCATGCGCGCTGACCAGTTGCTCGTCGACCGCGGCCTGGCCGCCTCCCGCTCGCAGGCCGCGCGCCTGATCGCGGGCGGCCTGCGCTGGCGCCTGCATGCGGCGCTGCCCTGGCGCGCCGTGGCGAAGAACGGCGACGACGTGCCGTCCATCGCCGAGCTCGACCTGGCCGATGCGGCCGAGGCCCGCTACGTCTCGCGCGGCGGGCTCAAGCTCGAAGGCGCGCTGGACGCGGCGGGCATCGCGGTCGCCGGCCTGCGCTGCCTGGACGTCGGCCAGTCCACCGGTGGCTTCACCGACTGCCTGCTGCAGCGCGGCGCCGCCGCCGTGGTGGGCGTGGACGTGGGCCACGGCCAGTTGCACGAGCGGCTGCGCGGCGACGCGCGCGTGCGCGCGCTCGAGAAGGTCAATGCCCGCCATCTGCTGCCGGCGCAGTTCGCGCCGGTGGGCGGTGCCGGTTTCGACCTCGTGGTGGGCGACCTGTCCTTCATCTCGCTCACGCTGGTGCTGCCGGCACTCTTGCCGCTGATGGCGCCCGCGGGCCGGCTGCTGATGCTGGCCAAGCCGCAGTTCGAACTGCAGCCGGCGCAGATCGGCAAGGGCGGCATCGTGCGCGATGCGGCGCTGTATGCCGAGGTCGAGGCCCGGCTGCGGCAGGGCTGCGCCGATGCGGGGCTGGTGCTGCTGCAGTGGCTGGACAGCCCCATCGCGGGCGGCGACGGCAACCGCGAGTTCTTCATCCACGCGGCGCGGCCCGCGGCCGTGGACGAGCCATAGAGCCACAAGAAAGAAGAAAGGGATTTCCGATGCGTCTTCCGATCAGTTTCGAGTTCTTCCCGCCGAAGACGCCCGAGGGCGCGGTCAAGCTGCGTGCGGTGCGCGCGCAACTGCGCGAACGCGCGCCGCAGTTCTGCTCGGTGACCTACGGCGCCGGCGGCTCCACGCAGGCCGGCACCTTCGCCACCGTGCTCGAGATCCTGGAAGAGGGCAACGACGCCGCCTCGCACTTCAGCTGCATCGGCGCCACCCGCGACACGGTGCGCGAGCAGCTGCAGCAGCTCAAGGCCATGGGCGTGCGCCGCCTGGTGGCGCTGCGCGGCGACCTGCCCAGCGGCTACGGCATCGGCGGCGAGTTCCAGTACGCGAGCGACCTGGTGGCCTTCATCCGCGCCGAGACCGGCCGCGACTTCCACCTGGAGGTGGCCTGCTATCCCGAGGTGCATCCGCAGGCCCGCTCGCCGCAGGCCGACCTGCAGGCCTTCGTCACCAAGGTGCGTGCCGGCGCCGATTCGGCCATCACGCAGTACTTCTTCACGCCCGAGGCCTACTTCCGCTTCGTGGACGAGGCGCGCCGCGCGGGTGCCGAAGTGCCCATCGTGCCCGGCATCATGCCCATCACCAGCTCCACGCAGCTGATGCGCTTCTCCGACGCCTGCGGCGCCGAGATCCCGCGCTGGGTGCGGCTGCGGCTGCAGTCCTTCGGCGACGACACCGCCTCGATCAAGGCCTTCGGCCTGGACGTGGTCGGTGCCCTGTGCGAGCGGCTGGTGGTCGGCGGCGCCCCGGCGCTGCACTTCTACACGATGAACCAGGCCGCGCCCACGCTGGCGCTGCTGGACCGGCTGGGCGGCGCCGCATGAGCGTGGCGGCGACGGCGCGCGCCGTCTGCGCCGGGCTGGCCACGCTGCTGACGGTGGCCTGCGCACCGTTGCCGCCGGCGCCCGGCGAGCCGGCCGCGGCGGGCGCGTCGCCCCCGGCGGCTGCGGCGGTGCCCAGCGCTCCTGCCGCGGCACCCGCCGCGGCCGGCAAGCCGCCGGCTCGCAGCCTGCTGCCGCTCCAGCGCCAGGCGCCCCTGCCCGCGGATGCGCCGACCTCGCGCGTGGTGCAGATCTTTCCCGAGCCCGGCGATGCCCCCGACGCGACCGAATTGCCCGGCGAGGAATTCGAGCGCGGCGGCGGCTCCTGGTACGGCATCCAGTTCCACCGCCGCCGCACCGCCAGCGGCGAGATGTTCGACATGACGAGCCTGACGGCCGCCCACAAGACACTGCCCTTCGGCACCAAGGTCTGCGTGCGCAGCCTGGTCAATGGCCGCGAGGTGCTGGTCCACATCAACGACCGCGGGCCCTTCACGCCGGGCCGCATCATCGACCTGAGCCAGGCCGCGGCCGAGCGCATCCAGCTCACCAGCCTGGGCTTCAAGCAGGTGTCGCTGACGGTGATCGGTGACGAGGGCGGCCTGTGCGACGGCCAGCGCGTGGAAGGCGGCCTGGTGCCGATCAACGTGGCGCCGGTGGTGCGCCAGCCGGTGCGGCGTGCGCCCGCGCGCGGCAAGGCGCCGGTGCGGCGTCGCTGACGGGCCCGCAGCCGGCCATCGGCCCGGCCGAGGCAGCGCAGGGCGCAGCGACGCTCAGCCGCCGTGCTCGAGCGTGAAGGCCGCGTTGGCGTCCTGCGCCAGCATCTGCGCCATGCGGGCCAGCGAGGGCCGCAGGCGCGCCGCCAGCGTGTGGGGCGGATTGATCAGGAACATGCCGCTGGCCGGCAGCCCTGGGCGGCGCACCGTCTCGCCCGGCAGGGCCGTCGCCATGCGGCTGGACTTCACCGTCAGCGAGGCGCTCAGCCAGGGCTTGCCGGCCTTGGTCGCCAGCGTCTTGAGCCGGCGCGGCAGCTCGTGCGCTTCGGGCCGCGGAATGATCGGGTACCACACCGCGTACACGCCCGTGGCGAAGCGCTTGAGCGCGTCGCCCACGTAGGCGGCGGTGCGGGCGTAGTCGGTCTTGATCTCGTAGCTCGGGTCCGTCAGCACCAGGGCGCGGCGCGAGGGCGGCGGCAGGAACTTGGTCGCGCTGCCGAAGCCGTCCTCGCGCAGCACGGCGATGCGCCGCCCGGCGTCGAGCTGGGCCACATTGCCGTCCAGGGTCTTGGCATCGGTGGGATGCAGTTCGTAGAGCTTGAGCCGATCCTGCTCGCGCAGCAGGTGCTGGGCGACGAAGGGCGAGCCGGGGTACACGCGCAGCGCCTCGCCGCGGTTGAATTCGCGCACCAGCGCCAGGTAGCGGGCCAGGGCGTCGGGCAGCGGCTCCTTGGCGGTGGCGGCGGCCTCCGCCAGGCGCAGCACGCCCTCGGCGGCCTCGCCGCTGGTGCCGGCATAGTCGCCGTCCAGCCGGTACAGTCCCGCGCCGGCATGGGTGTCGACCACGGTCAGGGCCGTGTCCTTTTCCAGCAGGTGGTCGAGGACGGCGATCAGCACCGTGTGTTTGAGCACGTCGGCATGGTTGCCGGCATGAAAGGCGTGGCGGTAGCTGAACATGGGCCAATGCTAACCGCCGACGGGCGCATCTGGCGCCGGTGCGGCATCCGTGCCTATAATGGAAGGCTTCGCAGCGAATTCCCAGAGCCCCGCGGCGAAGCGCGGCCTGCCCGCGTTCACCACCTAAGAGCCTTCCTCCAGAGAAGGACCGACCGTGGAAAAGGGCTCCTTCCAAACCTCCTTTCCAAGGAAATCTCATGTCTACGTTCAGCGCCAAGCCCGCTGACGTGAAGCACGAGTGGTTTGTGATTGACGCAACCGATAAGGTTCTCGGACGGGTCGCCAGCGAAGTGGCCCTCCGTCTGCGCGGCAAGCACAAAGCCATCTACACGCCTCACGTCGACACCGGTGACTTCATCGTCATCGTCAACGCGTCCAAGCTCAAGGTCACCGGCACCAAGAGCATCGACAAGGTCTACTACCGTCACTCCGGCTTCCCGGGTGGCATCACCGCCACCAACTTCCGCGACATGCAGGCCAAGCACCCCGGCCGCGCGCTCGAGAAGGCCGTCAAGGGCATGCTGCCCAAGGGTCCTCTGGGCTACGCCATGATCAAGAAGCTGAAGGTCTACGGCGGCGCTGAGCATCCGCACAGCGCCCAGCAACCGCAGCCGCTGGAAATCTGAGGAGTCCCGAGATGATTGGTGATTGGAACAACGGCACCGGCCGTCGCAAGTCCAGCGTCGCCCGCGTGTTCCTCAAGAAGGGCAGCGGCAAGATCACGGTGAATGGCAAGCCGATCGAGCAGTTCTTCGGCCGCCAGACCTCGATCATGATCGCGAAGCAACCGCTCGCGCTGACCGAGAACCTGGAAACCTTCGACGTGCAGGTCAACGTGCACGGCGGCGGCGAATCCGGCCAGGCCGGCGCCACCCGCCACGGCATCACCCGTGCGCTGATCGACTACGACGCGACGCTGAAGCCGGTGCTGAGCCAGGCTGGCTTCGTCACCCGCGATGCGCGTGAAGTCGAGCGTAAGAAGGTCGGTCTGCACTCCGCACGCCGCCGCAAGCAGTTCTCGAAGCGCTGAGCCTGGCTGCTGCGGCCCTGCATGGCCGCGTTGCGAATCCTCGCCGGACGCCAGTCCGGCTCCGGTTCGCGCCTTGCCCTGCAGGCCCTCGCGACGCCAGTCTCAGCGCTTCGGGCGCTGGCTGGTGCCGCAAAAGAAAAACCGCCCTCGGGGCGGTTTTTCTTTGCCTGCGTTAGCATCCTTCCCTTGGCTGTGCCTGCCCGGCCGGCTCTCACGGAGATTTCCCATGACCGCAGTTGCCGAAACCACCGCGCCCGCCGTGCAGGCGATGCCCGAGCCGATCGTGTTCACCGATTCCGCTGCCGCCAAGGTGGCCGACCTGATCGCCGAGGAAGGCAATCCCGACCTGAAGCTGCGCGTCTTCGTGCAGGGCGGTGGCTGCTCCGGCTTCCAGTACGGCTTCACCTTCGACGAGGTGACCAACGAGGACGACACGACCATGACCAAGAACGGCGTGTCCCTGCTGATCGATGCCATGAGCTACCAGTACCTGGTCGGCGCCGAGATCGACTACAAGGAAGATCTGCAGGGCGCCCAGTTCGTGATCAAGAACCCCAACGCCACCACCACCTGCGGTTGCGGTTCTAGCTTCTCGACCTGATCCCCGCACCGTGCGAACAGCAACGCCTGCGTCGCACTGCCAAAGCCGCCTTCGGGCGGCTTTTTGTTTTCCCTGTTCCGGAGCCTGCCTTTGACCGATCCCATGCCCGACGCCTCGGCCGCCGCCACCGATGCCCGCCAGCGGGTGCTGCTGTGGCTGGTGGCCATCGGCTTCTTCATGCAGACGCTGGACGCCACGATCATCAACACCGCGCTGCCGTCGATGGCGCGGGCGCTGGGCGAGAGCCCGCTGCGCATGCAGTCGGTGGTGGTGTCCTATTCGCTGACCATGGCGATCCTGATCCCGGCCTCGGGCTGGCTGGCGGACCGCTTCGGCACCCGCCGCATGTTCATGCTGGCGATCGGGTTGTTCACCTTGGGCTCGCTGGCCTGCGCGGCCTCGCGGCACCTGGACGAGCTGGTGGCTGCGCGCATCCTGCAGGGCCTGGGCGGTGCGCTGCTGCTGCCGGTGGGTCGGCTGTCGGTGCTGCGCACCTTTCCGCGCGCGCAGTTCCTTCAGGCGATGAGCTTCGTCGCCATCCCCGGACTGATCGGTCCGCTGCTGGGGCCGACGCTGGGCGGCTGGCTGGTGGAATACGCCTCCTGGCACTGGGTGTTCCTCATCAACCTGCCGGTGGGCCTGATCGGCCTGCTGGCCACGCAGCGCTTCATGCCCGACGTGCGCGCCGATGCGCCCGGCCGTTTCGACCTGCTGGGCTACGTGCTGCTGGCCATCGGCATGGCGGGCCTGTCGATGGCCATCGAGGGCGGCGGCGAGCGCCTGGGCCATGCCGGCGCGCTGGTGCTGGCCATCTTCGGCTTCGCCGCCATCGTGGCCTACTGGCTGCATGCGGCGCGGCATCCGGCGCCGCTGTTCTCCACGCACCTGTTCCGGGTGCGCACGCTGTCGGTGGGGCTGCTGGGCAACCTGTTCTGCCGCCTGGGCAGCGGGGCAATGCCCTTCCTGATTCCGCTGTCGCTGCAGGTCTCGCTGGACTATTCGCCCATGCAGGCCGGCCTGATGATGCTGCCCACGGCGCTGGCCGGCATGGGCATGAAGCGCATCGCGGCGCAGCTGATCCTGCGCTGGGGCTACCGCCGCATCCTGGTGGGCAACACCTGCATCATCGGCCTGCTGATGATCAGCTTCGCGCTGGCCTCGCCGGGCGAGCCGGTATGGCTGCGGCTGGTGCAGTTCGCGCTGTTCGGCGCCTTCAACTCGCTGCAGTTCACGGCCATGAACACGCTCACGCTCAAGGACCTGGACGGCGCCAGCGCCAGCAGCGGCAACAGCCTGTTCTCGATGGTGCAGATGCTGGCGATGAGCATGGGCGTGGCCATGGCGGGGGCCGTGCTGTCGGGCTTCAGCAATGCCTTCGGCGCGCATGCGCTGCCGGCCTTCCAGGCCACCTTCGTCACCGTGGGGCTGGTGACCATCGCCTCGGCCTTCATCTTCTGGCAGGTGCCGCCGGAGGCGCGCTCGCCGCAGCTGGAAGAGCCGGACGTGGCCGGGCGGCACTAGGCGCCCTCAGGCGGGATACAGCGCTCCCAGCACGCGCAAGCCGTGCGCGCCGGTCACGGCCGGCAGGTTGCCGGGCGCGCCGTTCACCAGTTGCCGTGCCAGCCAGGCAAAGGCCGCGGCCTCCACCTGCTGCGGCGGCAGTCCGTGGTCGGCCGAGCTGTCGATGGCCACGCCGGGCAGATGCCGCGCCAGCCGGCGCAGCAGGTCGCCGTTGAAGGCGCCGCCGCCGCAGACGATCAGGCGCCGCGTGGCCGGCGCGTGCGTGCGCAGCGCCTCGGCGCTGCTGCGGGCGGTCAACTCGGCCAGCGTCGCCTGCACGTCGGCTGGGTCGGCGGCCCGGTCGGCGTCGTCGAGGCGCTGCGCCAGCCAGTCGGGATGGAACAGGTCGCGGCCGGTGCTCTTGGGAATGGGCTGGGCGAAATAGGGCTCGGCCAGCAGGCGCTGCAGCAGCGATGCGCGCGCCGTGCCGGTGGCGGCCCAGGCGCCGTCGGCGTCGAAGGGGTGGCCGCGGTGCAGCTGGCACCAGTGGTCGAGCAGGGCATTGGCCGGCCCGCAGTCGAAGCCGCGCACCGGCGTGCCGTCGCCCGGCAGCAGGCTCAGGTTGGCGATGCCGCCCAGGTTGAGCGCGGCACGCGCCTCGCCGGCCCGTCCGAAGACGGCCGCATGGAAGGCCGGCACCAGCGGCGCCCCCTGGCCGCCGGCGGCGACGTCGCGGCTGCGGAAGTCGGCCGCCACGGCGATGCCGGTCAGCTCGGCCAGCAGGGCCGGGTTGTTGAGCTGCATCGTGTAGCCCGTGCCGTCGAAGGCGCCGGGCCGATGACGCACGGTCTGGCCATGGGCGCCGATCGCGCGGATGGCGGCGGCGTCCAGCCCGGTGCGCGCCAGCAGTTGCGCCACCACGTCGGCGTAGACCCGGGTCAGGCCGTTCGCGGCCAGGGACGCGCGGTGCAATTCATCCACGCCGGCGGGCGTGTTGAGGGCCAGCAATTCGGCCCGCAGCGCCGGCGGAAATGCGGCACCGGCGTGGGCGCACACTGCGAGGCCGTCCGCGCCGAACTCCGCCACCACCCCATCCACGCCGTCGAGCGAGGTGCCCGACATCAGGCCGATGTAGCAGTCCGGGGCGGCGGGAGGCGTCGTGGTCATGGGCGGCTCGGGAATGAAAAAAGCGCCGGACGGGCCGGCGCTTGGGATGTTGCCAGGCCGCCGGCGGAGGCGCCGCGGCCGGACAGCGGTCGTTCAGTCGGCTCGCGCCTGCAGCGTCGCGCTGGCGGCGGCCAGCTCGGTGCGGGCGGCGCCCATCACCTTGGCGAAGGCGGCACGGGCGGAGGCGGGCACCGGCGTGCCGCCGTCCTGCTCGGCCAGCATGCGCTGCGGGTCGAAGTACTGGCCGTCGATGCGGAACTCGAAATGCAGGTGCGGGCCCGTGGCCCAGCCCGTGGAACCGACGGCACCGACCTTCTGGCCCTGGCTCACCGACTGGCCGGCCTTGACGTCGATGCGGCTCAGGTGCGCATAGGCGGTCTGCTGGCGGTTGCGGTGGTTGACGATGACGATGTTGCCGTAGCCGTTCTGCCAGCCGGCGAAGTCGACCGTGCCGTCGCCCACCGTGCGCACCGGCGTGCCGGGCGGGGCGGCGAAGTCGGTGCCGGTGTGCTGGCGCCAGCTGTTGAGGATGGGGTGCAGCCGCATCGCGAAGCCGCTGGACACGCGGGTGAATTCCACCGGCGAGGCCAGGTAGGCGCGGCGCAGGCTCTCGCCATTGAAGCGGTAGTAGCCGCCCTTCTGGCCGGGTGCCTCGAACCACAGGGCCTGGTGCACCTTGCCGCCGGTCTCGAACTCGGCGGCCAGCACGCGGCCGCTGCGCATGGCCTGGCCGTCGGCCTCCAGGCTTTCGTACTGCACGGCGAAGCGGTCGCCTTTGCGCAACTGGCGGAAGTCCACGTCGCCCGAGAAGATGTCGGCCAGCTGGCTGGCGATGGCATCGGGAATGCCGGCGGCGTCGGTGGCGGCGAACAGCGAACTCTGGATCGTGCCGCCGGCCACGCGCTGGTTGGTGTCCAGCGTCTCGGCCTCGTTGCGCACGGCAAAGCCGCTGCCGTCCGGCTCGACCGTCACGCGGCGGAAGCCGCCGTTGGCGTCGGGCACCCAGCGGGCGGACAGGCGGTGCAGCCGGCCGTCGTGGCCGATCTCGGCCGAGATGGTGCGGCCCACGCGGCTGAGCATGGCCAGCCGGGCGTCGCCGTTGCCGCGCACGAAGGCGGCGGCGGCGGGGTCACGCACACCCAGGCGGCCGAGCAGGGCGTCGGCCGTGTCGCTGGCGCGGGTGAATTCGGTGCGGAAGAGGGTGAAGCTGTAGCCGTCCAGGGCCTCGCTCTGGCTTTCGACCGACAGCGGGGTGACGGTTTCCAGCACCTGGCGGATCGGCAGATCCGCCGCATCGGGGCCCAGCGAGGCGACGGCGAAGGCGCCGCCGCCGGCGGTCATCAGCAGCGCGGCGACGGCGGCGGTGAGATGGCGGGGATGGGTCCGGATGACGAAGGCCAGGCGAGACGCAAAAGCTTCCTCGGCGGCCAGAATGCCGTTGATCAATGTCGACAACGTAGGAATCCAGGGCTCGGGTTCGGCGGCCGCCGGGTCGGGCTGTAGGTCTCAGGCCGACACAGGGCGGGGCGAAAAAGAGGCGCTGCGTAGAATGCAGAGCGCGAAACCCGGCGGAGTATAGCGGCGCAGTGTTGTTTCCGCCCCTCAAAATCCCAATGAATCCTCAGATCGATATTGGTCATTCCCTATCGGATGGTGTAAGACAAGCGCTCGACATCTCGCTGCGCGGCGCCGACGAACTGCTGCCTCAGGACGAGTGGGTGCGCAAGCTGCAACGGGCCGAATCCACCGGCCAGCCGCTGCGCATCAAGCTGGGCCTAGACCCCACGGCACCGGACATCCACATCGGCCACACGGTGGTGCTCAACAAGATGCGCCAGCTGCAGGACCTGGGCCACCAGGTGATCTTCCTGATCGGCGACTTCACCACGCTGATCGGCGATCCGTCGGGCCGCAACAGCACCCGCCCGCCGCTCACCCGCGAGCAGATCGAGGTCAACGCCCAGACCTACTACCGCCAGGCCAGCCTGGTGCTGGACCCGGCGCGCACCGAGATCCGCTACAACTCCGAATGGAGCGACCCGCTGGGCGCGCGCGGCATGATCCAGCTGGCGGCCAAGTACACCGTGGCGCGCATGATGGAGCGCGACGACTTCACCAAGCGCTTCAAGGCGGGCCAGTCGATCTCGGTGCACGAATTCCTGTATCCGCTGATGCAGGGCTACGACTCGGTGGCGCTCAAGAGCGACCTGGAGCTCGGCGGCACCGACCAGAAGTTCAACCTGCTGGTGGGCCGCCACCTGCAGCAGGAATACGGTCAGGAGCCGCAGTGCATCCTGACCATGCCGCTGCTCGAGGGCCTGGACGGCGTCGAGAAGATGTCGAAGAGCAAGAACAACTACATCGGCATCAGCGAGGCGCCGAACACCATGTTCGCCAAGGTGCTGTCGATTTCCGACGACCTGATGTGGAAGTGGTTCACCCTGCTGAGCTTCCGCTCGCTGCAGGAGATCGCTGCGCTCAAGGCCCAGGTGGACGCCGGGCGCAATCCCAAGGACGCGAAGGTGATGCTGGCCAAGGAGATCACGGCCCGCTTCCACAGCGCCCAGGCGGCCGATGCGGCCGAGCAGGACTTCGTCAACCGCAGCCGCGGCGGTGTGCCGGACGAGATTCCCGAGGTGCAGCTGGCGGGCGCGCCGCTGGGCATCGCCCACCTGCTCAAGCAGGCGGGGCTGGCGGCCTCCACCTCCGAGGGCAACCGCCTGATCGACGGCGGCGGCGTGCGGGTGGATTCAAGCGTGGTGAGCGACAAGGGCCTCAAGCTGGAGGCCGGCAGCTACGTGGTGCAGGTGGGCAAGCGCAAGTTCGCCCGCGTGGTGCTGGGCGCCTGAGCCGGGTTCTCCGGCCGGCCTTGCCGGTGGGGGCCTTCCCCCCGCCTTCAGCGCACCTCGACGACCACGCGCCGGTTGCGCGGCTCATCCACGTTGTCAGCGGTGGGCACGGCCAGTTCGCGCTCGCCCCGGCCGGCGGCCTCGATCCGGTTGGCCGCGAAGCCGCGCGCCACCAGCATGCGCTGCAGCAGTTGCGCGCGCGCCAGGGACAGCGCGTCGTTGGCCGCGGCGGCGCCGCGGGTGTCGGTGTGGCCGGTGATGACCACGTCCGAGCCCGGCTGGGCGGAAGCATCCGCCAGCAGCGCGTCCAGTTCACGCTGGGAAGCAGCGGCCAGCTGGGTGCCGCCGGCATCGAAGAACAGCACGTAGCGTCGGGACGCGGGCGGCCGCATGGCGAACAGCGCCGGGTTCTCGGCCTGCACCGTGGCGGCATCGGTGGCGCCCAGGCGCGGCGGCTGGTCGGTGGCGATCACCGAGGCCTGCGCGTAGGGCTTGTCCAGCCGCTGCTCGCCGCCCTGGGTGGCGACGACCACGGCCGACGGTGTGCCATCGGCCTGCGGCAGCAGCACCACGCGGGTGGAGGGCGGCGCCGCGCAGGCGGCCAGCAGCAAGGCCGCGAGCGGCACGGCCACGCGCAGCAGCGACGACGGCGTGAAGGGGCGGTGCAGCATCATGGGGCCTCCGTGGACACGATGAAGTCCGTCCCGCGGATGCCGATGGTGGCGGTCTGCGTCTGCACGCGCACCGCCTCCGGATGGCTCTTGCCCAGCAGGCCGGTGATCATGCGCAGCGAGCCGCTGAGCAGGCCGATCAGCATGCCGCCGTCCTGCGCCGTGCTCTCGAAACGGTAGTCGCGCACGTCCATGCGGGACCTGGGGCCGACCACCAGCGTGGTGCCGTCGCGCAGCACCAGGCCGGCCGAGCCGTCGTCGCCGGTCTGGACGCTGTCGCTGACCCGCAGGGCGCTGCCCGGCTGGGCGGGCTGGGCCTGGCCGGCGGCATCGACCAGCCGCACGGTGCCCTGCACCGTCTTGATGAAGCCGGCGTGCTGGGCCGCGGGCGCCGCGGCAGGCGGTGCGGCGGTCTGCGCCCGCAGCGGCGGCGCGACCGCCCACAGGACGCCGGCCAACAGCCAGCCGCAGGCGGCGGGGCCAGGCCGGGCAAAAAGTCGTGGTTGCATGAAGACGTTCATCCCTGGTTTCTTATGGCCGGGCATCATAGACAGGCTGCGCCGACCGGTGCCCCGAAGAAGCCAACCCCTGCTCCCCTTGCCATGAAAACCCTGTCCTTCGCGCCCGATTCTCCCTTGTGGGCGCCGCGCAACCTGCTGCGGCTGTCCATCGCGGTGGCCCTGCTGACCATCCTGCTCAAGAGCATCGCCGGCTACGTCACCCATTCGATGGGCCTGATCTCGGACGCGATGGAGTCCTTCGTCAACCTGGCGAGCGCCATCTTCGCGCTGAGCATGATCACGGTGGCGGCGCGGCCGGCGGACGACGACCATCCCTACGGCCACCACAAGGCCGAATATTTCTCCTCCGGTTTCGAGGGCGTGCTGATCGTCGGCGCGGCGCTGGCCATTGCGGGTGCAGCCGTGCACCGGCTGCTCAATCCCCAGCCGCTGGAGCAGCTGAGCTGGGGCCTGGTGCTGTCGGCGGTGAGTTCGGCCTTCAACGGCGGTCTGGCCTGGCTGCTGTTCCGCGCTGCCAAGCGGCACAACTCCATCGCGCTGGAGGCCGATGGCCGCCACCTGATGACCGACGTCTGGACCTCCGTGGCGGTGATCGTCGGCGTGGTGGCGGTGGGCTTCACCGGCTGGTTGTGGCTCGATCCGCTGCTGGCCATCGGCGTGGCGATCAACATCATCCGGGAGGGCGGCCAGCTGGTCTGGCGCTCGGCCCAGGGCCTGATGGACGAGGCGCTGGCGCCGGCCGACCAGGCGCTGCTGCAGTCGGTGCTCGACCGCATCGCCGCCGAGACGCCGGCCGACACCGAGCTGCGCTTCGACCACCTCGTCACCCGCCGTGCCGGCCGGCGTTGCTTTGCCGACCTGCACATGCACCTGCCGGGCGGCTGGACGCTGCGCCGCGCCGCGCTGATGCGCGACGACGTGGAGCGGGCGCTGATGGGCGTACTGCCCAACCTGCGGGTCACCATCCAGCTGCTGCCGCTCAAGTTCGAATCGCGCGCCGCCCTGGCGCAGGACCGCGACCCGGTCGGCCGGGTGCTGCCATGAAGGCGCTGCTGCAGCGGGTGCGCGAGGCCCGCGTCGAGATCGGCGGCGAGCTGGCCGGCGCCATCGGCCCGGGCCTGCTGGTGCTGGTGTGCGCCGAAGCCGGCGACACCGACGCGGTGGGCGAGCGCCTGCTGGCCAAGATCCTGAAGCTGCGCATCTTCGCGGACGAGGCCGGCAAGATGAACCGCAGCGTGCAGGACGTGGGCGGCGGGCTGCTGATCGTCAGCCAGTTCACGCTGGCGGCGGACGTGCGCGGCGGCAACCGGCCCAGCTTCACCGGGGCCGCGCCGCCGGACGAAGGGCGGCGGCTCTACGACGCCTTCGTGGCGCAGGCCCGCCGCCTGCATCCCGAGGTGGCCACGGGGCGCTTCGGGGCGGACATGCAGGTGCACCTGCTCAACGATGGGCCGGTGACGATTCCGATCGACATGCGCTGACGGCGCGGGCTCGCCGCCTGGCCTGGGGGGCCGTGCAGGCCGCGCGCGGTGAGGGACGGGGGCGGTCAGCGGCCACGGTACGGGTTGCGCACGCCGAGCCCCGCCAGGATCTCGATCTCGCGCGCTTCCATGGCCTCGGCGTCCTCGTCGCCGGTCTCGTGGTCCCAGCCCTGCGCATGCAGCGTGCCGTGCACCAGCAGGTGGGCATAGTGGGCGGCCAGGGTCACGCCCAGTTCCTTCGCCTCGCGCGCGACCACGGGCGCGCACAGCACCAGGTCGGCCATCACCATCGGCGACTGGGCGTAGTCGAAGGTGAGCACGTTGGTCGCGTAGTCCTTGCCGCGGAACTCGCGGTTGAGCTGCTGGCCTTCCTCGGCATCGACGATGCGCACGGTGATCTCGCCGGGCGCTTCCAGCGCATGGCGGATGCAGCGGGCCACGCGGTGGCGGGGCAGGGCGGCGCGGTGGCGCGCGAGCGCATCGATGCGGCCGAACTGCAGCGACAGGGACAGCGGCGGCATCGCCATCAGTCGGCCTTCGCGCTGCTGCTGCGCTTGCGGGCGGCGTCGTAGGCATCGACGATGCGCGCCACCAGCGGATGGCGCACCACGTCCCCGGTGTCGAAGCGGGTGAAGGCCAGGCCCTGCACGCGGCGCAGCACGCGCTCGGCCTCCACCAGCCCGCTGGTCTGGGTCTTGGGCAGGTCGATCTGGCTGATGTCGCCGGTCACCACGCACTTGCTGCCGAAGCCGATGCGGGTGAGGAACATCTTCATCTGCTCGGGCGTGGTGTTCTGCGCCTCGTCCAGGATGACGAAGGCGTTGTTGAGCGTGCGCCCGCGCATGAAGGCCAGCGGCGCGATCTCCAGCGCGTTGCGTTCGAAGGCCTTGGTGACCTTCTCGAAGCCCATCAGGTCGTAGAGCGCGTCGTAGAGCGGACGCAGGTAGGGGTCGACCTTCTGCGACAGGTCGCCGGGCAGGAAGCCCAGGCGCTCGCCGGCCTCCACCGCCGGGCGGGTGAGCACGATGCGCTGCACGCTGCTGCGCTCCAGCGCATCGACCGCGCAAGCCACCGCCAGGTAGGTCTTGCCGGTGCCGGCCGGGCCGATGCCGAAGGTGATGTCGTGGCTGGCGATGTTGTCCAGGTAGACGCTCTGGTTGGGCGTGCGGGCGCGCAGGTCGCCGCGGCGGGTGCTGAGCGTGAGGGCGCCGGCGGCGTCCTCGGCCATCTGGCCGTCGCCGGCCAGCGTGAGCTGCACCATGGCGGCGTCGAGGGGATGCCGGGCGATCTCGTAGAGGGCCTGCAGCACCTCCAGCGCGCGCTCGGCGCGGGCCTTGGGACCGTCGATCTTGAACAGCTCGTGGCGGTGGGCGATCTTGACCTCCAGCGCCTCCTCGATGCGGCGCAGGTGCGCGTCCATGGGGCCGCACAGGTGGGCCAGGCGGGTGTTGTTCGCGGGGGTGAAGCTGTGGCGGAGAATCACGCGGCTTTTTTCTCTGGCAGATGGAATCGAAGGATCGGCACGCAAGTCATGATAGGAAAACTCACCGGAACCCTGGCCGAACGCAACCCGCCGCAGATCGTCATCGACTGCGGCGGTGTGGGCTACGAGGTGGACGTGCCGATGAGCACCTTCTACAACCTGCCGCAGGTGGGGGCGAAGGTCTCGCTGCTCACGCATTTCATCGTGCGCGAGGATGCGCAGATTCTCTACGGCTTCGCGTCGGCGGAAGAACGTGCGGCCTTTAGACAGCTGATCAAGATCGCCGGCGTGGGGCCGCGCACGGCGCTGGGGATCCTGTCGGGCCTGAGCGTGGGCGAGCTGGTGCAGGCCATCGCACTGCAGGAGCCGGGCCGGCTGGTGAAGATTCCCGGCATCGGCAAGAAGACCGCCGAGCGGCTGCTGCTGGAACTCAAGGGCAAGCTGGGCGACGCGGTGGGCACCGCCGGCGCCGCGGCCCAGCCCGCCAGCGACGCCCAGGCCGACATCCTGCAGGCCCTGCTGGCGCTGGGCTACAACGACAAGGAGGGCGCCGCCGCGCTCAAGGCCCTGCCCAAGGACGTGGGCGTGAGCGAGGGCATCAAGATGGCGTTGAAGGCGCTGGCGAAGTAGTCGCCTCAGCGCCGGGGTGGGTCACGGAACCCACCAGTAGTGGAGGGCGTGGAAGTACATCGGTGCAGCAAAGATCACGGAGTCCAGCCGGTCCAGCATGCCGCCGTGGCCCTCGATCATGGTGCCCCAGTCCTTCACCCCGCGGTCGCGCTTGATGGCCGACATCACCAGCCCGCCGAAGAAGCCCATCACGCAGATCATGAGGGCCATGAGCGCGGCCTGCCAGGGCGTGAAGGGCGTGGCCCACCACAGCGCCGCGCCCAGCAGCGTGGCGCTGGCCACGCCGCCGACGAGCCCTTCCCAGGTCTTGGAGGGCGACAGCTCCGGCGCCACCTTGCGCCGCCCCAGCAGCTTGCCCCAGACGTACTGCAGCACGTCGCTGCCCTGCACCACGATCACCAGGAAGGCGATCAGCAGCAGGTTGCGGTCCTCGAAGCCCGGGATGTGGAGCGTCAGCAGCGCCGGCACGTGGCTGATGCAGAACACGCAGACCATCAGCCCCCACTGCACCTTGGACGTGCGCTCCAGGAAGCGCTGCGTGTCGCCGCCCAGCGCCGACAGGATGGGCAGGATCAGGAACACCTCCACCGGGATGAAGATGGCGAACATGCCGTACCACTCGATCCATACCAGGAAGTACTGCACCGGCAGTGCCACGTAGAAGGCGGCCGCCATGGCCAGGTGGTCGCCGCGGCGGGTGTAGGTGAGGCTCAGGAACTCGCGCAGCGCATAGAACGAGACCAGGTAGAACAGCACGATCACGCCCAGCTTGCCGAAGGCGAAGGCGATGCCGATCACGGCCACCATCACCCACCAGGCGTTGACCCGGGCGTTGAGGTTGTCGATGACGGCATGCGGCCCGCCATGGGCCACGCGCCACTTGAGCAGCGCGCCGATGGCCGAGGCGAGCACCAGCACGCCGGCCACGCCGCCGAAGAGCATCAGGGTGGTGTGGGTGGTGGGGTTCATGGAGCGTCGACCTGCTTCGGTTGGCCGGACTGGGACGCGGCGGGCGGGGAGGGAATGGGCGCTGCGGCAGGCGGCGCCGTGGACGCGTCTTCTGCCTTGTCGTGATCGGGCCGCAGGTCCAGCATCGCCTGCTGGGCGCGGGCGAGGAACGATGCCTTGTCCTCGCCCTCGGCCAGCACCACCGGCGCGCCGTAGCGCACCGAGCAGGCCAGCGGCACCGGCACCAGCTGGCCCTTGGGCAGCACGCGCCGGAGGTTCTCGATCCACACCGGCACCAGGCGCACCTGCGGGCAGGCGCGGGCGAGGTGGAACAGGCCACTCTTGAGGGGCAGCATGACTGCATCGCCGGTGTTGCGCGTGCCTTCCGGGAACATGATGAGCGAGTCGCCGGCCTGCAGCGCCTGCACCATCTGTTCGACCGGGTTGGCGCTCGGCGCGCCAGTGGCGCCGCTGCCGTCGCGGCGGATCATCAGCGCATTGAACACGTCCCGGCCGATGAAGCGCCGTGCGCGCGAGGCGAGCCAGTAGTCCTGCCCGGCCACGGGCCGGGTGCAGGCGCGCAGGTCGGGCGGCAGCGTGGCCCACACCAGCACGAAGTCGCCGTGGCTGGAATGGTTGGCGAAGTAGAGCGTGGTCTCGGCCAGCGGCGTGGTGCCGCTCCAGATGGCGCGCACGCCGGTCAGCAGGCGCGCACCGCCCACGATCAGGCGGGCCGACACGAAGGCGGCGGCCCGCCGCAGCAGCACGCGCGGCGGCGGAGTGTCGGCGTCGAGAAGGTCGTTCATGCGGGAGGATGAAGAAGGAAGCCGGCCGCGAGGGCGGCCGTGAGGAACAGGGTCTGGAGCAGGACGGTGGCGAGATGGCGGCGCAGCAGCGCGCGAGTGCCGCGCAGGCGCTCATGGAGGCTGCGCGGCGCGGTCGTGGACATGGACGTGGACGTGGCGGGGCGCAGGCCCAGCCAGGCAAGGCCGTCGTCCAGCGCCGGAAGGCCCGCCAGCCGGCCCGTGGCGAGCGCGTGAAACAAGGCTTCGTCCAGCCGCAGGCGGAAGGCGAGGTAGCGCTCGGCCAGGCCGAGCAGGCCGGCGGCGACCAGGAAGAGGGCGGCCGCGTCCGCCATCGGTGGTACCAGACCGAAGGCTGCCGCGAGCAGTCCGCTCGCCGCCAGGGCAGAAGACATCACGCCCCAGGCGCCGACGGCGCGGTGGGCGCCGAGCAGGGCGGCCAATGCCGCGCAACGGCTGCGCGCGGTGGCGTCGTCGTCCGCCTCTGGCGCCGACACGGGGCCGCCCCTCACGCCGGGCCCTCCGGCTGCCGGCCTGCCTGCGTGCGGGCCAGCAGGGTGCGCCAGCGCTCGCGCAGCACGATCTGCGGCCGTGCACGCCGCACGGCTGCCTCGGCGGTGCCGAGGTCGGCGGCCGAGCCGTGCCGCAGCAGCCACCCCACCACCGTTGCGGCGCTGCGCGAAAAGCCAAGCGCGCAACAGACCCACACGGGCCCCGCGCGCCGCTGGCCTTCCAGCACGGCGACGGCGCGCCGCAGTTGCGCGGCCGAGGGCGTCACCAGGTCCAGCATCGGCACGCAGCGCGCCTGCGGCACCGGCGGCAACTGCAGCTCGGCGCACAGGCTCAGCAGCCGCGGCCGGCCGGCGGCCTGCCATTCGGCATGGCCGGGCATGCGGCCCAGCCGCAGCCCGGGCGCGATCTCGGCACTGGCGGGCAGCCGGCGCGTCCAGGCCCAGGCGTTGAGCGCGGCGGCGGCGCGGTAGGGGCCGAAGAGCCAGCGCGCCGTCCAGTGCATGCGGCCCTGGCCATCCATGCGGAAGCCGCGCGCGCCCAGGCCGGCATAGTTCAAGGCGACGAGCGCGAGCGACACCGCAGGCCAGGCCAGCCAGAGCAGCCAGCCGCCCGCCCACAGGCCCAGCCCCAGGCACAGCAGCGCGCCTGCGGCGTAGGCGCTGGCCAGCGTCCAGCGCCCGGCATCCCGCGCCAGCCGCCAGGCGCGCGGCAGCGCCACCTGCCGCTCCAGCGGCCACAGCCACACGCACAGCACGCCCAGCAGCGCACCGGTCGGGATGTCGATGAAGTGGTGCTGGTAAGTGGTCAGCACCGAGGCGCAGATCAAGAGCGTCCACCCGTGCAGCACGCCGCGCGCCCAGCGCGTTCGGATCAGCTGCCGGTACCAGTCCCACAGGATCACGGCCAGCGCGATGTGCAGCGAGGGCGCCTGGTTGAAGGGCTTGTCGAAGCCGCGCAGCGCCTCGAACAGGAAGGCTGGCGCGCCCGCCACCGCCGGCTGCCCGAAGCTGAAGGCAAGCGGCCACAGCACGAAGCAGCCGACGGCCACCACTTGCGCGGTCAGCAGCCGCGCCGCATGCCGGTCCACCCGATGCCGCGTCCGGCCCAGGAACAGCGACAGCGCGTAGAAGGCGTTGATCGACCAGTAGGGAAAGATGGTCCAGGCCCAGAAGGGCATGCCCCGCTCCCAGTCGAACACCACCGACGGCACCTGCGCCCGCGTGCCGGCCCACCAGTTGGCGAGGCCATAGCTCAGGTAGAAGAAGGGCCCCAGCAGGGCCAGCCAGGCGAGGGCGCGCTTCCAGGGGCGCTCGTTCGTCATGCCTTCTGCGCGAGCGAGACGGTAAAGATGCCCCAACGGTCCACGCGCTGGGCGATCTTGCGGAAGCCCGCGGCCTGCACCAGCTGGTCCATCTCGGCCTGCGTGCGGCGGCGCATCACCCAGGCCTGGCCCTGCCGGTGACTGGTCAGTGCCCGCGCGATCATTTCCAGTTGCGGATGCCAGGGCTGGCCGGTGTAGACCAAGTAGCCGCCGGGCTCGACCGCATTGGCCACGCCGTCCAGCGAGCGGGCGACCATCTCGTTGTCCGGGAACAGCTCGTACAGCCCGGACACCACCGCCAGCGTCGGCCGCGGCATGACGGCGGCTAGGCTCGCGCGGTCGAAGGCGTCGGCCTGCACGAAGCGCGCTGTGTCCTGCAGGCCGCGCTCGGCGATCAGGCGCTGGCCGTCGCGCACGTTGATGTCGCTGTAGTCGCGCAGCAGGATCGAGGCCGGCGCCACCGCGCTGCCCGCCACGGCGTCGAGCACGTAGCGACCGTGGCCGGCGGCGATGTCCATCAGCCGCACTTCGCGGCCATCGGTGGCCAGGCGGGCCATGGCCTCGCGCAGCAGTTCTTCCACGTGCAGCTTGCGCTGGCGGATGCCGCGCCAGCCGATGGAATCGAGGTAGGTCTTGTCGATCAGCCGGCCGATGACCGGTGCGCCGGCGGGCGCGTTGCGGTAGACGTAGTCGAGCGTGCTGCCGGAGTCGAAGCCGGTGGCATGGCCGAGTGCGATGCCCTTCGACAGTCGGCCACCCAGCCGCAGCCCGGCGCGCGTTGCGGCCCAGTACAGGCCGCGCGGCGACAGCGCCGGCAGCGGCGCGGCGAGTGCGCGGGCCTCGTCGGCGGTGAAGCCCTGGCGGTCGGCGCCGCGCAGGTCGACCGGTTCCGGCGGCGCATCGAACAGCCGCAGCACGAAGCCGCGCACCGCGGCCACCGCGCCGGCCCGGTCCCGCTCGCCCAGCGTGTCGTGGAAGAAGCCGGGCAGCTCCAGCTTCTCCTTGACTCGGCTGCCCAGCCGCTCGAAGAAGCGGTGCTGCGGCCCGTGGTGCACCACCCAGTCGGCGCCCGAGATCAGCAACTGCGTCGGCAGCACGATGGCCTGGGCGTCGTCCACCACGCGCTCGGCGGCCTCGTACAGGTCGAGCAGGATGTTGACCGCGATGGGCCGGGTGATCAGCGGATCGGCCTGGTAGCTGGCGATGCGCGCCGGATCGTGCGTGAGGAACTTGGGCTTGACGTAGCTGTTGACGAAGAACAGCCCGCGCAGCTTGTGCATGAGTGCAAGGCCCGGCCGCGCGAAGGGCACGTAGAGCTTGACCTTGAAGGCCGGCGAGGCGAGCGTGAGGCCGCGCACCTTGGGGGCGTAGTCGTGCGCCCAGGTGGCGATCAGCACCGCGCCCACGCTCTGGGCCACGACGTGCATGTCCTGCTCCGCCACGCCGTGCTGCGCGGCGATGTGCTCGACGAAGGTCTGCACGTCGCGCACCGAATGCGCGAAGCTGGGGCTGTGGCCGCGCTGGCCCGGCGAGCGGCCGTGGCCACGGGCGTCCCAGGCGAAGAAGTCGAAGTCGGGCAGGTCCAGCTCGTCCACCAGGTGCGCCATGCGGGCGCCGTGCTCGTGGCCGCGGTGGAACAGCAGCACCGCGCCGCGGCGCGCGCCGCCGGTGGCCGGCCAGTGGCGGTAGAAGAGCGATTCGCCGTCGTGGGTGCGGAAGTGGTGTTCCCCGGCGATGCGTGGCGTGCTGGTTGTCGTCATGTGTGAACCCTCCCCAGGGTCGTCGTTGTGGAATTTTGATGGCGGGTCATGGCGTGTCATCGTGCGCCGACTTCTGCCAGGGCGCCGCGCACGCGGCGCACCATGGTCCAGCACACCGCCAGCGCCAGCAGCGGCATCAGCCAGGCGGCCGCCGGCGGCAGCGGCCAGCCCAGCGCCACATAGAGGCCCAGCGCGCCGAACACGAAGGCCCGGTCGCTCTTGCCCAGCGGCCCGTCGTAGCGCCGGCTGGCGCCCACCGTGGGCCCCAGCGCGCCCGCGAATTCGGACAGCCCGGCCAGCACGATGACCCCGCCCACCCAGAAACCGGAGAAGGGCGCCACCAGTGCGAACGGCAGGTACAGCACCGCGTCGGACACCACGTCCGTCAGCTCGTTGAGAAAGGCGCCCAGGGCACTCTTCTGGCCGTGCTCGCGCGCCAGCATGCCGTCCACCGCATTGAAGGCCATGCGCAGCAGCATCCACAGCGGCACCAGCGCGAAGGCCACCCGGCCCGGCGCGGCCCAGAACAGCCACAGCCCGAGCAGCACGGACACCCCGCATGCCGCCAGCGTGACCTGGTTGGCCGTGATCCCGGCCCCGGCGAGTCGATGGACCAGGGGGCGGAGCAGGGCCTGGAAGCGGGGCTTGAGCTGGTAGATGGACAAGGTGGTCGGCGCAGATGGAAGGGTGGTCGCCGATTCTGCCGCCTGAATGCCGGCTGAACGCGTCCCGCCGGTGGCACCGCCGCCTACAATCTCACGCTTCCGCCCGCGACATGTCCATCCACACCGACGACTTCGCCCCGGTACCGCCGCGCGTGGTGTCCGCGGCCCCCGCCTCGCCCAACGAAGAGGCCATCGAACGCGCCCTGCGGCCTAAGCTGCTGCAGGAATACGTGGGCCAGGCCAAGGTGCGCGAGCAGCTCGAGATCTTCATCGGCGCCGCCCGCAAGCGGCGCGAGGCGCTCGACCACGTGCTGCTCTTCGGCCCGCCCGGCCTGGGCAAGACCACGCTGTCGCACATCGTCGCGGCCGAGCTGGGCGTCAACCTGCGCCAGACCAGCGGCCCGGTGCTCGAGAAGCCCAAGGACCTGGCCGCGCTGCTGACCAACCTCGAGCCCAACGACGTGCTCTTCATCGACGAGATCCACCGGCTCTCGCCGGTCGTCGAGGAAATCCTGTATCCCGCGCTCGAGGACTACCAGATCGACATCATGATCGGCGAGGGGCCGGCGGCGCGCAGCATCAAGCTCGACCTGCAGCCCTTCACGCTGGTGGGTGCCACCACGCGCGCCGGCATGCTGACCAACCCGCTGCGCGACCGCTTCGGCATCGTGGCGCGGCTGGAGTTCTACACGGCCGAGGAGCTCACGCTCATCGTCACCCGCAGCGCCGGCCTGCTCAACGCGCCCATCGAGCCCGACGGCGCCTACGAGATCGCCCGCCGCTCGCGCGGCACGCCCCGCATCGCCAACCGGCTGCTGCGCCGCGTGCGCGACTATGCCGACGTGAAGGGCGACGGCCGCATCACCCGGCCCATCGCCCACAAGGCGCTGGCCATGCTCGACGTGGACCCGGAAGGCTTCGACCTGATGGACCGCAAGCTGCTGGAGGCGGTGATCCACCGCTTCGACGGCGGACCGGTGGGCCTGGACAACATCGCCGCCAGCATCGGCGAGGAGTCCGGCACCATCGAGGACGTGATCGAGCCCTACCTGATCCAGCAGGGCTACCTGCAGCGCACGCCGCGCGGGCGCATCGCCACGCTGGCCGCCTACCGCCACCTCGGCGTGGCGGCGCCGAGCAGCCGCAGCGGTGAAGGGGACTTGTTCGGCGGCTAGGCGGGCAGTGCGGTGGCTGCCAGAATCGCCGCCGCCATGCACACCCACGACCTCAGCCCCTGGCAGCACAGCCACCAGTTCGACGCCGGCAATCCCGCCGCCGAGCGCAGCACCCGCTGGGTGCTCGCCATCACCGCCGCCGCGATGCTCATGGAGATCGCTGCCGGCTGGTGGTTCAACTCCATGGCGCTGCTGGCCGATGGCTGGCACATGAGCTCGCATGCGGTGGCCATCGGCGTCAGCGCCTTCGCCTACACGGCGGCGCGGCGCCTGGCGCGCGACCGGCGCTTCGCCTTCGGCACCTGGAAGATCGAGGTGCTGGGCGGCTTCGCCAGCGCGGTGTTCCTGCTGGCGGTGGCGGGGCTGATGGTCTTCGCCTCGGTGGAGCGGCTGTGGTCGCCCGAGCCGATCCACTACCGCGAGGCCGTGATGGTGGCCGCCCTGGGCCTGGCGGTGAACCTGCTGTGTGCCTGGCTGCTGGCGGGTGCGCACGGGCATGACCACGGACACGGCCACGGCCATGCGCACGACGGCCACGACCACGGCCATGGGCATGACCACGGGCATGGCCACCACCATGACCTGAACCTGCGCTCCGCCTACCTGCACGTGCTGGCCGATGCCGCCACCTCGGTGCTGGCCATCGCGGCGCTGCTGGGCGGCTGGTTCCTGGGCTGGGCCTGGCTGGACCCGGTGATGGGCGTGGTCGGTGCGGTGCTGGTGGCCAACTGGGCGCGCAGCCTGCTGCGCCAGACCAGCGCCGTGCTGCTGGACCGCGAGATGGACCATCCCGTGGCCGAGGAGATCCGCGAGGGCGTCGAGACGGGCCTGGCCGATTCGCACACCCGCGTGGTCGACCTGCACGTCTGGCGCGTGGGCCGCGAGGCCTATGCCTGCGCGGTGACGGTCGTCACACACTCGCCCACGCTGGATGCGGACGGCGTGCGGGCCTGCTTCTCGATGCACGAGGAGATCCGGCACTCCACGGTCGAGGTGCAGCGCTGCAGCGGCTGAAGCAGGTGCTGCCGGGCCGTGGTTGACGGTGGCGGTACGTTCTGACGTTCCCGGCTCTCGGTTCTTGTGTCGAGGGTTGAGGTGAGCATCGGGGCGCGGAAAGTTTCGGGGCGCTAACCGGCAGAGGACGCCGGCATGCGCTCTCCGGCACCGCGTCGCGCTCACCGGCTTGCCACACCAGACGGGTGCTCGCTCTCCACCGACGCGCTTTGGGCACTGCACGGCGCCGCGAATGGGGCGCCTCCGATCGCACGCCGGCATCCTCCGCCTCGACCGTGCGCTTGGACCGCCGAGTTCAGGGGCGCGGGTCTGTGGGCACGTCGGGGACATGGCAAGCTGCCACGGCGCGGCGGCGCAGGGCTTCGACAGGCTCAGCCCGAACGGTTCGGGGGCATCCGTTCCTGGCCGCCACGTACCCACCCACCCGTTTGCCCACCGACCACACGCCGACCCGTTCATCCGCCAACCCTTTCTCCGAAAGGCCACACACCGACCCGTTCATCCTCCAACCCGTTCACCCAGCGACCCGTTTGCCCAAGTACCCGTTTGGCCAAGTACGCGTTTGCCCGTCGACCCGTTCGCCCTGAGGTTCTATGGTTCTCGTCAAGCTTTGGCGGCCGCCAAGCGGGCATTGAACATCACGTGTCGCTTGAACAGCGAGAACGCCACGCGCATGAGCTTTCGGGCCAGCACCACCAGTGCAGCCGTCGTGCTCAGCCCCTTGTTGCGCTGCGTCTGGTAGAAGTCCTTCCACGTCTTCGTGCGCGCCGCCGACATCGCCGCGACGTACAGCAGGCGCCGACTC
>NZ_LDSL01000179.1 GCF_001476815.1 Pseudacidovorax intermedius | reverse complement strand
TCGGTGGTGGGTGCCTCTGCTGCGGCGGGTAACGGGACCTCTTGGATAGGCCGGCTCATGGGCCCGACCTGCGCATGCATGGCCGCATGCTCCTGCCAGCTGCCGGCGGTGCCGTGGCGGATGCCCTCGGCGCTCCACTCGGTGTAGCTGCCCCCGCCGATGAGCACGACCTTCTTCTTGGCCTGGATGCGGATGCGTCCCTCCACGCTGGTGATGCGCACGTCCTTGTGCGCCACCAGCACCACCTCGCCCTGGTGCGCCTGCACCTGCACCGGCCCGCGGCTGGCGATCCACTTCAGGCCGCCCTTGCGCACGAAGCTGCGCAGCCCCTGCGCCGCGCTCGCCAGCCACCGGCCCGCGGCACTCACGGAGATGTGCTGGCCCGACGTCACCGCCGTGTGCCCGCCGCTGTGCAGCCGAAGGCTCTCGCCCGCCGTCGCGGCGATGCCCGCCGGGCTGGCCAGCACCATGTGCGGGGCCTTGAGTTCGCCCAGCGGCGGGCTGTCTTGCGCGCTGCCGGCAATTTCGTCGTTCTGCGCCTTCAGCGCCTGCTGCACCGTGTCCTGGTCGTCGCCGGCGTCCTGCGCCCCATGCGTCTGCGCTGCCCCGGCCAGGGTGTCGTGCTGGTCCTGCGCCGCGCGCAGGCGCTGCACCGTTTCGTCCATGTCCAGCATGCCGCCGGCCGCATTGGCCCGCCCTTCGGTGGAGATCAGCATGCCGTCCTGCGCCCGCAGCACGCCGTGCCGGTCGGTGCGCAGTTCGAAGCCTTCGCCTCGCGCCTCCTTGCGCCCCTGGTTGTCCTCGATGCGCGTGATGCTGCCCAGGCTCAGGCTCGAATGCTGGTGGTCGCTCTTGAGCTGCGCCTGGATGCGCCCGGCCGTGTCGTCCATCACCAGATGGTTGCTGCGCCCGGCCGCGCTGTTGCCGCCGCCTTCCGTGAGCTCGCGGCTGCGAAAGCCGCTGAGCGCCGACTGCTGCGGCAACGCCCACGGCGGCAGGTTCAGCTGGTTGTGCACCCGCCCGGTGCAGATCGGCAGGTCCGGATCGCCGGCGATGAAATCGACCACGACCTCCTGCCCGATGCGCGGGATGTGCACGCCGCCCAGCTGGTTGCCCGCCCACGGGCTCGATACCCGCACCCAGCAGCTGCTGTGCTGGTTCTCCCGGCCCTGCCGGTCCCAGGGGAACTGCACCTTGATGCGGCCCAACTCGTCCGTCCACAGGTTCTGGCCCTCGGGGCCCACCACCAGCGCCGTCTGCGGGCCATGGGTGTGCGGCTTGATCCGGGTGATGTCTGGGCGCAGCGGCTCGGTGATCGGGTGGGCCGTCAGGTCGACTTTCACGCGCCAGTGCTGCTGGCGGTCAGGGGCGGCATCCCGGACCTGGCTGTCCGGCCCGGTGTCCTCCACCAGCAGGTCGGTCTCCAGGATCAGGTAGTCGGCATTGGCCGCA
>NZ_LDSL01000178.1 GCF_001476815.1 Pseudacidovorax intermedius | reverse complement strand
GCCCCGCACAGCCCTCGGCCCGCCCCGGACAGTTGCACGCCCGCCAAGCACATGCGAAGCCCAGCGCTCGACCAGGCCCGGGAACCCAGCCAGAGACAGCGGCGCTGACGCAGCGATGTGCATCATCAATGCTCCGCCCCCAGGTACGCCCGGACGACCTCGGGATTGGCACGCACCTCGTCCGGCGTTCCGTCCCCGATCTTCTTGCCGTAGTCCAGCACCACGACGCGGTCGGAGATGTCCATCACCACGCCCATGTCGTGCTCGATCAGCACGATGGTGGTGCCGAACTCGTCGTTCACGTCCAGGATGAAGCGGCTCATGTCCTGCTTCTCCTCCACGTTCATGCCGGCCATGGGCTCGTCCAGGAGCAGCACCTGCGGCTCCATGGCCAGGGCGCGGCCCAGGTCCACGCGCTTCTGCAGGCCATAGGGCAGCCGGCCCACCGGCGTCTTGCGCCAGGCCTGGATCTCGAGGAAGTCGATGATGCGTTCGACGAACTCGCGGTGGCGGATCTCCTCGCGCTCGGCCGGGCCCAGGCGGAAGGCCTGCGCCAGCAGACCGCACTTCATCTTGAGGTTGCGGCCGGTCATGATGTTGTCCAGCACGCTCATGCCCTTGAACAGGGCCAGGTTCTGGAAGGTGCGGGCCACGCCCATCTCGGCCACCTGGCGCGAGTTCATGTGCCGGAAGGTCTGGCCGCGGAAGGTGATCTGCCCTTCCTGCGGCTGGTAGACGCCGTTGATGCAGTTGAGCATCGAGCTCTTGCCGGCCCCATTGGGCCCGATGATCGAGCGCACCTCGTGCTCGCGCACGTCGAAGCTGATGTCGGTGAGTGCCTTGACGCCACCGAAGCGCAGGGTGATGTTCTGCACGTCGAGGATCACGTCCCCGATGCGGCGCCCGGTGCGGGGCGCGCTGGCGGCCATGGCCAGCTCCTGGGCGGTGGTGGCGTTCATAGATAACCTTCGGCTTCGCCTGCGGTGCGAGCGCCCTTCGGGGCGGCCGGGCGGGCGCTCATGCGGCAGCCTTCACGGGCGGGAAGCAGCGCGCTTCCACGATCTTGAGCGTGGCGCTCACGCTGCCGGTGCGGCCGTCCTCGAACTTGACCTGGGTCTCGATGAACTGCTCGGTCCTGCCGGCATAGAGCGCCTCGACCAGCACGGCGTACTTGTCGGCGATGAAGCCGCGGCGGACCTTGCGGGTGCGGGTCAGCTCGTCGTCGTCCGGGTCCAGCTCCTTGTGCAGCACCAGGAAGCGCGCGATCTGCGTGTCGGCCATGCCTTCCTCCGCAGCCAAATCGGCATTGACCTGCTCGATGCACTCGCGCACCAGTTGCAGCACCTCGGGCTTGCCCGCCAGGTCCACGTAGCCGCCGTAAGGCAGCGCGCGGCGCTCGGCCCAGTTGCCCACGGCCTCGTAGTCGATGTTGATGAAGGCGCAGACCTGCTCGCGCGCATGGCCGAAGCACACGGCCTCCTTGATCTGCGGGAAGAACTTGAGCTTGTTCTCGATGTAGTTGGGCGCGAACATGGCGCCGCCCGCAAGGCGCCCCACGTCCTTGGCGCGGTCGATGATGCGCAGGTGGCCCTCGTGGTCGATCACGCCGGCGTCGCCGGTGTGGAAGTAGCCGTCGGCATCCAACACCTCGGCGGTGGCATCGGGGCGCTTGTAGTACGCCTTGAGCACGGAGACGCCGCGCACCAGCACCTCGCCGCTGTCGGCGATCTTCAGCTCCATGCCCGGCGCGGCCGTGCCCACGCTGGTGAGCTTGACCTCGCCGTCGCGCTGCAGGCAGACATAGGCACAGGTCTCGGTCTGGCCGTAGAACTGCTTGAGGTTGACGCCGATGGAGCGGTAGAAGCGGAACAGGTCCGGCCCGATGGCCGCGCCGGCCGTGTAGGCCACGCGGATGCGGCTCATGCCCAGCACGTTGCGCAGCGGGCCGTAGACCATCAGGTTGCCCAGACCGTACATCAGCCGGTCGCCGAAGCCCACCGGCCGGCCGGCCAGGATGTCGGCGCCCACGCGGCGGGCCAGCGCCATGAACCTGGCGTACATCCAGCGCTTGGGGGCGGCCGCGTCTTCCATGCGGATCGACACGGCCGTGAGTAGGCCCTCGAAGGTGCGCGGCGGGCCGAAGTAGTAGCTCGGCCCGATCTCCCGCATGTCGTTCATCACCGTGGCGGCGGACTCGGGGCAGTTGAGCGTGAAGCCGCCCACCAGCCACTGCGCCACCGAGAACAGGTGGTCGCCCACCCAGGCCATGGGCAGGTAGCTCATGATGTCGTCGCCCGGGCCCAGGCGGTCGGTCTCGACGCCGCCGCGGCCCGCGGCCATGAAGCTGGCATGCGTCTGGCACACGCCCTTGGGCCGGCCGGTGGTGCCCGAGGTGTAGAGGATCACGGCCACGTCCCCGGGCTGGCCGGCGGCCACCGCGCGGTCGAAGAAGCCGGGTGTGGCGGCATCGAAGGCCTGGCCCAGTTCGCGCAGCTGCGCGTAGCTCATCAGGCCGGGCTGGTCGTAATGGCGCAGGCCGCGCGGGTCGTCGTAGACGATGGTGCGCAAAGCCGCGGTGCCGCCCGTGCCGGCGGCCTGCTGCAGTTCGCGGCATTCGAGCAGCTTGTCGACCTGCTCCTGGTCCTCGGCGAAGACGAACTCGATGCCCGCGTCGCCCAGCATGAACACCATCTCGGCCGCGGCCGCGTCCTGGTAGAGCGGCACCGGCACGCCGCCCACGCTCTGGGCCGCCACCACCGCGAAGTACAGGTGCGGCCGGTTGGCGCCCACGATGGCCAGGTTGGCCCCGGCCGCGAAGCCCAGGCTGGCCAGGCCGCAGGCCAGCTCGCGCACTTCGGTCGCCGCCTGCGACCAGCTCCAGGTCTGCCAGATGCCCAGGTCCTTCTCGCGCACGGCGGGTGCGTCCGGACGCTGGCGCGCATGGGCCATCAGCAGGCGGGGGAAGGTGTTGGCTTGAGGTTCCACGCCGCGCAATTTAGGCCGCACTTTGACGCCGCGGTGTCGTTGTGACGACAATCCTAGGGACTCCACTCTCGGGACTTTCCCCATGGGCGAACGAAGCCAACGCAACGCCAAGGCCACTGCCCGTGGGATCCGCGACCGGGTGCGGCCTGCGACCGAGGCCGAGCTGCAGGCCATTCCCTGGCTGGACGCGCTGGCGCCGGCCGAGCGCCGCCGGGCCGAGGCCGCCGTGGTGGTCGGCGAGGCCGAGCCCGGCGAGCAGGTCTGCCGCGTGGGCCGCGCGCCCACCTACTGGTTCGGCGTGGTCGACGGCCTGCTCAAGATGAGCAACGAGCGCGCGGACGGCAGCCAGGTCACCTACAGCGGCCTGTCGCCCGGCGGCTGGTTCGGCGAGGGCACGGCCATCAAGCGCGAGCCCTACCGCTACACGGTGAGCGCGCTGCGCCGCAGCCTGGTGGCCGGCCTGCCGCTCGACACCTTCCACTGGCTGCTCGACCACTCCATCGGCTTCAACCGCTTCGTGATGAACCAGCTCAACGAGCGGCTGGGCCAGTTCATCGCGGCGGTGGAGATCGACCGCCTCAACAACACCGACGCGCGCGTGGCGCGCAACCTGGCGGCGCTGTTCAACCCGGTGCTGTTTCCGAAGGTGGGGCAGATGCTGCGCATCACGCAGCAGGAACTGGCCTATCTCGTGGGTTTGTCACGCCAAAGGGTGAACGAATCTCTCACTGCGCTGTCGTCGCAAGGTGTCATCTGCGTAGAGTACGGTGGGCTGCGGGTGCTCGACCTGCCCGCATTGCGGCAAGGAGGCCGCGCGCCACAGGGACGGCGCGCCGTGCGCCGCCCTACCACCGAACCATGACAACACCGCAGCAACCTGGCAAGCTTCTCATTCTCAGCGTCAGCGCGGGCAACGGCCACGTCCGCGCGGCCCAGGCCCTGGCCGCCACCGCCCAGCAGCGCTGGCCCGGCTGGCAATGCGTGCACATCGACGCCATGGCGCACGTGTCCGCAGGCTTCCGCAAGGTCTACACCGACTGGTACATCAAGCTGGTGGACCGCGCGCCCGACGTGTGGTCCTACCTGCACGGCAAGGCCGACAGCACGCCGCACAGCGCGGCCTCGCAGCGGCTGCGCCGCGGCATCGAGCGGCTGAGCGCGCGCGATCTGCTGCGCCAGATCGCCCGCGAGCGGCCCGACGCCATCGTCTGCACCCACTTCCTGCCGGCCGAGCTGCTGGCACGCGAGCAGCAGCGCGCGCGCCTGGCGGCCTCGCTGTGGCTGCAGGTGACCGACTACGACCTGCACAACATGTGGATCGTGCCGGGCATGGCGGGCTACTTCGCGGCCAACGAGGAAGTCGCCTTCCGCATGCGCGCCCGCGGCCTGCCGGCCGGGCGCATCCACGTCACGGGCATTCCAGTGATGCCGGCCTTCGACGTGGCCGCCGCCGCGCCCGGGCGCGACGCCGCCGTGCGCGGCCTGGGGCTGGACCCGGCGCGCGGCGTGGTGCTCATGGTCTCGGGCGGCGCGGGCGTGGGCGACCTGCCCAGCATGGCGCGGCGCGTGCTCGCGCTGCCGGGGCTGGACTTCCAGCTCATCGCCGTGGCCGGCCGCAATGCCGACGCGCATGCGCAGCTGCAGGCCCTGGCCCCGCAGCACGGCGGCCGGCTGCTGCCCATCGGCTTCACCAGCGAGATGGACCGGTTGATGACCGCCGCCGACCTGGTCGTCACCAAGCCCGGCGGGCTCACCATTTCCGAATGCATGGCGCTGGGCCGGCCGATGCTGCTGACCTCGCCCATCCCCGGGCAGGAAGAGCACAACGCCATCCACCTGCTGGAGGAAGGCGCGGCCTGGCTCACCGACGATGCCATCGGCCTCGAATTCAAGATCGCCCGGCTGATGGCCGATGCGCCGCGCCTGGCCACCATGGCCGCGCGCAGCCGGGCGCTGGGCAAGCCGGGCGCCGCCCGCGCCGTGTTGACGCAAGTGATCGAAGGAGCCCGCCCG
>NZ_LDSL01000177.1 GCF_001476815.1 Pseudacidovorax intermedius | reverse complement strand
GTGCGGTGGGGGCGGTGGGGGAGGCGGAAGCGACTGAGCCCGGCGGGCGTCAGGCTCGACGCGGCGGCGCGTTCAACCGAAGTGGCAGATGTAGCTGTAGGGCTCGCCGCTCACGCGGATCTCGAATTTGGAATTGCCGGGGATGTTGAACTTCTCGCCCGCGGCGGAGCGCTTCCACTCGCTCTCGCCGTCCAGGCGGTACTCGCAGCTGCCTGCGGTGCCTTCCATGATCTCGGGCGCGCCGGTGTTGAAGGTGAGCGAGGCCGGCAGGATCACACCCACGGTGCACTTGCGGCCGTCGGCCAGCGTCACGCCGTGCGAGACGCATTTGCCGTCGAAATACACGTTGGCCGAGGTGGCGACGGACACGCCGTCGAGGGTCTTCTGGATGCTCATGGGCAGCAGCGTTGGGTGGTTGGAACAGGGCCGCGGATTCTAGAAGCGGCCGCCGCGGCCAGCCGGGCCGCGGCCGCATCCGACGCGCCGCTCACCAGCGCCGGTGCCAGCCGCGCGAATAGCCGAAGTTGAGCGACAGGCCGGCGGCCGGGTAGACGTAGGGCGCCGGGTAGCTGTAGACCGGCGCGGCCATCACCGGGGCCGGGTAGTACACCGGCGCCGGATAGGCGGTGTAGGCCGGGTAGGCCGGCGTGGCATAGAGCTGGGGCGCCGGCGCAGCCACCGCCGCGGGCGCGCTTGACACCACCACGCCCGGCTCCACCGGCGCACCGGCCCAGGGCGCCTGCGTGGCGTAGGTGTTGCCCGCGGGCGGCGGCACCTGGCCGGTCTGCATGCTGGGCTGCGGCGCGACCGGGTAGGTGCTCACGCCCAGGTCGCTCACCTGCAGGCCGATGGTCGGGCCGGGCGGGCTGTCGGTGCGGGTGGTGTAGGTGCGGCCGTTGTACTCGTAGCGCACGCTGTAGCTGGTGCGGCCGTTCTCGACCACGGGCGTGGCCGAGACGACGCGGCCTTCGGCGTACTGCGGCGTGCTTTGGGCGAAGGCCGGGGCGGCCAGGCCGCCCAGGGTGGCGAGCGACAGGGCGGCGAGGGCATGGCGGGTGAGGGACATGGTCATCTCCTTGCAAACCGGATTCGGATCGCGCGGCGCAGAAGGTGCGACGCAACCTGGATTGGATGCGCGCCCGCGCGCCGGGTTCAATGCCTCAACGCGCGGCGTGCGTCTTCCAGGTCTCGGCATCGAAACCAACGGTAACGGCGCCGTCGGCCCATTCCACCACCGGCCGCTTCACCAGGCTGGGGTGGGCCCGCAGCGCCGCGGCGGCGGCGTCGGCATCGACCACCGCCTGCCGCGCCGCCTCGTCCAGCTGCCGCCAGGTGGTGCCGCGGCGGTTGACCAGCGGCTCCCAGCCCACGGCGGCCAGCCAGCGGGCGAGGGCGGCGTCGGGCACGCCCTGCTTCTTGAAGTCGTGGAAGGTGTAGGCCAGGCCCTGGCCGTCGAGCCAGGTGCGTGCCCGCTTGACGGTGTCGCAGTTGGGAATGCCATAGACGTCGATCATGGGTCGCGATGATGCCTCAGGCAGGAGAGCCCCGTGGCGGCCGTCCCGGCGCAGCGGCATCCCCCGCCGCCTCGCCCGTGATTGGCGGCCGGCCGTGGGCCGCGCGGAGGGCTCGGCGACAATGCCGCCCTCCTATGAAGACCCTCGCCGACTGGCTCGCCTACGCCGAGCAACTGCACAGCAAGAACATCGCCCTGGGGCTGGACCGGGTCCAGGCCGTGGCCCGGCGCATGGGCCTCGCGCTCGACTGCCCCGTCGTCACCGTGGCCGGCACCAACGGCAAGGGCTCCACCTGCGCCATGCTGGAGGCGATCCTGGGCCAGGCGGGCTACCGCACCGGCGTCTACAGCTCGCCGCACCTGGTGCATTTCGAGGAGCGGCTGCGCCTGGACGGCGTGCCCGTGCAGGCCGAGGCCCTGCTGCCGCATTTCGAGAAAGTGGAGGCCGCGCGCACCGCCGGCGGCGAGGCCGTGTCGCTCACCTACTTCGAGCTCACCACCCTCGTCATCCTGTCGTGCATGGCGGCCTCGGGCCTGGACGTCGCCATCCTCGAGGTCGGCCTGGGCGGGCGGCTGGATGCCGTCAACATCGTCGATGCCGACTGCGCCGTCATCACCAGCGTGGACATCGACCACGTGGAATTCCTCGGCACCGACCGCGAGAGCATCGGCGCCGAAAAGGCCGGCATCCTGCGCGCCGGCCGCCCGGCCATCGTGAGCGACCCGGTGCCGCCGCGCAGCGTGGTGGCGCGCGCCGAGGAACTGGGCGCCGACCTGTGGCTGTCGGGCCGCGATTTCACCGTCAGCGGCGACAAGCAGCAGTGGGCCTGGTCGGGCCGCGGCCGGCGTTACGCGGGCCTGGCCTATCCGGCGCTGCGCGGCGCCAACCAGTTGATCAACGCCGCCGGCGTGCTGGCCGCGCTGGAGGCGCTGCGCCCGCGGCTGCCGGTGACGGCCCAGGCCATCCGCCAGGGTTTTGCCGCCGTCGAGCTGCCCGGGCGCTTCCAGATCGTGCCCGGCCAGCCGGCCCTGGTGCTGGACGTGGCCCACAACCCGCATTCCGCCGCCGCCCTGGCCGAGAACCTGGACGCCATGGGCTTCTACCCGGTCACGCATGCCGTGTTCGGCGCCATGGCGGACAAGGAACTCGCCCCCATCTTCGAGCGCATGGGCCCGCTGGTGGACCGCTGGTATTTCACCGACCTGCCCACGCCGCGCGCCGCGCCGGCGGCCGACCTGCTGCGCATCTGGACGGCGCTGAACCATCGCCGCGACACCGCCGCGTCGGTGCACGCGGACCCCATGGCGGCCCTCGCCGCGGCCACGGCGGCGGCAGGCCCCGCTGATAGAATCGTCGTCTTTGGTTCCTTCTTCACCGTCGGCGGTGTTCTCGCGCACGGCGTGCCCCGGCTGACCGCCCCCCACCTGCAGCCCGGCGCCTGATCGGCCCGTTGCGGCGCCACTCGCCCTTCATCCGCCCGACGTGCGCCGCGCGCGGGGATTCGACGTCCACATGGCTTTCTTCAAGCTTCGATCCAAAGGTTCCCCGGGCAATGAAAGCCGCGGCAGCGTTGCGGCCGCCCCGGCCGAGAGCGTGGAGTCGCTGCGCCGCCGCGCCCGCCATCGCCTGGTCGGCGCCGTGGTCCTGGTGCTGGTGGGCGTGATCGGCTTTCCTCTGCTCTTCGACACCCAGCCGCGCCCGGTGGCGGTGGACATTCCCATCGAGATGCCCGACCGGGCCAAGGTCCGTCCCCTGGCCCAGGCCGAGGCGCCGGCCGCCGAGCCGGCGCGCAGTTCCACCGGACCGGTCAGCCTGCCGCCGCCGGCGGGTGGCGTGATCACCGAGCGGGCCGACGGCAGCGAGGTCGTGGCCTCGTCGTCCACGTCGGCCGCGGCGCCTACCCCCGAGCCGCGGCGCGAGGCGGTGGCCAAGTCCGAGCCGGCCAAGGAAAGCGCCAAGTCCGAGCCCGCCCGCAGCGAGCCCGCGAAGGCCGAGCCTGCCGCCGCCAGGCCCGAGCCGGCGCGCGAGGTGCCCAAGGCCGAATCCCGGCCCGAGCCCGCCAAGACGGAAAGCGCCAAGGCCGAGCCGGCCAAACCCGCCACGCCCGCCCGCGACGACGGCGCGCGTGCCAAGGCGCTGCTCGAGGGCAAGCCGGCCTCGCAGGTCGTCGCCCAGGCCCAGCCCGCGGCCGCCGCACCCACGGCCGATGCGGCCGGCCGCTATGTCGTGCAGGTCGGCGCCTTCGCCGATGCGTCCAAGGCGCAGGAAACCCGCCAGAAGCTGGAGCGCGCGGGCCTCAAGACCTACACCCACGTCGCCAAGACGCCCGACGGCGACCGCACGCGCGTGCGCGTCGGGCCCTTCTCCTCGCGTGCCGACGCCGACAAGGCGGCCGCGCGCATCAAGTCGCTGGCGCTGCCGGCGGCGGTGCTCACGCTCTGAGCCCGGCGCCCATGGCGCTCTTCGACTGGCTCGCGTTGCTCCTGCTGCTGGTGTCCCTGCTGATGGGACTGTGGCGCGGCCTCGTGTTCGAGGTGCTGTCGCTCGCGGGCTGGGTCGCGGCCTTTTTGTGCGCGCAATGGCTGGCCGGTAGCCTGGCCGCGGTCTTGCCTTTCGGCGAACCGGAGGCACCTTGGCGCTATGGCGTGGCTTTTGCGCTCATCTTCATCGTCGTCGCCTTCATCGGCGGCGCCATCGCCTCGATGACGCGGCGCCTGGTCTCGGTGGCCGGGCTGCGGCCGGTGGACCGTTCGCTGGGGGCCGTGTTCGGCACCGCGCGCGCGGCCGTCGTGCTGCTGGCCGTGGCCGTGGTGGTGCATGTGATGGCCTGGCAGGACCAGGCCTGGTGGCGCGAGTCGGCCGGCGCGCCCTTCATCGATGCGGCCTTGCAGAGCATCAAGCCTG
Organism: Pseudacidovorax intermedius; assembly: GCF_001476815.1. Lineage (GTDB taxonomy): Bacteria > Pseudomonadota > Gammaproteobacteria > Burkholderiales > Burkholderiaceae_C > Xenophilus > Xenophilus intermedius_A. Next base: position 9,533 of record NZ_LDSL01000177.1, on the reverse strand, counting down.
CGCTGCCGCAGAAACTGGCCAGCTACCTTCCGTAGTTCAGGAAATCAAGGATCTCCCATGTGTGGAATCGTCGGCGTTTTCAGCAACGCGCCCGTCAACCAACTGCTCTATGACGCCATGCTGCTGCTGCAGCACCGGGGCCAGGACGCCGCCGGCATCGTGACGATGCTGGAGCGCAAGTTCTTCATGCACAAGGCCAAGGGGATGGTGCGCGACGTCTTCCGCACCCGCAATATGCGCGCGCTGCCGGGCACCACGGGCCTGGGCCAGGTGCGCTATCCGACGGCGGGCAATGCCTACAGCGAGGAAGAGGCCCAGCCCTTCTACGTCAACGCGCCCTTCGGCATCGTGCTGGTGCACAACGGCAACCTCACCAATGCGCATGCGCTGCGGTCCGAGCTGTTCTCCACCGACCATCGCCACACCAACACCGAGAGCGATTCCGAGGTGCTGCTGAACGTGCTGGCCCACGAGATCGAGCGCGCCACGCGCGGCGTGCCGCTGCACATCCAGGACATCTTCACGGCGGTCGAGGCGGTGCACCGCCGGCTGCGCGGCTCCTATGCCGTCATCTCGATGATCGCGGGCCACGGCCTGCTGGTCTTCCGCGACCCGTACGGCATCCGACCGCTGTGCCTCGGCCGCAGTGCCGACGGCGGCGTGATGGTGGCCAGCGAATCGGTGGCGCTGGAAGGCTCCGGCTTCACCTTCGAGCGCGACGTGCTTCCCGGCGAAGCGGTATTCATCGACCTGCAGGGCCAGGTGCATGCGCGCCAGTGCGCGCCCGATGCCAGCCTGCATCCCTGCATCTTCGAATTCGTCTACCTGGCCCGGCCCGATTCCACGCTGGACGGCATCTCGGTCTACCAGGCGCGTTTGAACCTGGGCGAGACGCTGGCGCAGCGCGTGGTCTCCACCGTGCCGCCGAGCGAGATCGACGTGATCGTGCCGATTCCAGAATCCAGCCGCCCCAGCGCCACGCAGCTGGCGCACCTGCTGGGCGTGCCGTACCGCGAAGGCTTCGTCAAGAACCGCTACGTGGGCCGCACCTTCATCATGCCGGGCCAGGCGGTGCGCAAGAAGTCGGTGCGCCAGAAGCTCAACGTGATCGCCAGCGAGTTCAAGGACCGCAACGTGCTGCTGGTGGACGACTCCATCGTGCGCGGCACCACCAGTCGCGAGATCGTGCAGATGGCGCGCGACGCCGGCGCCCGCAAGGTCTACATGGCCAGCGCCGCGCCGCCGGTGCGCTTTCCCAACGTCTACGGCATCGACATGCCGACCAAGGACGAGCTGGTGGCCCACGGCCGCACCATCGAGGAGATCCGCCAGATCATCGGCTGCGACGCGCTGATCTACCAGGACGTGGATGCCATGAAGCGCGCCGTGATGAAGGCCGCGCCCAAGACGCCCGGCGCCGTGCCGCTGGGCGGCTTCGAGGCCTCCTGCTTCGACGGCGTGTACGTCACCGGCGACATCGACACCGAGGCCATCAGCCGCATGAACGGCAACCGGCCGCGCATCGAGGAAACCGACATCGACGCCTCGCGCCTGACCCTGCCCAACCACAGCGAATGACCATGAGCCCGCAAGAACGCGACCTGCCGGCCGGCCTGCATCCCGAGACCGAGGCCGTGCGCCGCGCCACGGCGCGCAGCCAGTACGGCGAGAACTCCGAGGCCCTGTACCTGACGAGCGGCTACGTGCAGCCCTCGGCCGAGGCCGCCGCGCGCCGCTTTGCCGGCGACGAGGAGGGCTTCACCTACGGCCGCTACGGCAACCCCACCGTCGCCAGCTTCGAGCAGCGCCTGGCCGCGCTCGAAGGCGCCGAGGCCTGCATGTCCACCGCCTCCGGCATGTCGGCCATCCTGATGATGTGCATGGGCCTGCTCAAGGCCGGCGACCACGTGGTGTGCTCGCAGTCGATGTTCGGCTCGACCATCAAGCTGATCGGCTCGGACCTCGCCAAGTTCGGCGTCGAGTCGAGCTTCGTGCCGCAGACCGACCTTGCGGCCTGGAAGGCCGCCGTGCGGCCCGGCACCACGCGCCTGCTGTTCGCCGAGACGCCGACCAATCCGCTCACCGAGGTCTGCGACATCGCGGCCCTGGCCGACCTGGCGCACGAGAACGGCGCGCTGATGGCGGTGGACAACTGCTTCGCCACGCCGGTGCTGCAGCGGCCCATGGCCATGGGTGCCGACATCGTCATGCACTCCGGCACCAAGTACCTGGACGGCCAGGGCCGCGTGATGGCGGGTGCACTGTGCGCCAGCCGGAAGATGGTGACCGAGAAGTTCCTGCCCGTGCTCAAGAGCGCCGGCATGACGCTCGCGCCCTTCAACGCCTGGGTGGTGCTCAAGGGCCTGGAGACGCTGGACATCCGCATGAAGGCCCAGGCCGCCAAGGCGCTGGCGCTGGCGAACTGGCTGGAGGCGCATCCCGGCGTCGGCCGCGTGTACTACCCGGGCCTCGCCAGCCATCCGCAGCACGAGCTGGCGATGGCGCAGCAGTCCGGCTGCGGCGGCGCGGTGCTCTCCTTCGACGTGAAGGCGGCCGATGCCGACCAGGCACGCCGCCGCGCCTTCCACGTGCTGGACGCGATGCAGTGGCTGTCGCTGGCCACCAACCTGGGCGACACCAAGACCATGTGCGCCCATCCGGCCAGCACCTCGCACGGCCGCCTGACCGAAGCCCAGCGCCAGGCCGCAGGCGTCGGCCAGGGGCTGATCCGCGTGGCCGTGGGCCTCGAACACACCGACGACGTCGCCGCGGACCTCGACCGCGGCCTGAGCACCCTTCCCGCATGACGACCACCCGCACCCGGACCCGCTTCGCCCCGTCGCCGACGGGCTTCATCCATCTGGGCAACATCCGCTCGGCGCTGTACCCCTGGGCCTTCGCGCGCTCCACTGGCGGCGACTTCATCCTGCGCATCGAGGACACCGACCTGGAGCGCTCGACCCAGGCCGCCGTCGACGTGATCATCGAAGGCATGGCCTGGCTGGGCCTGGACCATGACGAGGGGCCCTTCTATCAAATGCAGCGCATGGACCGCTACAAGGCGGTGCTGGCGGACATGCAGGCCCAGGGCCTGGTCTATCCCTGCTACATGAGCGTGGCCGAACTCGACGCCCTGCGCGAGCGCCAGATGGCCGCCAAGGAAAAGCCGCGCTACGACGGCACCTGGCGGCCCGAGCCCGGCAAGACCCTGCCGCCCGTGCCCGACGGCGTGCAGCCGGTGCTGCGCTTCAAGAACCCCGTCGGCGGCGTCGTCGCCTGGGACGACAAGGTCAAGGGCCGCATCGAGATCCGCAACGACGAACTGGACGACCTGGTCATCGCCCGGCCCGACGGCACGCCCACGTACAACTTCTGCGTGGTGGTCGACGACATCGACATGGCCATCACCCACGTGATCCGTGGCGACGACCACGTCAACAACACGCCGCGGCAGATCAACATCTTCCGCGCCCTCGGCAAGGAGCCGCCGGTCTACGCCCACCTGCCCACCGTGCTGAACGAGCAGGGCGAAAAGATGAGCAAGCGCAACGGCGCCAAGCCGGTGACGCAGTACCGCGACGAGGGCTACCTGCCCGACGCCATGGTCAACTACCTGGCCCGCCTGGGCTGGAGCCACGGCGACGACGAGATCTTCAGCCGCGCGCAGTTCCTGGAATGGTTCGACCTGGACCACCTGGGCCGCAGCGCCGCGCAGTTCGACGAGGCCAAGCTGCGCTGGGTCAACGCCCAGCACCTCAAGGCGATGGCCGACGACCAGCTCGCGCCGCTGGTGGCGGCGCAACTTGCCCAACGCGGCATCACCGCCGACGCGCGCCTGCCCGCCATCTGCGGCCTGTTCAAGGACCGCTGCGACACCACCGTGGCGCTGGCCGGCTGGGCGGCGGCCTTCTACGCCCCGGTCACGATCGCTGAGGCCGACCGCGCCCAGCACCTGACCGACGCGGTGCGCCCGGCCATCGCTTCGCTGGCCGAACGGCTGGCCGGTCTGTCCGCCTGGGACAAGCCGTCCATCGCCGCGGCGATCAAGGAAGTGCTGAGCCAACACGGCCTGAAGATGCCCGCCCTGGCCATGCCGGTGCGCGTGCTGGTGATGGGCACGCCGCAGACGCCGTCGCTCGATGCGGTGCTGGCGCTTTTTTCTCCGGAGACGGTGCAAGAAAGGTTGCGTAACGCTTAAAAGCCTGCATATAATGCAAGGCTCGACACCTGACAGGGTCGACGTCAAAAGCGTCAACCAAAACGGGGGTATAGCTCAGCTGGGAGAGCGCTTGCATGGCATGCAAGAGGTCATCGGTTCGATCCCGTTTACCTCCACCATCAAGGTGTCGTCGTAGAGAGTCGCAAGACTGTCGTCCAAGGTTTTGACCCTATCGTCTAGAGGCCTAGGACATCACCCTTTCACGGTGAGTACCGGGGTTCGAATCCCCGTAGGGTCGCCAAGTTCGTAGCACTTGGCTCTGCCAGACAGAGCGCAAAGCTGCCTGCCAGGAGTGGTAGTTCAGTTGGTTAGAATACCGGCCTGTCACGCCGGGGGTCGCGGGTTCGAGTCCCGTCCACTCCGCCAGATTCCAGTTCGGGAGCGCAAGCTTCCGATCTCAAGGTCCGGGTGAAAGCCAGGATCAGTGGGGGTATAGCTCAGCTGGGAGAGCGCTTGCATGGCATGCAAGAGGTCATCGGTTCGATCCCGTTTACCTCCACCACGTCGAATTGAAACCAGTCCAGGTTTGACCCTATCGTCTAGAGGCCTAGGACATCACCCTTTCACGGTGAGTACCGGGGTTCGAATCCCCGTAGGGTCGCCAAGTTCGTAGCACTTGGCTCTGCCAGACAGAGCGCAAAGCTGCCTGCCAGGAGTGGTAGTTCAGTTGGTTAGAATACCGGCCTGTCACGCCGGGGGTCGCGGGTTCGAGTCCCGTCCACTCCGCCACAGTCATTCAGAGAAAGCCCTTGCAGTTGCGCTGCAGGGGCTTTTTCTTTGGCGCGTCGTTCGGAGTCGTCGTCGGCGCCGCCATGGTCGGCATGCCACCGACATCGGCCCTGCGGCCATTCCTTTTGGCCCGGCGGCCATACTGCAATCGCTCAGGCCGGCGTCGCGGCCAGCGGCTGCGCCGCATGCGCCAGCACGCGGCCGGGGAGCTGGTTCAGCGGCGCGACCTCGCGGGCGCCGCCGACGGCGATGGCTTCGCGCGGCATGCCGAAGACCACGCAGCTGGCCTCGTCCTGGGCGAAGGTCATGGCGCCGGCCTGGCGCATGGCCAGCATGCCGGCGGCGCCGTCCTTGCCCATGCCCGTCATGATGACGCCGATGGCGCGCGGGCCCAGCACGCGGGCGGCGCTGTCGAACAGCACGTCCACCGCGGGCCGGTGCCGGTTGAGCGGCGGCGCGCTGGACAGCGTGGCGCGCCAGCCGCCCTGGGACGAACTGCGCAGCGCCAGGTGCTGATCGCCGGGCGCGATCAGCGCGGTGCCGGGCTGGACCGGCTCGCCGTCGGTGGCCAGGCGCACCGCGATGGCCACCGTGCGGTTGAGCCGGTCGGCGAAGGCCTGGGTGAAGTAGACCGGCATGTGCTGCACGATCAGGATGCCGGGGCAGTTCAGCGGCATCTGGGCCAGGAACTGCTCGATGGCTTCCGGGCCGCCGGTGGAGGCGCCCACCACGATCACGCGGGCCTGGCTGGCCGCGGCGCTGAGCGGCGCGGGCGGTGGCGCCACCGGTACGGCGCGCAGGGGCGCGGCCAGCACGGGGGCGTTCGCCATCGGTGCCGCGCCGGCGCTGGTGCCGGGTGCGGGCACCGAGGCCACGCTGCCCATGTCCGCCCCATGGCTCGCGCCCGCCGCCATGGCCGAGCCGGAAGAAAGAGCTGCCAGGCCGGCGTTCGCAGAGACGGCGGCAGCAGCGGGACCAGCGCCGCCACCCGCGGCAGCCATGGCAGCCGCAGCACCCATGGCGCCAGTGGCACCCACGGCCGAAGCCCCCACGGCGGGCCGGCGCGACAGGGCCGCCGCGCGCAGGGCGCGGCACAGCAGCGGCGCGGCGCTCTGGCGGTCCTGCGCGTCGGCCATGCGCGGTTTGTCGATCAACGCGAAGGCGCCGCTGGCGCGCGCCTGGCGCACCACCGCGTCGCGGTCGGTCACCGGCGTGGCGACGACCAGCACGGGCAGCGGCTGGCGGGCCATCACCTCGGCCAGCAGGTCCAGGCCGCTGCCGTCGGGCAGGTTGATGTCCAGCGTCATCACGTCCGGCCGCAGGGCCTGCAGGCGGTCGCGCGCGGTGGCGGCAGTGGTGGCGGTGCCCACCACCTCCATGTCGGGCTGGGCGTTGATGATGGTAGTGAGCAGCTGGCGCGCCAGCGCCGAGTCGTCCACCACCAGCACGCGCAGGCGGGTGCCGCTCTTCATTGGAAGAGCTCGACCGAGCCGGCGACGGCGGCGCTGCCCAGGCTGGCGTGGTAGCTCTGCTCGCTGCGCGCCACCTGCGTCGGCATGGCGTCGTCGATGCGCTTGAGCCGCACCTCGCCGGTGGCCGGGCAGTAGGCGACCTTGCGCGCCAGGTAGCCGCCCAGGTCCTGGGCGACCACGGGCAGGCCTTCGGTGTGCAGGAAGCTCAGGACGAAGGCCGCGTTGCGCGCCCCGACGCCAGACTGCTGCATGCCGGGGATGACGTTGGCACCGCCGAAGACCTTGGCCTCCAGCCGGTGGCGGCGGGCGCCGCGCTTGACCAGTGCGTTGATGAGCATTTCCATGGCGTGCGCCCCGTAGCGGGCCGGCGCGGAGGCCGTGTCCTGGCCGGCGCCGGCCTCCGGCAGCATGAAGTGGTTCATGCCGCCGATGCCGAGGTCCGGGTCGCGGATGCAGGCCGCGACGCAGGAGCCCAGCACGGTGACGAGCACGATGTTGTCGTGGGCAATGAGGAATTCGCCGGGCAGCACGCGGGCGCCGGGCCGGTCGAAGGCGGGTTCGTGGTGCAGCCGGACCTGCGGTGCGGCGCTGACCAGGGGCGTGGGCAGGGCGCTCATCGGCGCATTCCGGCGGCGGCCGCGCGGCGGCCGGCGCGCCGGTAGACGGTCTGGCCGATGGGCTCGAACAGGTCGAGCGTGGAGGCCATGCTTTCCGAGTGGCCGCAGAAAAGCAGCCCGCCGGGCTCGAGATGCTCCCACAGCCGGTGCAGCAGGCGGGCCTGCGTCGGCTTGTCGAAGTAGATCATCACGTTGCGGCAGAAGATGGCGTCGAAGGGCTGCAGGCGCGGCCAGTCGGTGGCCAGCAGGTTCAGCGGCTGGAAATGCACCAGCGCCGCCAGCTCCGGCCGCACCCGCACCTTGCCCGCGTTGGGGCCGGTGCCGCGCAGGAAGAACTGGCGCAGCACGTCGGGCGTGAGCGACTCGACCCGGTCCTGCGTGTAGACCGCCGCGCGGCCGGCCGCCAGCACCTGCGTGTCGAGGTCGGTGGCCAGGATGCGCACCGGCGGCGTCAGGCTGCCCCAGGCCTGGGCGGCGGTGAAGGCGATGGAATAGGGCTCCTCGCCGGTGGACGAGGCGCAGCTCCACACCCGCAGTTCCGGCTTGTTCAGCCCGAGCAGATGGCGCGTGAGGATGGGAAAGTGGTGCGCCTCGCGGAAGAAGGCGGTGAGGTTGGTGGTGAGCGCATTGACGAAATGCTCCCACTCGTCCCAGCCGGGTTCGGTCTCGAGCCGGTCCAGGTAGGCCTGGAAGCGGGTCATGCCGAGGGCGCGCAGCCGGCGCGACAGCCGGCTGTAGGCCATCGCTTCCTTGTGGTCCGCCAGGGCGATGCCGGCCTGCCGGTAGATCAGCCGGCGCACGCGCTCGAAGTCGTCGCGGCCGTAGACCAGATCGCCCTGGGCGGCGACGGCGCTCACCGGCCGGCCTCCCGCGCGGCCGGGCGGCCGCGGCGCTCAGGCGTGGATGTGCTGCAGCAGCGCATCGAGGTCCAGCAGCATGACCATCTGGTCGTTGACCGTCGCCAGGCCGGTGATGCAGGCCGCGTCCACCGCGGCGATGGCCGGGCCGGGCTGCACCTGGGCGGGCTCCAGCGCCATCACTTCCGAGACGGCGTCGACCACCATGCCGACCATGCGGCCGGCGGCCTTGGCGATGATCACCACCGTCAGCGGCCCGCAGTCGGCGTCGGGCATGGCGAAGCGCAGGCGCAGGTCCATGATCGGCACCACGTGGCCGCGCAGGTTGATGACGCCGCGCACCTCGGGCGGTGCCGAGGGGATGCGCGTGGCCGGCTCCCAGCCGCGGATCTCCTGCACCTTCAGGATGTCGATGCCGTAATGCTCCTCGCCCAGCCGGAAGGACAGGATCTCGGCCGGGAAGGCCGAGCGCGGCATGGCGGCGGGGGCGGTCGGGGTGGAAAGCGCGTTCATGGCAGCATCTCGGCGAGCGAGGACTCGGGGGCGGACGCCGTCTGCCACCCGGCGTCGGGCGCAGCGGCGAAGGAAGGCATGGCGGTGGCCGTGAGCGCCATGCGCCCCAGCGCCACCGCGTCCAGGATGAAGGCCACGCGGCCGTTGCCGAGGATGGTGGCACCCGACAGGCCGTCGACCTTGCGGAAGTTGCTCTCCAGGCTCTTGATGACCACCTGCTGCTGGCCGATGAGCGCGTCCACCAGCAGCGCCACGCGCTTGCCGTCGGCGTCCAGCACCACCAGGATGCCTTCCTGCTCGTCGCGCGCGTCCTGGGCGAAGCCCACGGCCTGGCCCACCGGCAGCACCGGCACGTAGCTGCCGCGGAAGTACAGCATGCGGCCGCTTCCGGCCACGGTCTTGAGCGCCTTGGGCGCCGGCCGCAGCGACTCCACCACCACCGTCAGCGGCAGGATGAAGGTCTCGTCGCCGCAGCGCACCATCAGGCCGTCGAGGATGGCCAGCGTGAGCGGCAGCCGCACCGTCATGCGGGTGCCGCGGCCGGTCTCGCTGTGGATCTCCAGCCGGCCGCCGAGCGCGCGGATGTTGCTGTTGACGATGTCCATGCCCACGCCGCGGCCCGACAGGTCGGTGACCTGCTCGGCGGTGGAAAAGCCGGGCTGGCAGATCAGCGCCCACACCTGCGCGTCTTCGGGCTGCTCGGGCAGCGGGATGCCGCGCTCGCGGGCCTTGGCGAGGATGCGCTCGCGGTTCAGGCCGCGGCCGTCGTCCGAGACCTCGATGACCACCTGGCCGCTTTCGTGGCGCGCGTCCAGGCGGATGGTGCCGGTGGCGTGCTTGCCGGCGGCCAGGCGCTGCTCGGCCGGCTCCAGGCCGTGGTCCAGGCTGTTGCGCAGCAGGTGGGTCAGCGGGTCCATCAGCTGCTCGATCAGGTTGCGGTCGAGCTCGGTGCTTTCGCCCGAGACCTGCAGCGCCACCTGCTTGTCCAGCTGGCGGGCCAGGTCGCGCACCAGGCGCGGGAAGCGGTCGAAGGCGGCGGAGATGGGCCGCATGCGCACGGACATGGCGGCTTCCTGAAGGTCGCGCGTGTTGCGCTCCAGCAGGTCCAGGCCGGCGCGCAGGCGCT
>NZ_LDSL01000176.1 GCF_001476815.1 Pseudacidovorax intermedius | reverse complement strand
GCGCGACAGGCGCCGGCCATGCCTGCTACGTGGAGCAGCCGGCGCCTGTCGCGCAGCTGCTGCTCGCGGCCGCCCGGCAGCCGGACGCCTGAACGACAAGAGGGACTTCCATGAGCCAGACAGATACCCCCGACGCCGCCACCGAAGACAACGGCGACCGCTACAACGTGCCCGCCCTGGAGCGCGGCCTGCGCCTGCTGTGCGAATTCAGCCGCGACACGCCCACGCTGTCCGCGCCCGAGCTGGCCCGCCGCTTCAACCTGCCGCGCTCCACCGTCTTCCGCCTGCTGTCCACGCTGGAGAACATGGGCTTCATCGAGAAGACCGAGAGCGGCCGCGACTACCGCCTGGGCCTGGCCGTGCTGCGCCTGGGCTTCGAATACCTGGCCTCGCTGGAGCTGACCGAGCTGGGCGTGCCGGTGCTCACCCGCCTGTCGGAGGACATCGGCCATGCCTGCAACATGGTGGTGCGTGATGGCCGCTCCATCGTCTACGTGGCCAAGACAGCGTCGCCCACGCCCTTCCGCAGTGCCGTGACCGTCGGCACCCGGCTGCCGGCCCATGCCACCGTGCTGGGCCACGTGCTGCTGGCCGACCTGAGCCTGCCGCAGCTTCGCGCCCTGTACCCCGAGGACAAGCTGGAAGTCTTCTCGGAGAACACGCCGCGCACCGTCAACGCCCTGTTCGACATGGTGCAGACGGTGCGCGAGCACGGCTACGTGCTGGGCGAGGGCTTCTTCGAAAGCAACATCTCCACCATCGCCGCGCCGGTGCGCGACCGCGCCGGCCACACCATCGCCGCGCTGGGCGCGACCTTCACCACCGCGCACATCGACGAGGGCCCGGTGGACCAGCTGGTGAACCGCGTCTGCGCCGCGGCCGACGAGATCTCCGGCCTGCTCGATGGCGCCCATCCCGGCATGACGCGCAAGGTCATTCCCCTGCGCCGCTGATCCCATCCCGCTCAGAGCTTTGCGCATGAACCCCACGCCTTCCTTCCTCGCTGCGGACGCCCTGGCCGGCCGCACCGCCGTCGTCACCGGTGGCTCCTCGGGCATCGGCCTGGCCACGGTGCAGGTGCTGCTCGCGGCCGGCGCGGCGGTCGCGCTGTGCGGCCGCAATGCCGAGCGGCTCGATGGCGCCGTCGCGGGCCTGCGGGCGCAGTTCCCCGACGCGAAGCTCTTCGCCCGCACCTGCGACGTGCTCGATGCCGAGTCGGTGAAGTCCTTCGCCGCCGAGAGCCAGGCCGCGCTGGGTCCGGCCGCCATGCTGGTCAACAACGCGGGGCAGGGCCGGGTCTCCACCTTCGCCGACACCGACGACCAGGCGTGGATGGACGAGCTCAAGCTCAAGTTCTTCTCGATCATCCATCCCACGCGCGCCTTCCTGCCGCAGCTGTCGGCCGAGCGCCAGCGCCTGGGCGATGCGGCGATCGCCTGCGCCAACTCGCTGCTGGCCCGGCAGCCCGAGCCGCACATGGTCGCCACCTCGGCGGCGCGCGCGGGCATCCTGAACCTGGTGCGCTCGCTGGCCACCGAGTTCGCGCCGCAGGGCGTGCGGGTCAACGGCATCCTGATCGGCCTGGTGGAGTCCGGCCAGTGGCGCCGCCGCTTCGAGGCCCGGGAGGACAAGTCGCAGGACTGGGCGTCCTGGAGCGCCCAGTTGGCCAAGACCAAGCACATCCCGCTGGGCCGCCTCGGCCTGCCGGTGGAGGCGGCGCGCGCGCTGGCCTTCCTCGTCTCGCCCTTCTCCTCGTACACGAGCGGCAGCCACATCGACGTCTCCGGCGGCCACTCGAGAGCGGCATGACCGCGTGAATCCCAGATTTCCTCATCGTTGAGAACCCCATGACCTCCACCCCCCAAGTCACCGTCGGCACGGTCGTCGCCGCCTTCCTCGAACAGTGCGGGGTCAAGGCCGCCTTCGGCGTGATCTCGATCCACAACATGCCGATCCTGGATGCCTTCGCGCTGCGCGGCCAGACGCGCTTCGTCATGGCCCGCGGCGAGGCCGGCGCCGGCAACATGGCCGATGCCTATGCGCGCTCCACCTCCAGCCTGGGCGTGTGCATCACCAGCACCGGCCCGGCGGCCGGCAACATCGCCGGCAGCCTGATCGAGGCACGCAACGCCGGCACGCCGCTGCTGCACATCACCGGCCAGATCGAGACCCAGTACCTGGACCAGAACCTGGCGTACATCCACGAGGCGCCCGACCAGCTGACGATGCTCACGGCCGTCTCCAAGGCCGCCTTCCGCGTGCGCAGCGCCGAGACCTGCCTGTCCACCCTCAAGGCCGCCGTGCAGGCCGCGCAGACCGCGCCCACCGGGCCGGTGAGCGTGGAGATCCCGATCGACATCCAGCAGTCGCTGATCGCCATGCCGGCCGACCTGTCGCCGCTGCCCGTCAGCGTGCCGGTGCCGAGCGAGGCCGCCATCGACGCGCTGGCCGAGCAACTGGCCGCCAAGCGCCGGCCGCTGCTTTGGCTGGGCGGCGGTGCCCGCCATGCCGGCGCGGCCGTGGCCCGCCTCAAGGCGCTGGGCTTCGGCATCGTCAGCACAGTGCAGGGCCGCGGCATCGTGGCCGAGGACGACCCGGCCTCGCTGGGCGCCTACAACATCCAGAAGCCGGTCGAGGCCTTCTACCAGCGCTGCGACGCCATGCTGGTGGTGGGCTCGCGCCTGCGCAGCAACGAGACGCTGAAGTACGAGCTGAAGCTGCCGCGCCCGCTGCTGCGCATCGACGCGGACGCCGCCCAGCAGGGCCGCTGCTATGCCGACGACGGCTTCGTCTGGGGCGATTCCGCCCTGGTGCTGAACGGCCTGGCCGACCGGCTGGAAGCGCGCGGCTGGAAGGCCGATGCGGAATTGCTGGCCGACCTGCGCAAGACCCACGACGACGTCGTGGCGAGCCTGCACGACGGCCTGGGCCCGTACAGCGCGCTGGTCCAGCAGCTGCAGAAGCAGGCCGGCCGCCAGTTCAACTGGGTGCGCGACGTCACCGTCTCCAACAGCACCTGGGGCAACCGCGAGCTGCGCTTCTTCGAGGCCAATGCCGGCGTGCATGCCACGGGCGGCGGCATCGGCATGGGCATGCCCATGGCCATCGGCGCCGCGGTGGGCGCGGCCGCGACCGGCTCCGGCCGCAAGACGCTGGCCCTGGCCGGCGACGGCGGCTTCATCCTCAACCTGGGCGAGCTGGCCACGCTGGTGCAGGAAGAATGCGATGCGCTCATCGTGCTGATGAACGACCAGCGCTACGGCGTCATCCAGAACATCCAGGACGCCTCCTACGGCGGCCGGCGCTGCTACGTGGAGCTGCACACGCCCGACTATGCGCAGCTGTGCGCCTCGATCCAGCTGCCGCATGCCTGCGTGCAGGACCTGGCCGAGCTGCCGGGCGTGCTCGACAGTGCCTGGTCGCGCAAGGGCCCCTTCCTGCTCGAGATCGACATGCGCGCCATCGGCGGCTTCAAGACCAACTTCGCCGGCCCCCCGGTGAACAAGATGGACCAGGTGCCGGCCGCACCGGCCGCTTGAGGACAGCCATGGCCCTGAGATTCGCCCTGATCGGCTGCGGCGCCATCGGCACCGCGCTGCTGGAACTGGTGAAGGACGACGCCGGCCTGATCGCCGCCGCCATCGTGGTGCCCGCCGGCAGCGAGGCCGATGCGCACACCGTCGCCGCCCGCGTGGCCCATGGCGCGCAGGTGCTGTCGGCCGTGCCCGCCGACGGCATCGACCTGGTGGTGGAGGCCGCCGGCCACACCGCCATCGAGCAGCACGTGCTGCCGGCCCTGCAGCGCGGCGTGCCCGCCATCGTGGCCTCGGTCGGCGCGCTGTCCGCGCCCGGCCTGCCCGAGCAGCTGGAAGCCGCGGCCCGCGAAGGCGGCACGCAGGTGCAGCTGATCGCCGGTGCCATCGGCGCCATCGACGCCCTGGCCGCCGCCCGCGTCGGCGGGCTGGAGACGGTGCGCTACACCGGCCGCAAGCCGCCGCGCGCCTGGAAGGGCACGCCGGCCGAAGAGGGCCGCGACCTGGACGCGCTGGGCGCCGAGACGGTCATCTTCGAGGGCACGGCCCGCGACGCCGCGTGCCTGTTCCCCAAGAACGCCAACGTGGCGGCCACCGTGTCGCTGGCCGGCCTGGGCCTGGACCGCACCACGGTGCGGCTGATCGCCGACCCGGCCGTGACGGAGAACGTGCACGAGGTGGAGGCCGCCGGCGCCTTCGGCCGCTTCGAGCTGACCATGCGCAACCAGCCGCTGGCCGCCAATCCCAAGACCTCGGCGCTGACGGTGTACAGCGCGGTGCGCGCGCTGCGCGGCCGCGTGGCGCCGCTGGCGATCTGACGAACGAACGCAAGAGAGAGAAGCCCCCGATGTCCCACCTGGAACTGCTCCCCATCAACGTCGCCGGCGAATGGCGCCTGGGCGGCGGCGATGAGTACCAGAGCCTGTACCCGGCCACCGGCGAGCCCATCGCCCGCCTGCGTGCCGCCAGCCTGGCCGACGTGGAAGAGGCCATCGCCCACGCCGACGTGGCCTTCCGCACCAGCGGCTGGGCCCAGATGCTGCCGCACCTGCGCGCCGCCGTGCTGCACCGCGTGGCCGCCATCATCCGCGAGCGGTCCGAGGACCTGGCGCAGAAGCAGCGCCTGGACAACGGCAAGCCCATCAGCGAAACGCGCGCCCTGGTCGCCAGCGCTGCCGGCACCTTCCAGTTCTTTGCCGCCGCGCTGGAGACGCTGGAGGACACCATCACGCCCTCGCGCGGTCCCTTCGTGACGATGAGCGTGCACGAGCCCATGGGCGTCGTGGCCGCCATCACGCCCTGGAACTCGCCCATCGCCAGCGAGGCGCAGAAGCTCGCGCCCGCGCTCGCCGCCGGCAACGCCGTGGTGGTCAAGCCCGCCGAGGTCACGCCGCTGATGGCGCTGGAGCTGGCGAAGATCTGCGAAGAGGCCGGCGTGCCCAGGGGCATCGTCAGCGTGCTGCCGGGCAAGGGCTCGGTGATCGGCGACGCCATCACCAAGCATCCGCTGGTCAAGCGCGTCTCCTTCACCGGTGGCACCACGACCGGCAAGCACATCGCCCACATCGCGGCCGACAAGATGATGCCGGTGTCGCTGGAGCTGGGCGGCAAGTCGCCCACCATGGTGCTGGACGACGCCGACCTGGACCATGCCGTGGCCGGCGTGCTCTACGGCATCTTCAGCAGCTCGGGCGAGTCGTGCATCGCCGGCTCGCGCCTGTTCGTGGCGCGCGGCATCTACGACGAGTTCGTCACCCGCCTGGCCGAAGCGGCCAAGAACCTGCGCGTGGGCGACCCGGCCGACGAGCGCACGCAGATGGGCCCGCTGATCACGGCGAAGCACCGCGAGGGCATCGAGCGCTACGTGGATCTGGGCGTGAGCGAAGGCGGCCGCATCCGCACCGGCGGCGTGCGCCCGCAGGGCGCGGGCTTCGACGCCGGCTACTTCTACACGCCGACCATCCTCGAAGGCCTGACCAACAGCGCCCGCATCACGCAGGAAGAGATCTTCGGCCCGGTGCTGGTGGCCATGCCCTTCGACAACGAAGAAGAGCTCATCGCCCAGGCCAACGACAGCGTCTACGCGCTGGCAGCCGGCGTGTGGAGCCGCGACTTCAAGCGCGCCTGGCGCCTGGGCCGCGCGGTGCAGGCGGGCACCGTCTGGGTCAACACCTACAAGCAGTTCTCCGTCTCCACGCCCTTCGGCGGCTGGCGCGATTCGGGCCTTGGCCGCGAGAAGGGCCGCGAGGGCATCTTCCAGTACATGGAGCAGAAGAGCATGTACTGGGGCACGAACGAACAACCCATCCCCTGGTCGAAGTGACCGTGAACCCTAAGGAAATCAAGCAATGAGCGTTCTCGGCATCGATCAGATCACCTACGGCACGGACGAGCTCGCGACCAGCCGCCGCTTCTTCCAGGACTGGGGCCTGACCCTGGCCCATGAAGGCGCGGACGAGCTGGTGTTCGAAAGCCTCAACGGCTGCCGCATCGTGGTGGCGGCCATGGACAAGCCCGGCCTGCCGCCCGCCATCGAAGACGGCCCCACGCTGCGCGAAGTGGTGTGGGGCGTGGAGAGCGCCGCCGACCTCGACCGCTATGCCGACGCCATCCGCGGCGATGCGGGCTTCGTCGACGGCGAGGTGGCCGGCGGCCGCCGCATCGGCTGCACCGACCCCAACGGCCTGGCCGTGCGGCTGCAGGTCAGCCGCAAGAAGGCGGTCGACATCGACTGCGCGCGCATGAACACCTGGGCCGACAAGGCGCGCGTGAACCAGCCCAGCCCCATCTACGAGCGCGCGAGGCCGGTGGAAGTGGGCCACGTCGTGTTCTTCGTGGCGGACGTGAAGGCCTGCGAGGCCTTCTACGCCAGCCGCTTCGGTTTCGTCGCCTCCGACCGCTATCCGGGCCGCGGCGCCTTCCTGCGCTGCGCCGACATCGGCGGCCACCACGACCTGTTCCTGCTGCAGCTGCCCACGGGCAAGCGCGGCATCAACCACGTGGCCTTCACCGTGCGCGACATCCACGAGGTGTTCGGCGGCGGCCTGCATTTCTCGCGCTGCGGCTGGGAAACCCAGCTTGGCCCGGGCCGGCATCCGATCTCCTCGGCCTACTTCTGGTACTTCAAGAACCCGGCCGGCGGCCTGATCGAGTACTACGCCGACGAGGACCAGCTGACGGCCGAATGGGCCGCGCGCGACTTCGAGCCCGGTCCGACGGTGTTCGCCGAATGGGCGGTCGACGGCGGCCTGGACGGCCACACGCGGCGCCAGAAGGGCACGGAAGCGTCCGGCAAGTTCCTCACAGAAAAGAAGTGAACGCGATGCAACGCAAGACTTTCGTCGCAGCCCTGTGCGGCCTCCTGGCCGCCGGCAGCACCTGGGCCCAGACGCCTGCCGACGTACACAAGCAGCTCGCCAGCGAGCGCTTCAACATCGTCTCGCCCTTCCCGGCGGGCGGTCCGGTGGATGCGCTGGCGCGCTTCCTGGCCGACGGCCTCGCCAAGCGCTACGGCCAGCCGGCCGTGGTGGAGAACGCCGTGGGCGCGGCCGGCAACATCGGCATCGACAAGATCAAGCGGGCCAAGGGCGACGGCCACAACCTGCTGGTGGTGCCTGCGGGCAACCTCACGATCAACCCGACGCTGATGCCGAACTTCCCGTTCAACATCGAGAAGGACTTCGTGCCCGTCACCATGCTGGCCAAGGCGCCCAACGTGGTGGTGGCCTCGCCGGCCTCGGGCATCAAGACGGCCAAGGACCTGATCGCCCAGGCCAAGGCCAAGCCGGGTGCGCTTTCGTACGCCTCGCCGGGCATCGGCAGTGGCTTGCACCTGGCGGGTGAGCTGTTCAAGCAGCAGGCCGGCATCGACATGCTGCACGTCGCCTACAAGGGCACGCCGCCGGCGCTCAACGACACCGTGGCGGGCATCGTGCCGCTGATGTTCACCAACCTGCCGGCCGCGCTGCCCTTCATCACCAGCGGCAAGCTGACCGCCATCGGCATCACCGAAGCCCAGCGCACGCCGGTGGCGCCGGAGATCCCGACGCTGGCGGAGCAGGGCATCCAGGGCGTGAACGTCACCTCCTGGTACGGCCTGCTGGCACCGGCCGGCACGCCGCCGGCCGTGGCCGAACAGCTGGCCAGGGACGCCGCCGAGATCCTGGCGCAGCCCGAGATCCAGGAGAAGCTGAAGGCCCAGGGCATGACCCAGGCCACCATGACGCCCGCCGCCTTCGCCAAGGCCATGAAGGACGAGACGGCCGTGTGGGCCGGCGTCATCAAGAGCCGCGGCATCAAGGCCGAGTGAGACACCGACCCGCCTTCGGCCCCCACCGAATCCCAGCCCCCCGATGGAGCACACCATGACCGACCGCTACCTCGAGCCCCACCAGGCGCGCAAGCGCAACCCCACCACCTACGAAGACCTGCTGGGCGATGCCATCGAGCGCGCCTTCGGCGCCGGCATCCACGACCTGCCGGGCCTGGTGCAGTCGCTCAACGACAGCGGCCTGGCCAGCCCCAGCGGCAAGCCCTGGACCGAAGAGGTCTATCGCCAGGAAATCGCCATCCTGTCGGAACAGCCCTGAACAAGAAGACGCCCCGCGAGGAACACCCCATGACCACCATCGCCATCCACGCCGATCCGGTCGACCAGTTGCTGGAAGTCGGCCTCAAGGACCTCTGGTACCCGATCTGCCCATCCTCCTTCATCAAGGAGAAGCCCGTCTCGCTGCGCCGCCTGGGCCGCAAGCTGGCCTTCTGGCGCGACTTCGACGGCGTGCTGCACGCGCTGGAAGACCGCTGCCCCCACCGCGGCGCGCCGCTGTCGCAGGGCGTGGTGCTGGGCGACCGCCTGTCCTGTCCCTACCACGGCGTCGAAGTGCGCTGCGACGGCGTGACCACCCGCGTGCCCGGCAGCCCCGGCTGCAAGCTCGAAGGCACGCGTGCCACCCGCCACTTCCACGTCAGGGAAGCAGCGGGCGCGGTCTTCCTCTACAACAGCAGCGAGCCGGTGGACGAGCCGCCGCCGCTGGTGCTGCCCGAGGAGTTGACCGACGACGCGCAGTACGGCCACTTCCTCTGCTACACGGAATGGAAGGGCGACTACCGCTACGTGCTCGACAACGTCATGGACCCGATGCACGGCACCTTCCTGCACAAGCAGTCGCATTCCATGGCCGAGGGCGATTCCAAGGCCAAGTTCGGCATCCGCCCGACCGACACCGGCTTCGTCTTCGAGAAGGAAGGCCAGCGCAACGTCAACTTCGACTGGACCGAGTGGGCCGACACGGGCATCCACTGGATGCGGCTGGAAATTCCGTATCCGAAGACCGGCGGCCCCGGCGGCAACTTCATCATCGTGGGCAGCTACACGCCCATCTCCGCCGGGCTGTCGGCCGTCTTCCACTGGCGCGTGCGCAAGCTGCCCAAAGGCTGGGAGCGCGACACCTGGCGCTTCCTGTACCGCAACCGGCTGGAGCAGCGCCACTGGCGCGTGCTGGAACAGGACCGCGTGATGCTGGAGGACATGGAGCCCGACGCCAACCAGCACGAGAACCTGTACCAGCACGACCTGGGCATCGTGCGCCTGCGCCGCCACCTGCGCGGTCTGGCGCAGCAGCAGCTCGAGGCGAAGCAGCCGGCCGCCGCCTGAGACGACCCCAGGGGCGGATCGGCAGCGGGCGGCACGCGCCTTGCTCGCTGCCGATGATCGCGGCGCCGCGTGACCCCGGGCCCGTGCCGACGCCAGCGGGGAGGGCGCGCCTCCCCACCCAACACCGACAAGTCAAAGAGATCTCCGCCATGTCCGCCCCCACGCTCAAAGCCCTGGTCCACACGATGCGCCACGAGGCCGACGGCATCGTCAGCGTCGAGTTCCGCCCGGCCACGGCCGGCGTGAGCTTCCCCGCCTTCGCCGCCGGCTCGCACATCGACCTGCACCTGCCCAACGGGCTGGTGCGCAGCTATTCGCTGTGCAACCCCTGCAGCGACAGTGGCCGCTACGTGGTGGGCGTGCTCAACGACCGCGCCAGCCGCGGCGGCTCGAAGTTCGTGCACCAGCAGCTGCGCGTGGGGCAGGTGATTGACATCTCCGCCCCGCGCAACAACTTCGAACTGCACGAGGACGCGCCCAAGAGCGTGCTGGTGGCCGGCGGCATCGGTGTGACGCCGATCTTCTGCATGCTGCAGCGGCTGGTGGCCCTGGGCCGGCCCGTCGAGGTGGTGTACTGCGCGCGGACCCACAGGGAAGCCGCCTTCGTCGAGCCCATCACCGCCCTGGCGGCCGAAGCCAAGGTGCCGGTGACCTGGCATTTCGACGACGAGCAGGGTGGCCCGCCCAAGCTGGCCCAGCTGCTGGAAGGCCGCGGCGCCGACAGCCACTTCTACTGCTGCGGTCCCACGCCCATGCTCGATGCCTTCGAGAAGGCCTGCGAGCAGCTGGGCTACGCCAATGCCCACATCGAGCGTTTTGCCGCCGTGGTGGTCGAGTCGCCGGTGGAGACGCACGGCTTCGAGGTGGTGTGCGAGAAGAGCGGCCAGACGGTGCCGGTGCCGGGCGGCAAGTCCATCCTCGACGCCCTCATCGACGCCGGCCTGAACCCCGACCACAGCTGCAAGGAAGGCGTCTGCGGCGCCTGCGAGACGGCCGTGCTCGACTTCGACGGCGAGCTGGACCACCAGGACGGCATCCTCACCAAGATCGAACGCCAGTCGGGCAAGACCATGATGATCTGCGTTTCGCGCTGCACCGGCAAGCGGCTGGTGCTGGACGTCTGAGCCCGCGTCCTTCGTTCTCCCCCTCCATCCCCCTGATCCGCGACCACCTCGGTCCCTGCTTCGGCAGGGTCCAGCGACAGCCTTTGCCATTTTTTGCCTGGAGAAGCACCATGTCCTCGTTCTCGATCCGCGCCGCGTCGCTGCTGGCCGCCGCCGCTGCACTGCCTGGCGCCGCCTGGGCCCAGTCCTCCGTCACGCTCTTCGGCACGGTGGACGTGGGCATCGCCCACGTGACGGGCGACAACAGCTCGCGCACGGGTCTGGCCCACAGCGGCGCCAACATCAGCCGCATCGGCTTCCGCGGCACGGAAGACCTGGGCGGCGGTCTCTCGGCCGGCTTCTGGCTCGAATCCGGCTTCGCGCCGGACACCGGCCTGGGAACGGCCAACGGCGGCCTGGCCTTCAACCGCCGATCGACGGTGAGCGTCATGGGCCCCTTCGGTGAACTGCGGCTGGGCCGCGACGACTCGGCCACCTTCCTGAACGCGCTGATCTTCGACCCCTTCCTGACCAACGGCGTGGGCGGCACCAACGCCTTCGTCATGAACGGCGCGCCGATCCAGATCAGCAACGCCATCAGCTACTTCCTGCCGCCCAACATCGGCGGCTTCTACGGCCAGCTGCAGCACGCGGCCGGCGAGCAGCTCAACACCGCCCCGACGGCGGCCGGCGAATACAACGGCGGCCGCTTCGGCTGGCGCGGCGGCGCCTTCCACGTGTCGGGCTCGCTGGCCAAGTTGCAGGGCACGACGCAGGCGCTGGACGTGCGCATCCGCAACGTCGGCGCGAGCTACGACTTCGGCGTGGCCATGCCCATGCTGCTGTGGGCCAGCGAGAAGCGCGGCACGGTCGAGATCCGCGCCACGCAGCTGGGCGTGAAGGTGCCTGTCGGCGCCGGCGAGATCCGCGCCCAGGTGAGCCGTTACGACACCGTGGGCAGCAATGCCGACTGGACCAAGGTGGCCCTGGGCTACGGCCACAACCTGTCGCGCCGCACGCAGGTCTACGGCGCCGTGGCGCGCATCCACAACGGTGCGGGTGCGCAGCGCTCGATCGGTGCCCAGGGGGTGGCGGCGTCCGGCACTAATCTGGGTGGCAAGTCGACCGGCTTCGATGTCGGGATCCGGCACTTCTTCTGAGCCTGTGTTGGCCCGTCTGTGCTGCTGTGCCGGCGGAGCTGCGGGTGGGTGACTTGGGAGTTGCCGTGCTTGCCTGTTTGCTGCGGGTTGTTGGACTTGTGGGGCGCTGAGCCTGCTGCTGGCTAGGGTCGAAGGTCCGTTGTCGCCGCGAAGACGCCCGGCGGGAGCGGCCCCCAGGGCGCGGCCGATGTGCGTGCCCCTCGCTGAACGCTCGGGGTCCCCTGCGGTGCTCGCCTGGCGAGTGCGTGGCGCAACTCGCTGCGCGCTGACGCGCTCCGCTCAAACAAGCGCCACGAGTCAGACAAGGCCGGTGCGCGATGCTCGCGCACCTCACTCGCCAGGCTGCGCGCCTCGGCACGCCCAACGGCCGCGCCCTGGGGGCCGCTCCCGCCGGGCTTGGGGGTGATCGGAGGCCTTGGGCCCTGGGCAGGCCGCCGACCTGTGCGTACCGAATTCGTCAATTCGGTCGCCCAGAGCCTGCCAAGCCGTTCGTTCGGAGCCATCCAAGCCGTGCGCCCGAAGCCTGCCAAACCGTTCGCCCTGAGGTTCTATGGTTCTCG
>NZ_LDSL01000175.1 GCF_001476815.1 Pseudacidovorax intermedius | reverse complement strand
CGGCGCCGCCGCCGGGGCGGAGGCCGCGGCACCGGCCGTGCTGCCGGCGGATGCGGCGGCGCCGCCGTCGGCCTTGTTGGACGCGCAGCCCGCGAAGAGCGCAGAGGCCGCGGCCGCCGCGATCAGGCTCAGACGAATGGTGGATGGCATGGAAACGTTCCCTCACAGTGGTGGCAATGATGGGCCGGCATTCTGCCAATGGCCCATGGCGGGACGGGTGACTTTCGGCACCTCTATGCTGTCAGGATGATCTCGCACGTCTTCCTCGGCACCAACGACTTCGAGCGCGCGTTGGCGTTCTACCAGCCGATCTTGGCCGTCCTGGGCCTGCAGCAGCGCTTCATCGACCGCGAGCGGCCCTTCGCCGGCTGGCAGCAACCCGGCGTCGAGCGGCCCCTGCTGCTGGTGGGCCGGCCTTACGACCAGCAGCCGGCCTTGGCCGGCAACGGCGGCATGCTGGGCCTGCTGGCCGCCACCCGCGCCCAGGTGGACGAAGCCCATGCCCTCGCCCTGCGGCTGGGTGGCCGCAGCGAGGGCCCGCCGGGCCTGCGGCCGCACTATCACCCGAACTACTACGGCGCCTACTTCCGCGACCCGGACGGCAACAAGCTCAGCGTGACCTGTCACACGCCCGAAGGCGGCCCGAGCCAGAGCCCGAGCACCCATTCGTCCACATAGTGGTCCTGCGCGGCCCGCTTGTAGAAGCCGCGCAGCGTGCCCTCGTGCACGAAGCCGAGGGACCGGTAGAAGCGCAGCGCGCGTGGGTTGTCGCTTTCGGCGAAAAGCTCGATGCGCAACGCGCCCTCGTCGCGCAGATGGGTGAGGGCATCGCCGATCATGGCGCGGCCCACGCCCCGGCCATGGTGGCGCGGGTCGACCGCCAGCGTGCCGAGCAGGGCCACGTGGCGGGCCCGCCCGGAATGGCGCACGGCGCGGTAGAAGCCGGCCACCTCGCCGGCCACCTCCCACACGAAGAAGGCGCCCGCGGCCTGCAGCTCGTCGAACACGGCGCGGAAGTCCTCCAGCGGCATCGGCTCGTGCGTGAGGAAGGGCACCACGTCGGGGTGCA
This sequence comes from Pseudacidovorax intermedius, assembly GCF_001476815.1. Classification (GTDB taxonomy): domain Bacteria; phylum Pseudomonadota; class Gammaproteobacteria; order Burkholderiales; family Burkholderiaceae_C; genus Xenophilus; species Xenophilus intermedius_A. The sequence goes on along the minus strand of NZ_LDSL01000175.1, from coordinate 4,513 downwards.
TGTAGATCGCATGGACGGCGGCAAGGTCGGCGGGTGTGGCGGGTCGGCGCATGGCGGGATTGTGGCGACCCGCGTCGCCCGCGTGGCTGCCGGCCGGCGTGCGCTTTGCTAAGGTGGCGGCCTGCTTTGCTTTCGCCGCTTTTCCATGACCGATGCCCCCAACACCGCCTGCCTCGTCGAGGACCTCGTCGCCCTCATGCGCATGGAGCCGCTGGGCGAGGACCGCTTCCGCGCGCAGAGCGAGGACATCGGCACGTTGGCCGTCTTCGGCGGCCAGGTGCTGGGCCAGTCGCTGATGGCCGCCTGCCTGACGGTCGAGCCCGACCGGCCGGTGCATTCCATGCATGCCTACTTCCTGCTGCCCGGCGAGCACGCGCCCATCGACTACAGCGTGGACCGGGTGCGCGACGGACGCAGCTTCACCACCCGCCACGTGCTGGCGCGGCAGTCGGGCCGCATCATCTTCGAGATGGCGGCCTCGTTCCAGACGCGCGACCGCGGCGTGGAGCACCAGCTGGCCATGCCCGAGGTCGCGCCGCCCGACGCGCTGCCCAGCGACCGCGAGCGCCGCCGAGCGCTGGGCGACCTGCTGCCCGAGCCCTTCCGCGTGAAGGGCACCGCGCCGCACGGCATCGAGTTCCGCACCGTCGAGCAGGACGACCTGCTGGCCCCGCTGCCGCGCGATGGCGGCAGCGCCGTGTGGATGCGCGCCGTGGCGCCGCTGCCGGACGACCCCAACGTGCACCGCGCGCTGCTGGCCTATGCGTCGGACCACGGGCTGCTGCGCGCCGCCATGATCCCGCACGGCCTGAGCTTCCTGACCGGCCAGGTGCGCGCGGCCAGCCTGGACCATGCGATGTGGTTCCACCGCGACTTCCGCTTCGACGACTGGCTGCTCTACGTCATCGACTCGCCCAGCGCCAGCGGCGCGCGCGGGCTGTGCCGCGGCAGCGTGTTCGCGCGCGACGGGCGGCTGGTGGCCTCCACCGCGCAGGAGGGCATGCTGCGGGTGCGCGAGCGACGCGGCTGAGCGCGTGCCGCCCGGCCCGCCTGCTCCGCTGAGCGCGGCCTACACCCCCAGGTAGCGCGACCACACGCCCCGGTCGGCATCCAGCGCCGCCGAGTCGCCCTGCCACACCACACGGCCGCGCTCCAGCACCACGTGCCGGTCGGCCAGGCCGAGCAGGCGCTCGATGTACTTGTCCACCACCAGCGTGGTCTGGTCCGCCTCCTTCAGCCGGCGCAGGCAGCGCCAGATCTCCTCGCGGATCACCGGCGCCAGGCCCTCGGTGGCCTCGTCCAGGATCAGCAGGCGCGGGTTGGTCGACAGCGCGCGGGCGATGGCGAGCATCTGCTGCTCGCCGCCCGACAGCTGGTGGCCCAGGTTGTCCGCGCGCTCGGCCAGGCGCGGGAAGAGCGCATAGAGCTTCTCGAGTGTCCAGCCGTCGCGCAGGCCGTTGCGCTGGTCGGCGAAGGCCACCAGGTGCTCGCGCACCGTCAGATTGGGAAAGCACTGCCGCCCCTCGGGCACGATGGCCACGCCCAGCCGCGCGATGGCATCGGGCCGCCGGCCATGCACCAGCTCGCCGCCGAAGCGGATGCTGCCGCGGCGCAGGGCCAGGGCGCCGATCAGCGTCTTGAGCGTGGTGCTCTTGCCCATGCCGTTGCGGCCCAGCAGCGTGAGCACCTGGCCGTGGCGGATGTCGAGGTCGATGCCGAACAGCACCTGGCTGGCGCCGTAGCCGGCCTCCAGGCCGCGGGCTTCGAGCAGCAGGGTTGCGCCTTCGCTCATGCGTCCACCTCTTCCGTGCCCAGGTACACCGCCTGCACCTGCGGATGGCCGCGGATCTCGTCGACGCTGCCGGCCACCAGCACGCGGCCGTAGACCAGCACCGAGATGCGGTCGGCCAGCTCGAAGACGGCCTTCATGTCGTGCTCGATCAGCAGGATCGCCATGTCGCGCTGGAGTTCGTGGATGAGGGCGGTCATCTGTTGCGAGTCCTCCGGGCCCATGCCGGCCATGGGCTCGTCCAGCAGCAGCAGCTTGGGCCGCGCGGCCAGGGCCAAGGCCACGTCCAGTTGCCGCTGCGCGCCGTGCGGCAGCGTGCCGGCGATGCGGTCCAGCGCATGCGAGAGGCCCACGCGGGCGGCCAGTTCGTCGGCCGTGGCGCGCAGCGCGGCCTCGCGGTTGCGCTCGCCCAGAAAGCGCAGGCTGCTGCCGGCATGCGCCTGGGCGGCCAGCAGCAGGTTCTCCATCACCGTGGACTGGCGGAAGATGCTGGTGATCTGGAAGCAGCGCGACAGCCCCGCCCGCACGCGGGCATGCATGGGCAGCGGCGTCAGGTCCACGCCGTCCAGGCGCACGCGGCCCGCGTCGGGCGCGATCAGCCCCGAGATCAGGTTGACCAGCGTGGACTTGCCCGCGCCGTTGGGCCCGATCAGCGCATGGATCTGGCCGGCGTCGACGGTGAGCGACACGTCGTCGGTGGCGCGCAGGGCGCCGAAGTTCTTGCGCAGGCCGTCGACTTCGAACAGGCTCATGACGCGCTCCCTTCGGTCACCGCGCCCGCCGAGGCAGGCGATGCGCGTCGCCGCCGTGCCGGCCAGCGCAGCCCCGCCAGTCCGCGCGGCGCGAGGAAGACGATGGCGATCAGCAGCAGCCCCAGCGGCAGGTGCCAGTAGTCGGTGAAGCGGCGCACGACTTCTTCGAGCCCGATCCACACGGCCGCGCCAACCGGCCCGCCCCAGCGATGGCCCACACCGCCGATCACCACCATCACGATCAGCGTGGCCGACTGTGTCCAGTGCATGACCGAGGGGCTGACGAAGTTGTTGTGCGTGACCAGCAGCGCACCCGCCAGCCCCGCCACCGCGCCGGCCAACGCGAAGGCCACCAGCTTGAGCCGGAACACCGGATAGCCCATGGCCTGCATGCGCACCTCGTTGTCGCGGATGCCCACGAGCGCCTGGCCGAAGCGCGCCCGCGTGGCGCGGTTCATCAGCGTCATCACCGCCGCGAACAGCGCCAGCACCACCCAGTAGAAGGTGGGCTCGTTGGCCAGGTCCAGGCCCAGGCCGAGCTCTGGCCGCTGCATCAGGTTGTAGCCGTCGTCGCCGCCATAGGCACGCAGCGACACGGCCGCGAAGTACAGCATCTGCGCGAAGGCCAGCGTGATCATGATGAAGTAGACGCCCCGCGTGCGCAGCGCCACCAGGCCCACCAGCGCGGCGACCCCGCCGGCCACCAGCGCCGCGGCCGGCCACAGCAGCCAGGCCGAGACCTGGCCGGCATCGGCCAGTGCCACCAGCGTGTAGGCGCCCACGCCCACGAAGCCCATGTGGCCCAGCGCCACCAGGCCGCCGAAGCCGAGGATGAAGTTCAGGCTGGCCGCGGCCAGCGCGAAGACCAGCACCCGGCGCACGAAGTTGACGTAGTAGTCCAGCCCTACCAGCGGTGCCAGCAGCGGAAAGGCCGCCAGCAGCGCCAGGGCGATCCAGGGCAATGCGCGTGCCATGCCGCTCAGCCCCGCGCCGGGAACAGCCCGGTCGGCTTGACGGCCAGCACCACCGCCATCAGCGCATAGGTGGCCAAGCCCGCGATCAGGGGCCCCAGGTCCGACACCAGCGTGGGCGGCAGCACGCCGCGCAGCGCCATGGGCACGAAGGCGCGGCCGATGGTGTCCACCAGGCCCACCAGCATCGCCGCCACGAAGGCGCCGCGCACCGAGCCGATGCCGCCGATGACCAGCACCACCAGCGAGGGGATGAGGATCTCCTCGCCCATGCCCACCTGCACGGCGGTGAGCGGGCCCATCAGCGCGCCGGCCAGGGCCGCCAGCGCCGCGCCCAGCAGGAAGACCAGCGAGAACACCCGGTCCACCCGCACGCCCATGAACTCGGCCATGGCGCGGTTGGAGGCACCGGCCCGCACCAGCATGCCCATGCGCGTGTGGTTGACCAGCGCATACAGGCCCAGCGCCACCAGCACGCCGGCCGCGAGGATGACGAGGCGGTAGGCCGGATAGGGCAGGCCGGGCATCAGCTCCACCGCACCCGACAGCGCCTGCGGCGCCGAGGCCATGACCGGCGCCGGGCCCCAGATCATCTTGGCCACGTCGTCGGCGACCAGGATCACGCCGAAGGTGGCCAGCACCTGCGACAGGTGGTCGCGGCCGTACAGGTGGCGCACCAGCAGCCATTCGAGCAGCACGGCGAGCACCACCACCAGCAGCACCGCCGAGGCCACCGCCATCACGAAGGAGCCGCTGGCCGTGTGCACCGTGGCCGCCACGTAGGCCCCGCCCATGAAGAGCGAGCCATGGGCCAGGTTCATCACGTCCATGATGCCGAACACCAGCGTGAGCCCCGCCGCCAGCAGGAAGAGCATCAGCCCGTAGCCCAGGCCGTTGAGCATCTGCTCGATGAAGAGGATGGCGGTCATGGCAGCAGCGACAGACGATTCGGGCGGGGTCTTCCTCCCTCTCCCCTTGCGGGAGAGGGCCGGGGAGAGGGG
>NZ_LDSL01000174.1 GCF_001476815.1 Pseudacidovorax intermedius | reverse complement strand
GCATGCTGGAAGGCGCCGCCGGCGCGGCGCCGGCGGCGCCTTCCAGCATGCCGATCAGGTCGCCGATGTTGACCGTGTCGCCCACCTTGACCTTGAGTTCCTTGATCGTGCCGGCGGCCGGCGACGGAATCTCCATCGAGGCCTTGTCCGACTCGACCGTGATCAGCGACTGCTCGGCCTTGACCACGTCGCCGGGCTTGACCAGCACCTCGATCACCGCGACGTCCTTGAAGTCGCCGATGTCGGGCACCTTGATCTCGACCGGGCCCGAGGCCGCAGCCGGCGCCGCGGCGGCGGGTGCCGGCGCGGGCGCGGCCTGCGGCGCCGGGGCGGGCGCGGCGGCCTCGGCCGGCGCTGCAGCCGGTGCGGCCGGGGCGCCAGCGCCCTCGCCTTCCAGGATCAGGACGACGGAGCCTTCCTTGACCTTGTCGCCGACATTGACCTTGACTTCCTTGACCACACCGGCCGCCGACGACGGAATCTCCATCGAGGCCTTGTCCGATTCGACCGTGATCAGCGACTGCTCGGCCTTGACCGTGTCGCCGGGCTTGACCAGCACTTCGATCACCGCGACTTCGTCGAAGTCGCCGATGTCGGGCACTTTCACTTCCACTGCTGCCATGTTCGTGTCTCCCGCCTTCGAGGCGTTTCAGTTCCGTGGATGGATTACGCGTAGAGCGGGTTGATCTTGTCGGCGTTGATGCCGTACTTCTTGATGGCCTCGGCCACCTTGGCCGCCGGCACCGCGCCGTCCTCGGCCAGGGCCTTGAGCGTGGCCACCACGATGTAGTGGCGGTTCACCTCGAAGTGCTCGCGCAGCTTGCTGCGGAAGTCCGAGCGGCCGAAGCCGTCGGTGCCCAGCACCTTGTAGTTGCGGCCCTTGGGGATGAAGGGACGGATCTGCTCGGCGTAGGCCTTCATGTAGTCGGTGGACGCGACCACCGGGCCGGTGGTCTTGCCCAGCTGCTCTTCGACGAAGGGCACGCGCGGCGTGTCGGTCGGGTGCAGCAGGTTCCAGCGGTCGGCGTCCTGGCCGTCGCGGGTCAGCTCGTTGAAGCTCGGGCAGCTCCACACCGAGGCGGCGACCCCCCAGTCCTTTTCGAGCAGTTCCTGGGCGAAGAAGGATTCGCGCAGGATGGTGCCGCTGCCCAGCAGCTGGGCCGTGGGCGCCTTGGCGTCGAGCGCGGGCGCCTGCTTGACCATGTACATGCCCTTGATGATCTGCTCTTCGGTGCCGGGCTGCAGGCCGGGCATCGCGTAGTTCTCGTTGAGCAGCGTCAGGTAGTAATAGACGTTGTCCTGCTTCTCGACCATGCGCTTGAGGCCGTGGTGCAGGATCACCGCCACTTCATGGGCGAAGGTCGGGTCGTAGCTGACGCAGTTGGGGATGGTGTTGGCCAGGATGTGGCTATGGCCATCCTCGTGCTGCAGGCCTTCGCCGTTCAGCGTGGTGCGGCCCGAGGTGCCGCCCAGCAGGAAGCCGCGGGCCTGCATGTCACCGGCCGCCCAGGCCAGGTCGCCGATGCGCTGGAAGCCGAACATCGAGTAGTACACGTAGAACGGCACCATGATGCGGTTGTTCGTGCTGTACGACGTGGCCGCGGCGATCCAGCTGGACATGCCGCCGGCCTCGTTGATGCCTTCCTGCAGGATCTGGCCGGCCTTGTCTTCCTTGTAGTACATGACCTGGTCCTTGTCGACCGGGGTGTACTGCTGACCTTGCGGGTTGTAGATGCCGACCTGGCGGAACAGGCCTTCCATGCCGAAGGTACGGGCCTCGTCCACCAGGATGGGCACCACGCGCGGGCCCAGGGCCTTGTCGCGCAGCAGCTGCGTCAGGAAGCGCACGTAGGCCTGCGTGGTCGAGATCTCGCGACCTTCGGCGGTGGGCTCCAGCACGGCCTTGAAGGTGTCGAGCGAAGGCACGGTGAAGCTCTCGTCGGCCTTGACGCGGCGGTGCGGCAGGTAGCCGCCCAGGGCCTTGCGGCGCTCGTGCAGGTACTTCATTTCCGGCGTGTCGTCGGCCGGCTTGTAGAAGGGCAAGTCCGCCAGCTGGCTGTCGGGGATCGGGATGTTGAAGCGGTCGCGGAAGGCCTTGATGTCCTCGTCGCCGAGCTTCTTGGTCTGGTGGACGGTGTTCTTGCCCTCGCCGATCTTGCCCATGCCGAAGCCCTTGACCGTCTTGACCAGCAGGACGGTGGGTTGGCCGGCATGGTTCTGGGCGGCATGGAAGGCCGCGTAGACCTTCTGGGAGTCGTGGCCGCCGCGCTGCAGGGCCCAGATCTCGTCGTCGCTCATGTGCTCGACCATCTTGGCCGTGCGCGGGTCGCGGCCGAAGAAGTGCTTGCGGACGTAGGCGCCGTCGTTGGCCTTCATGGCCTGGTAGTCGCCGTCGTTGGTGTTCATCATGAGCTCGCGCAGGGCGCCGTCATGGTCCTTGGCGAGCAGCGCGTCCCAGCCCTTGCCCCAGATCAGCTTGACGACGTTCCAGCCGGAGCCGCGGAATTCGCCTTCCAGTTCCTGGATGATCTTGCCGTTGCCGCGCACCGGACCGTCCAGGCGCTGCAGGTTGCAGTTGATGACGAAGATCAGGTTGTCGAGGTTCTCGCGCGCGGCCAGGCCGATGGCGCCCAGCGATTCGACCTCGTCCATTTCGCCGTCGCCGCAGAACACCCACACCTTGCGGTTGGCGGTGTCGGCGATGCCACGGGCGTGCAGGTACTTGAGGAAGCGCGCCTGGTAGATGGCCATCAGCGGGCCCAGGCCCATGGACACCGTTGGAAACTGCCAGAACTCGGGCATCAGCTTGGGGTGCGGGTAGCTCGACAGGCCCTTGCCGTCCACTTCCTGGCGGAAGTTGAGCAGTTGCTCTTCGGAAAGGCGGCCTTCGAGGTAGGCGCGGGCATAGATGCCGGGCGAGACGTGGCCCTGGATGTAGAGCAGGTCGCCGCCGTGCTTTTCGCTCTCGGCGTGCCAGAAGTGGTTGAAGCCGGCGCCGAACATGCTGGCCAGCGAGGCGAAGGAGCCGATGTGGCCTCCCAGGTCGCCGCCTTCGGGCGGATGGTGGCGGTTGGCCTTGACCACCATGGCCATGGCGTTCCAGCGCATGTAGGCGCGCAGGCGCTGTTCGATCTCCAGGTTGCCGGGACTGCGGGCTTCCTGGCTCGGCTCGATGGTGTTCACATAACCCGTGTTGGCCGAGAAGGGCATGTCCACCGTGTTCTGGCGGGCATGCTCGAGCAGTTCTTCGAGCAGGGCGTGCGCACGTTCGGCACCCTCGTTCTGGATGACGGCCGACAGCGCGTCCTTCCATTCCTGCATCTCTTGCACGTCAGCTTCGTTCGCTGCGGCGCCAGTGGGTTTCTCGGGGTTGGCCGACATCCGGGTCTCCTTGATTCGGTGTGTACGTGGCGTACGTTAATTGAGAGAGGAAGAAAGGCCGCATCGCGCGGGCGGCGGGAGTGTCTCACAAAAAATTTGGCATTCCAAATGGCGCCATGAACTTTCTCAATATGAAATTTTGCCGTGATGCAGCATGAATTTGCATGGAATTCGGCCCCTAAACTCGACCCATGCCCCGCGCGCGTTCTCCTTCTGTCGGCCAGCCCCTGTCCATCGTGTCCTGGTGGCAGCGCTGGTGGAAAAGGCAGACCCCGCCGTTGCAGGACAGCGTGGCCATGCTGGTACCCATGGCGGCCGTGCTGCTTTTCCTGGCCGCCATCGTGGCCGCCTTCTGGTATTTGCGGGCAGAGGAGCTGGAGCGCGAGCGCGAGTCGGTGCGCCGCGATGTCGAATATGCGCAGCAGCGCCTGCGCCTGCGCCTGCTGGAGCGGCAGGAACAATTGATGCGGCTCGCGCGCGATGCCAGCAGCCACGAAATCGACCCCATCGAATTCACCAGCCGCGCGGAATCGCTGGTGAGCCAATTCCCGGAGCTGCAGTCCATCAGCTGGATCGACGACCGGCGCATCTGGCGCGCCACCTATGCCGCGCCGAGCGTGCCGCCGGCCCAGCAGCACATGGCCGGCGACGCGCTGCGCCCGGGCGATATCGAAACCCACTACGCCCTGGCCCGCGAGCTGGCGCAGCCGGTGTATTCGCAGCCCACCGCCACCGGTGACCGGACCGCGCCGCTGCAGTTGCACATCCCGCTCTTCGACCAGGGCCTCTTCGCCGGCACCGTCCTGGGCGAGTTCTCGGTGGACGGCCTGCTGCGCTACGGCATTCCGCCCGAGGTGTCGGCCAAGTACGCCGTGTCGCTGCTCGACGGCACGGGCAAGCTGCTGGCGGGCACCACCACCGACAGCCGAAGTCCGGCCGAGTCCCGCCCCCTGCCCTGGGCGGAGCCGACGAACGAGTACGAAGTGCCGGTCTCGCCCGTGGGCAACAGCCTGGTGCTGCGGGCCCAGGCCTGGCGCACGTCGCTGGGCCTGGTGGGCAATGGGCTGTTCTGGCTGGTGGCGGCGCTGTCGGTGCTGACCAGCGTGCTGCTCATCGGCACCTGGCGCCACACCCGCCGCCGGCTGGCGACGCAGCAGGCGCTGGTCGCCGAGACCAATTTCCGCCGCGCGATGGAGGACTCCATGCTCACCGGCATGCGCGTGCTGGACCTGGACGGCAGCATCACCTACGTCAACGCCGCCTTCTGCACCATGACCGGCTGGAGCGAGGACGAGTTGGTCGGCCGCCGCCCCCCCTTCCCCTACTGGCTGGAAAGCGACCACGAGCTGATGAACGAGCGGCTGGAGGAAGAGATCCACGGCCGCGCCCTGCCCGGCGGCTTCCAGGTGCGGGTGCGGCGCAAGAACGGCACGATCTTCCCGGCGCGCCTCTACGTGTCGCCGCTGGTCGACGCCCGCGGCCACCAGACTGGCTGGATGACGTCGATGACCGACATCACCGAGCCGACGCGCATCCGCGAGCAGCTGTCGGCCTCGCACGAGCGCTTCACCACGGTGCTCGAAGCGCTGGACGCGTCCGTGTCTGTGGCGCCCCTGGGCAGCGAGGAACTGCTGTTCGCCAACAAGATGTACCGCGCCTGGTTCGGCTCCGACACGGTCGGCCACCTGGGCATGGTGGCGCAGGCCGGCGCCGCGCCCTCGCCCAGCCACGGCAACGACCTGGACGACGTCGACCCGCTGGCCGGCCTGCCCACCGACGCCCTCACCGCCGCGCAGCCCGCCAACAACGAGATCTTCGTGCCGCACCTCAACAAGTGGCTGGAGGTGCGCTCGCGCTACCTGACCTGGGTGGACGGCCGCCTGGCGCAGCTGGTGATCGCCACCGACATCACGGCCCGCCGCGACGCCGAGGAACAGGCCGCCCAGCAGGCCGACCGGGCCCAGTCCGCCAGCCGCCTGATCACCATGGGCGAGATGGCCTCCAGCGTGGCGCACGAACTGAACCAGCCGCTGACGGCCATCAGCAATTACTGCAACGGCATGATGTCGCGCATCCGCGGCCAGCAGATCGACACCGAGGCCCTGCTCGGCGCGCTGGAGAAGACCGCCAAGCAGGCCCAGCGGGCGGGGCAGATCATCCAGCGCATCCGCTCCTTCGTGAAGCGCAGCGAGCCCAACCGTGCGCCCTCGGAAGTCGCCACCATGGTGGGCGAGGCGGTGGAGCTGGCCGGCATCGAGCTCAAGCGCCGCAACGTGCGGCTGAACCACTATGTGGCCGCGCGGCTGCCCACGGTGCATGTGGACCCGATCCTCATCGAGCAGGTACTGGTCAACCTGATGAAGAACGGCGCCGAATCCATCGACCTGGCGCAGCGCCCGCCGGCCCGCCGCACCGTCGAGCTGCGCGTGGTGCCGCGCAAGGTGGAAGGCCAGGAGGCCATCGAGTTCGCGGTGCAGGACACCGGCAAGGGCCTGGCGCCCGAAGTCATGGAGCGGCTCTACGAGGCCTTCTTCTCCACCAAGGCCGAAGGCATGGGCATCGGCCTGAACCTCTGCCGCAGCATCGTGGAGTCGCACAAGGGCCGGATGCAGGCGGAGAACCTCTACAATGGAACGGACATCGTCGGCTGCCGTTTTTCCTTCTGGATACCAGTGGGCAGCGCTCCGGATTCCGTAGCACCCGACGAACGCCCCCCCGATTGGACCGCCACCGGCCAGCCGCCTGCCGCAGCCGGCAAGGCCGGGGCAGGCTCCGCGATTTCTTGAGACGCAAAGGTAAGCGCATGAGTTTGATCCCCAAGAAGGGCACGGTCTATGTGGTGGACGACGACGAAGCCGTCCGCGACTCGCTCCAGTGGCTGCTCGAAGGCAAGGACTACCGCGTCCGCTGCTTCGAATCCGCCGAGTCCTTCCTGGCCCGCTACGACCCGCGCGAAGTGGCCTGCCTGATCGTCGACATCCGCATGGCCGGCATGTCGGGCCTGGAACTGCAGGACAAGCTGATCGAGCGCAAGTCCCCGCTGCCCATCGTGGTCATCACCGGCCATGGCGACGTGCCGATGGCCGTCGACTCCATGAAGAAGGGCGCCATGGACTTCATCCAGAAGCCCTTCAACGAAGAGGCGCTGGTGTCGCTGGTGGAACGCATGCTCGACCATGCCCGCACGGCTTTCGCGCAGTACCAACAGTCCGCCAGCCGCGACGCGCTGCTGTCCAAGCTCACCGGCCGCGAATCGCAGGTGCTCGAGCGCATCGTCGCCGGCCGCCTGAACAAGCAGATCGCCGACGACCTGGGCATCAGCATCAAGACGGTGGAGGCGCACCGCGCGAACATCATGGAAAAGCTCAACGCCAACACGGTGGCCGATCTGCTGAAGATCGCCCTGGGCCAGAACGCCAAGGCCTGACGCCGACCCGCGCCGCCCGCCGCTCATTCCTCACGCCCGTTCGGCCCTGGCCGCGGGCGTTTTTCATTCCCCTTCCCTGCCTGCAACCATGACCGCACAACTCATCGACGGCAATGCCGTGGCCCGCACGATCCGCGCCGAAGTGGCCGAGCGCACCGCCGCCCTCAAGGCGCGCGGCGTCACGCCGGGCCTGGCGGTGATCCTGGTGGGCGAAGACCCGGCCAGTCAGGTCTACGTGGGCAAGAAGGTCGAGGCCTGCCAGCAGGCCGGCATGCATTCGGTGCTGGAGCGCTACGAGGCCACCATGACCGAGGCCGACCTGCTCGAGCGCGTGCGCGCGCTCAATGCCGATCCGGCCATCCACGGCATCCTGGTGCAACTGCCGTTGCCGAAGCACATCGACGCCGACAAGGTGATCGAGACCATCGCCGCGGAGAAGGACGTGGACGGCTTCCACGTCGCCAGCGCCGGCGCGCTGATGACCGGGCTGCCGGGCTTCTGGTCGTGCACGCCTTACGGCTGCATCAAGCTGCTGGAGAGCACCGGCGTGCCTATCAAGGGCAAGCATGCGGTGGTCATCGGCCGCAGCAACAACGTGGGCAAGCCGATGGCGCTGATGCTGCTGGCCAAGAACGCGACCGTCACCGTCTGCCACAGCGCCACCGCCGACCTGGCCCACCACGTGCGCCAGGCCGACATCGTGGTTGCCGCCGTGGGCCGCCGCAACACGGTCACGGCCGACATGGTCAAGCCGGGCGCAATCGTGATCGACGTGGGCATGAACCGCAACGACGAGGGCAAGCTCTGCGGCGACGTGGACTTCGCGACGGTCAAGGAAGTGGCCGGCTGGATCACGCCCGTGCCCGGCGGCGTGGGCCCGATGACGGTGACCATGCTGCTGGTCAACACGGTGGAGTCGGCCGAGCGCGTCGCCGCCGCCTGATCGCGCCCCAGGCCGGCCCGGCAATAGCCGGCCTGCATCGCGGCCATGGCGATGTCCGGCGCTTGAAGGCGCCGCCTTTGCCTCAAAATCGGCAGCATGACCTCCAATCCGCTGCTCGACTTCTCCGACCTGCCCCTGTTCGACCGCATCCAGCCCGAACATGTGGCGCCCGCCATCGACGACCTGCTGCGGCAGGCCGAAGCGGCCCTGGAGCAGGTCACGGCGGCCGAGTTTCCGTCCGAGTGGTCTGCCATCGCGCGCGTGCTCGACGTGGCCACCGAGCGTCTGGGCCGGGCATGGGGGGCCGTCGGCCACCTCAACGCCGTGGCCGACACGCCCGCCCTGCGCGCCGCCTACAACGAGGCCATGCCGCGCGTCACCGCGTTCTGGACGCGCCTGGGCGCTGACGAGCGCCTCTACGCCAAGTACAAGGCCATCGACGTGGCCACGCTCAATGCCGAGCAGCGCCAGGCCCACGCCAACGCCATGCGCAATTTCGTGCTCGGCGGCGCCGAACTCCAGGGTACGGCGCGGGAGCGCTACGCACAGATCCAGGAGCGCCAGGCCGAACTGAGCCAGAAATTCAGCGAGCATGCGCTGGATGCCACGGACGCGTTCGCGTACTACGCCCAGGAGTCTGAACTGGAAGGCGTGCCGGCCGATGTGGTCGCCGCCGCGCGCGCCGCGGCCGAGGCGGAAGGCCAGGCCGGCTACAAGCTCACGCTCAAGATGCCCTGCTACCTGCCGGTGATGCAGTTCGCCCGCAGCAGCGCGCTGCGCGAGCGCCTCTACCGTGCCTACGTCACCCGCGCCAGCGAATTCGGCGACGCGGCCTTCGACAACACACCCCTCATCCTCGAGATCCTGAAGCTGCGCCAGGAAGAGTCGCAACTGCTGGGCTACCGCAACTTCGGCGAACTGTCGGTCGTGCCCAAGATGGCGGAATCGCCCGAGCAGGTGATCGGCTTCCTGCGCGACCTCGCGGCCAAGGCCAAGCCCTACGGCCAGCGCGACGTGGTGCAGCTGCGCGACTTCGCCAGCCATGAGCTGGGCATCGCCGATCCGCAGCCCTGGGACTGGAGCTACATCGGCGAGAAGCTGAAGGAGGCCCGCTATGCCTTCAGCGAGCAGGAGGTCAAGCCTTACTTCCCGGCGCCCAAGGTGCTCGACGGCCTGTTCAAGATCGTGCAGAACCTGTTCGAGGTGCAGATCCGCCGCGACGAGGCGCCGGTCTGGCACCCCAGCGTGGTCTTCTACCGCATCGAGCGCCAGACGCCGCAGGGCGTGCAGAAGGTCGGTCAGTTCTACCTCGATCCTTCCGCCCGCGCGGCCAAGCGCGGCGGCGCCTGGATGGACGACGTGCGCGCCCGCTGGCTGCGGCCCGACGACCAGCGGCTGCAGACGCCAGTGGCGCACCTGGTGTGCAACTTCGCCGAGGGCGTGGATGGCAAGCCGCCGCTGCTGACGCACGACGACGTCATCACCCTGTTCCACGAGTTCGGCCACGGCCTGCACCACATGCTGACGCAGGTGAACGAGCACGACGTCTCGGGCATCAGCGGCGTCGAGTGGGATGCGGTGGAACTGCCCAGCCAGTTCATGGAGAACTTCTGTTGGGAATGGGACGTGCTGCAGAACATGACGGCCCATGTGGACACGGGCGAGCCGCTGCCCCGCGCGCTCTACGACAAGATGATCGCGGCGAAGAACTTCCAGAGCGGCATGCAGACGCTGCGCCAGATCGAGTTCGCGCTGTTCGACATGCTGCTGCACACGCAGTTGGACGCCAGCCACGCCCGGCCCGATGCGGTGATGGCGCTGCTGAACGAGGTGCGCGCCGGGGTCGCCGTGCTGCCCTCGCCGGACTTCAGCCGTACGCCCATGACCTTCACGCACATCTTCTCGGGCGGCTATGCGGCCGGCTACTACAGCTACAAGTGGGCCGAGGTGCTGTCTGCGGACGCCTATGCCGCTTTCGAGGAAACCGTGGACGCGCAGGGCCTGCCCAGCGTGGAAACCGGCCGCCGCTACCGCCAGGCCATCCTCGAGGCCGGCGGCAGCCGCAGCGCGATGGAATCGTTCAAGGCCTTCCGCGGCCGCGAGCCCAGCATCGACGCGCTGCTGCGCCACCAGGGCATGAGCGAGCCGCTGGCCGAAGAAGCGCTGGCGTGACCGTGATGCGGCGCCCGGTCCTTTCCCGCGCTGCCGGCGCCGTGCTGCCGGCCGCCCTCGCCGTGCTGTGCATCGCTGGCGGCGCGATGGCCCAGCCGCTCTACCGTTCGGTGGACGCACAGGGCCGCGTCACCTTCTCGGACCGGCCGCCGTCGGCCTCCGCGCAGCCGGTGGAGATCGCCACGCCGAGCGAGGTGGAAACGGGTGGAGACGCCCTGCCCTACGCGCTGCGGCAGGTCGTGCAACGCTTTCCCGTCACGCTGTATACCCAGCGCGACTGCGCGCCCTGCGACGAAGGCCGCAACATGCTGAGGAACCGGGGCGTGCCCTTCCGGGAGCGCACGGTCAATGCGAGTGCGGACGCCGAGGCGCTGCAACGGCTCAGCGGCCAGACCGGGCTGCCGCTGCTGACGATCGGCAATCAGCAATTGCGCGGCTATGCCGATGCGGAGTGGGCGCAGTACCTGGATGCCGCCGGCTATCCGCGGCAGAGCCAGCTGCCGGCGGCCTACCGCAGCCCCGCGCCGCGGCCGCTGGTCGCGTCGCCAGCGGCGCCAGCCCAGGCCGCGCCGCCACCGGCAGCGCCGCCTGCGCCCGCCCCGTCCGGGCCGACGCCGTCCAACCCGGCCGGCATCCGCTTCTGAGGCGAACGCCGGCGCGCATGGCGCAGGCCGGCGTCTGACCGGCTCAGAAGGTCAGCGTCTGCACGCCTTCGGGCGTGGCGAGCAGGCACACATGAGCCTTCTGGTGCGCGAACACGCCCACGGTGACCACGCCGGGCCACTGGTTCACCTCGGACTCGAAGGCCAGCGGGTCGCGGATCTCCAGGCCCGTGACATCCAGGATGTGCTGGCCGTTGT
>NZ_LDSL01000173.1 GCF_001476815.1 Pseudacidovorax intermedius | reverse complement strand
ACCGCGTCGACGCGGTCGTAGCGCAACTCGGTGAGGTACTGGTGGCCGTGCGACAGCAGCGACACGCGCGGCGGCTCGCCGGGCTGGCCCGAGTCGGCCAGGCCCATGCGCGCGTCGTCGAGCTGGAAGACATGGAACTCCACTTCCAGCCCGGCGACGAAGTCCAGGCCCTCGCGGCCGAGTTCATCCACCGCCTTCTGCAGGATGCGCCGCGTGGCGAAGGGGCAGGGGCTGCCGTCGGCCATGTAGGCATCGCACAGCACCCAGCCGGTCTTCTTGGCCCAGGGCAGGATGCGGAAGGTGCCGGGGTCGGCCACCAGGGTGAAATCGGCGCCGCCCTGCAGTCCGGGCAGCGCAAAACCGCCGCCGGCGCTGAACACCGGGAACACCGTCTTGTGCGAGGTGTCCTTGGCCAGCAGGGTGGTGGTGAGGTTCACGCCGCCGCGCAGCGCGCTGCGCGCCTCGCTGGCCACCAGGGTCTTGCCGCGCAGCAGGCCGTGCTGGTCGGGCCAGGCGAAGCGCACCACCTCCACCTCGCCGCTGGCCAAGCGCCGGTCCAGCTCGGCGGCCTGGCGGGCCTGCTCGTCGGTCCACAGGCCGTGGCGGTCCACGAAGCTCGCCATGGCGTTCAGCCCGCCTGGCCGTTGTTCAGCCGGGCGGCGGCCCAGCTGCTCTTGAGGCGGCGCTCGCGGTCGGCCTCGCGCCAGTAGGCGTCGTTGTCGCTGCCGCGGTCGTTCACGCCGTCGATGGAGGGCGGGCCGCTGAAGGCGGCGGCCTGGTCGGCGCCGATGAGCAGCGGCGCCTCCCGCTCGCCGCGCTGCACGCTCTCGATGGCGCGCACCAGCATGCGGCGGAAGGTGATGATGCCCTTGTCGGTGGCGCCCAGGTGCTCGCGGCTGCGGTCTTGGATGGGGCCCTGCGATTCGCAGGCCCACTGGTCGTGCACGTTGATGTCCATGCCCATGCCGGTGAAGGTCTGGCTGGCCTGCTCCTGCACGTCATAGCCGTACTGGTTGGACTTGTTGCGGCGCGAGACGTAGTCGGGCAGCTCGATGGTGGCCAGGCGCTGCTCGCGCATCTGCTGCTTGTCCACCGGGCCGGTGAAGCTGGTGAAGATGGCGTACCAGTAGGTGTGGGTGTCGTCCACCGGCACGTGCCACTGGGTGATGGTCATCTCCGCACTCATGGGAATGACGAAGGCCTGCGGGAACATCACGTTGGTGACGCGCACGTGCGTGGCGCTTTCATCGAGCTTGCGCAGCGTGGTCAGGCGCATGCCGTATTCGGTGGGCTCGACGGCGATCTCGGGCCGGTCGTATTCGCGCAGCACCTTGGTGATGGGCAGGTCGGAATCGGCCGAGGCGCCGCGGAACTGCTTGCCGTAGCTTTCGGACGTGTCCTCGTCCTCGAAGAAGCGGTGCAGGAAGGAGGCATGGGCCGGGTCCATGCCGACCTCCAGCGCCTGCAGCCAGTTGCATTCCCACAGCCCCTTGAAGGCGAAGGTGTGCGTGCCCGGCGCGACGAAGCAGTCGAATTCCGGGAAGGCCGGCGGCTCGCCCGGGCCGATGTACGCGAAGACGATGCCGGAGCGCTCCACCACCGGATATGCGCCCTGTTTGATGCGCGTGCACATCTTGCTGCCCACCGGCTCGGCAGGCGTCTCCAGGCACTGGCCCGTGGCGTCGAACAGCCAGCCATGGAAGGGGCAGCGCAGGCCGCCGTCCTCCAGCCGTCCGAAGGCGAGGTCGGCACCGCGGTGTGGGCAGTCGCGGTCGAGCAGGCCGAGACGGCCGGTCTCGTCGCGGAACAGCACGAAGTCCTGGCCCATCAGCTTGACCGCCTTGAGCGGGCGCGGGCCGTCCAGCTCTTCATGCAGGGCCACGGGCTGCCAGTAGCGCCGCAGCAGTTCGCCCGCCGGCTTGCCGGGGGCGACGCGGGTCATGAAGTCGTTCTGTTCCTGGGTGATCATGGGCTACTCCATCGAGGGTTTGCACATCGTTGTATGCAATTGCATGCAGTGTCGCGGCGTGCTGTGTGTTCCGTCAATGGTGGATGTGCGGTCCTGCTGCCGGTCGCTCTATCGGTATTCCCTCTGTTGGTGAGGCTGGCGAGAAGGAATGCACCACGGCCGGGCGTAGAGGAGGTCGACGAAGCCGCAGCCGATCTGCATGCAACATGTGCGCCAGCGCAGAGCCGGGGCATGCCGCTGCACGCCGGCGCCTAGAATCCGCTGCAGCTTTGGAACTGCGCCATGGACTCCCAACAATCACGCGTGCTCGTCCAGCTCCGGGACATGATCCTCAAGGGCGAATTCGGCCCGGGCGAGCGCCTGGCGGAGATCCCGCTCTCCGAGCGGCTCGGCGCCTCGCGCACGCCGGTGCGCCTGGCCCTGGCCAGCCTGGAGCACGAGGGGCTGATCGAGCCCTCGCCCTCGGGCGGCTACCAGATGCGCGCCTTCACCTCGCGCGAGATCGCCGACGCCATCCGCGTGCGCGGCGTGATCGAGGGTTTCGCGGCCCGCCTGCTGGCCGAGGACGGCGCCTCGCGCCAGCTGCTGCGCCAGCTGCACGACTGCCTCGACGAAGGCGATCGCGCCGTCAACAAGCCCACCATGGAGCTGGACGACTACGCCGCCTACGTGGAGATGAACGACCGCTTCCACCGCCTGATCCTCGAAGGCTGCGGCAATGCGGCGGTGCTGCGAACCCTGGACATGCTGGCCAGCCAACCCTTCGCCGCGCCCAGCGCCATGCTGCCGATGCAGTCCTCGATGGAAGAGGGCCAGCAGTGGATGCGCCAGGCGCACCGCACCCACCACGCCCTCGTGCAGGCCATCGAGCGCGGCCAGGGCTCGCGCGCGCAGGCGCTGGGCGAGGAACATGTGGAGATCGCCCGCATGAACCTGGACTACGCGCTGGAGCGGCCCGACCTGGCCGCGCAGCTGATGCCGGGCATGCGCCTCGTGGCTGGCGGGCGCAAGTAGATGATCGGGTAGCCGCGAAGCGGCATGGGGAGTGTCAGCCCCCCGCCGCGTGCTTCAGCAGCAGGCCCACGAAGGCCAGCGCCGGCTGCGACAGCGCCAGCCCCCGGCGCTGGTAGAGGTAGTAGGGCCGGTGCATCTCCGGCCCCTGCAGTTCGATGAAGCGCAGGCCGAAGTTGCCGGCGAACAGCCGCGCATAGTCGGGCACGGCGGCCAGCCCTGTGCCCACGCCGACCAGGGCCAGGGCGGTCGTCAGGTATTCCACCTCGGCGGCGGTCTGCAGCGACAGCGACGCATCGTGCGCCTGCAGGCGCCGCTCCAGATGGCGGTTGAACTCGCTCGAATAGATCACCCAGCGTTCGTAGCGCAGCTCGTCCCAGGCCACCGCCTTGCGCTGGGCCAGGGGATGGCCCACGGGGCAGACCAGGCGGATCGGGACGTCCATCAGGAAGGTGCGCGCCACGTCTTCCCCGGTGGGTCGCTCGGGACCCACGCCCAGTTCGGCCTCGCCGCGGCGAACGATGCCCACCACCTCGTCGGCGGTGGCATCGGCCATGCGCAGGCCCACCTCGGGATGGGCCGCCTCGAACGTGCCCAGCACGGCGGCCACCCAGGTGCAGGCCAGCATCTGCGGCGCCACCACGCGCAGCAGCCCGGTGCGCAGCGAGCGCAGGTCCGACGCGCCCTCGACCATCTGCTGCAGGTCGTCCAGAATGCGGCGCGCCAGCGGCAGCAGCTGGCGGCCGGCCTCGGTCAGCGTCACCCGCTGGCCACGGTCGAAGAGCTGCAGGCCCAGCGTCTCTTCCAGCTGCTGCACCAGCATGCTGACCGCCGACTGGGTCAGGTTGACCTGCCGCGCCGCCGCCGTGAAGCTGCCCGCGCGGGCGACGGCGGCGAAGGCGCGCATCTGCCGCAGGCTCAGGGCCTGGAGGTTGGAGGAGGAAGGCTGCACCAGCATGGGATGTGCAAGACGGAGGGCGAGGGCGATTATCAGAACTCTTGATGAGCCCATGAAAAGAATTGGCTGGCCTGATGTCCCGCCGCCTTTCCAGAATGCCGCCCCATGCACATCGCCGTCATCGGAACCGGAATCGTGGGCGTCTGCACCGCCGCCTGGCTGCAGCGCGACAGCCACCGCATCACCTTCATTGACCCGCTGGAGGCGGGCGAGGCCTGCTCCTTCGGCAATGCCGGCTCGCTCTCGCCCAGCGCCTGCCTGCCGGTCGGCATGCCGGGCATGTGGAAGAAGGTGCCGCGCTGGCTGCTCGACCCGCTGGGGCCGCTGACGGTGCGCTGGGCCTATGCGCCGGTGGTGCTGCCCTGGCTGCTGCGCATGCTGCGGCATTCCTCGCGCGACGAGGTCACGCGCATCGCCACCGCGCTGCGCAGCCTGCTGGCGCCCATCTTCGACAGCTATGCCCCGCTGCTGGCCCATGCCGAGGCGCAGCCCCTGGTGCGGCGCAGCGGCTGCCTCTATGTCTTTTCTTCGCGCGAGACGGCGGCCCAGTGGGCCTGGGGCATGCAACTGCGCCGCTCGCTGGGCGTGCAGCTGCGCGACGTGGCGCAGGACGAGCTGGAGGCGCTGGAGCCCGACCTGAAGGGCCGCTTCCGCTTCGGCATCCTCGCACCGGAGAACGGCTCCACCACCGACCCGTCGGCGCTGGTCAAGGCGCTGTACCGCCGCTGCCTGGCCGGCGGCGCCACGCACCTTCGCCGCCGTGCCAGCGGCTTCGAGCGCCAGGGCACGCGGGTCACGGCCCTGCGCCTGGACGAGGGCGATCCGCTGGCGGTCGACGGCGTGGTGGTGGCGGCCGGCGCCTGGTCCGGCCGGCTGGCCGCCGCGCTGGGCAGCCCGGTGATGCTGGAGACCCAGCGCGGCTACCACGTGACGGTGCAGAGTTCCAACCTGCAGTTGCGCCACACCGTGATGGCGGTGGAGCACAACCTCATGGTCAACCCCATGGCCGTCGGCCTGCGGCTGGCGGGCACGGTGGAATTCGCCGGCCTGGCCGCGCCGCCCGACATGGCCCGCGCCGACGCCCTGCTGGCGCAGGGCCGGCAGCTCTTTCCGCACCTGGACACCTCGGCCTTCACCCGCTGGATGGGCCACCGGCCCTGCCTGCCCGACAGCCTGCCGGTGGTCGGTCCGGCCCGCGGCGCCGACAACGCCTGGCTGGCCTTCGGCCATGGCCACATGGGCATGTGCATGGGGGCCACCACCGGCCGCGAGATCGCGCACCTGGTGGCCGGCCGGCCCACGCAGGTGGACCTGGCGCCCTTCTCGGCGGAGCGTTTCCGGTGAGGGCTGCGCCCTGGTCGCTGGGCGTGGACATGGGCGGCACCTTCGTCGATGCGGTGGCGCTGCACGAGGACGGCCGCAGCGTGGCCCTCAAGCATCCGCGCGCGGGCCGGCGGCTGGCCGAGCCGGTGGTCGAGGCGCTGGACCGGCTCTGCGCCCAGGCCGGCATCGCAGCGGCCGAGGTGGGCCGGGTGGTGCACGGCGCCACCGTCGTGACCAACCTGCTGCTGGAGCTGGACCAGCCGCCCGTCGCGCTGCTGCTGACGCGCGGCTTCGGCGACGTGCCGGTGCTGGCGCGGCAGGACCGGCGTGCGCTGTACGAGCCCGTGGTCGCACCGGCCGTGCCCGAGGCGGCGCTCTTTCCGCGCCCGCTGCGCTTCGAGATCGGCGGGCGCATCGATGCCGAGGGCCGCGAGGTCGAGCCGCTGGACCTGCAGGCCCTCGATGCGGTGGCCGATGCCATCGCCGCCGCGGGCGTGCGGGCGGTGGCGGTGGGCCTGCTGTTCGCGCACCGCCAGCCGGCGCACGAGCAGCAGGTCGGTGCACGGCTGCGGGCGCGCCTGCCGCAACTGCACGTGTCGCTCTCGCACGAGGTCGATCCGGCGCCGCGCGAGTTCGAACGCTGGCTGACCACCGCGCTGGACGCCTATGCCAAGCCGCTGGCCGCCGGCTACCTCGAGGCGCTGGCCGCGGCCCTGTCGGCACGCCAGCTTCCGGCGCCGATGCTCATGCATTCCGAAGGCACGGTCCAGCCCTGGCAGGAACTGGCGGCGCGGCCCATCGGGCTGGCCATGTCCGGCCCCTGCGCCGCCTTGCGCGGCGTCGCGGCCTGCCTGGACGACGGCGACCGCCGCGGCGCCGTGCTCACACTGGACGTGGGCGGCACCAGCGCCGACATCGGCCTGCTGCACGGCGGCCAGCCGGCCTTCGCCGAGGCGCTGGAATGCGGCGGGCTGCCCATCCGCCAGCGCTGCGTGGACATTGCCTCCATCGCCATCGGCGGCGGCAGCGTGCTGCAGGTGCTGGCGGGCGGCGCGCTGCGTCTCGGCCCGCGCTCGCAGGGGGCGTGGCCGGGGCCGGCGGCGTACGGGGAGGGCGGCCTGCTGGCCACGCTGAGCGATGCGCTGTGCGTGCTCGACCGCCTGCCCGCGCAACTGGCCGGTGGGCTGGTGCTGGACCGCCGCGCCGCCGAGGCCGCCCTGGCGCGCGACGTCGCCGGACCGCTGGGCCTGCCTTTGGCCGGGGCGGCCGACGCCGTGGTGCAGGCCGCCGCGGCGCACATGGCCGAGGCGCTCAAGACCCATGCCTTCCAGCGCGGCCTGGACCCGGCCGACGCGCTGCTGGTGGCCGTCGGCGGCGGCGGCGCGCAGCATGCGGCCGAGGTCGCCACGCTCGCCGGCATGAAGGCCGTGCGCGTGCTGCCGCAGGCCGGCGTGATGGCGGCGCTGGGCATGGTCCGCGGGCCGGAGGCGTCGGCCGCGGTGCCGCTGCGCACGACGGGCGAGGCCTGGGCCGGCATCGCCCCGCAGGGCATAGGTCCGGCGGCGCTCTTCGCGCCCATGACCACCGTCTGGGTGCCGGCCGGATGGCACTGGCGCGTCCAGGACGACGGCGCTCTGGCGCTGGAGGCCTTGGGATGAGCGCGTCGCTTCCCGTCCGCGCCGCGCCCGCGTGGGCGGAAGGCCTCCAACCCCATCCGCCAGCTGGCGCGCGGAGTGCTGCGCGATGAGCCCGCCCATCGACCCCGCCATCGCCCTGCGCATGGAGCCTCTGCGCCTGGCGCTGCAGGGCGCGGCCGACCGCATGCAGGCGGCCATGATGCGCGCCGCCGTGTCCTCCATCGCCCGCGAGGGCGGCGACTGCGCGGCGGCGCTGTTCCTGCCCGACGGCCGGCTGCTGGCGCAGGCCCGCTCGCTGCCGCTGCTGCTGGGCTCGCTCATTCCGGCCGTGGCCGGCGTGCTGGCGCGCTTTCCAGGCACGACCATGGCCCCGGGCGACGTCTACCTGCTCAACGATCCCTGGTCCGGCGGCACGCACCTGCCCGACATCGCGCTCGTGCATCCGGTCTTCGACGACGGGGCGCTGATCGCCATCGCCGCCACCAGCCTGCA
Source organism: Pseudacidovorax intermedius (assembly GCF_001476815.1). Classification (GTDB taxonomy): domain Bacteria; phylum Pseudomonadota; class Gammaproteobacteria; order Burkholderiales; family Burkholderiaceae_C; genus Xenophilus; species Xenophilus intermedius_A. The sequence continues at coordinate 15,658 of NZ_LDSL01000173.1, read as the reverse complement.
CCACCAGGACGTGGGCGGCATGGCGCCGGGCTCCATTCCGCCGGATGCCACCGAGATCCACCAGGAAGGCCTGCGCCTGCCGCCCCTGCGCTGGCGCGACGCGGCCGGCGTGCTGCCCGACATCGACGCCATCCTGGCCGCCAACACCCGCACGCCCGCCAACCTGCGCGGCGATCTGGACGCGCAATGGACCGCGCTGGCCCAGGGCGCGCGGGAGCTGCGGCAGATCGCGCGCCACACCGGCGAACGGTTCCCGGCCGTGTGCGAGGCGCTGCTCGCCCAGTCCGCCGACATGACGCGCGCCGCCCTGGCGGCCGTGCCCGACGGCGAATGGCACTGGCACGACGCGCTCGATGGCGCCGGCGACGATGCCGCGCCGGTGGCCATCGCCGTGCGCCTGCACAAGCAGGGCGGCGCGGTCACCGTCGACTTCGCGGGCAGCGCGCCCCAGGTGCGTGGGCCGCTCAACGCCTCCGCCGCCGCGATGCTGTCGGCCGCCCTGTTCTTCATGCGCACGCTGGCGCCGCAGGCGCCCAACAACGCGGGCTGCCTGGTGCCGCTCACCTTGCGGCTGCCGCCGGGCAGCGTGGTCAATCCCGACTGGCCGGCGGCCGTCAATGCCCGCACGGCCACCGTCAAGCTGGCCTGCAACGCCATCCTCGGTGCCTGGGCCCAGGCCACGGGCACGCAAGGCGAGGGCGTGGCCCCGCATGCGGGCGTGGCCACGGTGCTCGCGCTCAGCGGCACGCGCACCGATGGCCGGCGCTGGATGTTCACCGAGATCGTCGCCAGCGGCGCGGGCGCCAGCGCGAGCGCGCCGGGCCGCGCCGGCGTCTCCACCGACGTGGGCAATGCGCGCAACACGCCGGTGGAGGTGATCGAGGCCGAAGCGCCCATCCGCGTGCTGCAGTACGCCATCCGCCGCGGCTCCGGTGGTGCGGGCGCGCAGGCCGGTGGCGACGGCGTGCGGCGCGAGTACCTGCTGCTCGACGGCGAAGGCTGGATCGCCTACCGCGGCGAGCGCCACCGCAGCCAGGCGCGCGGTGCGCAGGGCGGTGGCCCGGGCGCCAGCGCCGTGGCCCGACTCCTGCTTGCCGATGGCCGCGTGCAGCCGCTGGCGGCGCGCAGCCGGGTGCGCTGGCAGGCCGGCGACCGGCTCCTCATCGAGACCGCCGGCGGCGGCGGCTGGGGCGCCGCCGACGTGGCGGCCCGCGTGCCGTCATCCCCTTCGTCGTCGTCATCGACGTCCTTCCATCCCGACCCACGCCCGGAGTGCCCATGAACCGACCGTCCCTTTCTCTTCGCCGCCGCGCCGGCCTGGCCCTGATGGCAGCCGTGGCGACCGGGGCCATGCCGATGCCGGCCGTGGGCCAGGCGCAGGCCGCCTATCCGAACAAGCCCATCCACATCGTCGTGCCCTTCCCGCCCGGCGGCAGCACCGACGTGCTGGCGCGCCGCATCGGCGACAAGCTGGCGAGCGCCTGGGGCCAGCCGGTGGTGGTGGACAACCGTGCCGGTGCCGGCGGCACCGTGGGCGCCGACTACGTGGCCAAGTCCGCGCCGGACGGCTACACGCTGCTGATGGGCGTGACCGGCAGCAATGCCATCGCGCAGGCGCTCTACGCCAGGCTGCCCTACGACGTGGTGAAGGACTTCGCACCCGTCTCGATGGTCGTCAGCGCGCCGCTGGTGCTGGCCGTGAACCCGGAGGTGAAGGTGCGCACGGCGCAGGAGTTCCTGGCCCTGGCCAAGTCGAAGCCGGGCGGCCTGAGCTACGGCTCGGCCGGCAACGGCACGTCGATGCACCTGACGGGCGAGATGTACAAGCAGGCGGCGGGCGTGTCGATGGTCCACATCCCCTACCGCGGGAGTGCGGGCATGCTCACCGACCTGATGAGCGGCCAGATCCAGGCCACCTTCGGCGACGTGCTGGTGCTGCTGCCGCAGATCCAGGCCGGCAAGCTGCGGGCGCTGGCCGTCACCTCGAAGACGCGCCATCCGATGCTGCCGGACGTGCCGACGCTGGACGAGGCCGGCCTCAAGGGCTTCGAGGCCTTGTCGTGGCAGGGCCTGTTCGCGCCCGCAGGCACGCCGCCCGAGGTGGTGGAGAAGCTGAGCGCCGAGGTGAACAAGGCGGTGCGCTCGCCCGATGTGCGCGAGTACTTCGCCTCGCGCGGCTTCATCGTCGAGGGCACGACGCCAGCGGCCTTCAAGGCGCTGATCGAGGGCGAGGTGAAGAAGTGGACGCCGATCGTGAAGTATTCGGGGGCGCGGGCGGATTGAGCGTTGTTGCGGACGCGGCTTCGGCTTTGCGTGCGCTGGAGGCCCCGCCGGCCCCGGCCCGCCCGGCCGCCTCGCCCACAGGCTGCGCCGCTCGCTGAACGCTCGCGGAACCTGCGGTGCTCGCCGGATGAGCGCGCGGCGTAACTCGCTCCGCGCTTCGCGCTGCGCTCAGACAAACGCCGCGAGTCAGTCACGACCGGCCCGCGGGGACCGCGGGCCTCGCTCATCCGGCTGCGCGCCTCGGCGCATCCTGAGGGCGAGGCGGCCGGGCGGGCCGGGGCCGGCTCCAGGGTGATCGGGCGTGGTGCTTCCCTTTGGCGTCCTTGAAGACAACGCAGATCAGTTCGCCCAACAGCCGTTCTGGCTGAGCTTGTCGAAGCCAGGGCACGTGGGTGTCAAAGGCCTTCGACGAGCTCAGGGTGAACGGGCTGGCCGACTGGGCGAGCATGTGGAAGGGGCCTTTGGAGGCTGACCAAGGTAAACACCCGTCGATCAAGCCCAAGCCCGGCGGGAGCGGCCCCCAGGGCGCGGCCGTTGGGCGTGCCGAGGCGCGCAGCCTGGCGAGTGAGGTGCGCGAGCATCGCGCACCGGCCTTTTCTGACTCGTGGCGCTTGTTTGAGCGGAGCGCGTCAGCGCGCAGCGAGTTGCGCCACGCACTCGCCAGGCGAGCACCGCAGGGGACCCCGAGCGTTCAGCGAGGGGCACGCACATCGGCCGCGCCCTGGGGGCAGCTCCCGCCGGGCGTCCTCGCGGAGACAACGGGCCCACTCGACACCCAAACGAAAACGGGGCCCCCAAGAGCCCCGTCACCCATTCAGCGGACGAACCGAATCACAGCCCCGCAGCCGCCTTCAGCGCCGCCGCCTTGTCCGTGCGCTCCCACGTGAACTCCGGCTCCTCGCGGCCGAAGTGGCCGTAGGCGGCGGTCTTGGCGTAGATGGGACGCAGCAGGTCCAGCATCTGGATGATGCCCTTCGGACGCAGGTCGAAATGCTCGTTGACCAGCGCCGCGATCTTGTCGTCCGAAATCACGCCCGTGCCTTCGGTGTAGACCGTGATGTTCATCGGCTTGGCCACGCCGATGGCATAGGCCACCTGCACCTGGCACTGGCGCGCCAGGCCCGCGGCCACCACGTTCTTGGCCACGTAGCGCGCGGCGTAGGCGGCCGAGCGGTCCACCTTCGACGGGTCCTTGCCCGAGAAGGCGCCGCCGCCGTGCGGGCAGGCGCCGCCGTAGGTGTCCACGATGATCTTGCGGCCCGTCAGGCCGCAGTCGCCCTGCGGGCCGCCAATGACGAAGCGGCCCGTCGGGTTGATCAGGTAGCGCGTTTCCTGCAGCCATTCCTTGGGCAGCACCGGCTTGATGATCTCCTCGATCACCGCCTCGATGAAGCTGGCCTTCATCTTGGTGGGCGTCTCGCTCTGGTCCGGGTGATGCTGCGTCGACAGCACCACGGTGTCGATGCTGTGCGGCTTGCCGTCCACGTAGCGCATCGTCACCTGGCTCTTGGCGTCGGGCCGCAGGAAGGGCAGGCGGCCGTCCTTGCGCAGCTGGGCCTGTCGCTCCACCAGGCGGTGGGCGTAGTAGATCGGCGCGGGCATCAGCTCGGGCGTCTCGTCGCAGGCGTAGCCGAACATCAGCCCCTGGTCGCCGGCGCCGGTGTTCAGGTGGTCGTCGCTGGCATGGTCCACGCCCTGGGCGATGTCGTTGGACTGCTTGTCGTAGCAGACCATGACCGCGCAGCCCTTGTAATCGATGCCGTAGTCGGTGTTGTCGTAGCCGATGCGCTTGATGGTGTCGCGCGCGACCTGGATGTAGTCGACGTGCGCGTTGGTGGTGATCTCGCCGGCCAGCACCACGAGGCCCGTGTTGGTCAGCGTCTCGGCGGCCACGCGCGAGCGCGGGTCCTGTTCGAAGATGGCATCGAGGATCGCGTCCGAGATCTGGTCGGCCACCTTGTCCGGATGACCCTCGGACACCGATTCGGAAGTGAAGAGAAAGTCGTTCGCCATGTTCGAGAAAACTCCTGCAAGAAGGATGCGGACCGGCGTTTGCCGGCACCCTCGGGAGTCTCTGGCGAACGCTTTAGCAGTTGGGTTTAACGTCGCCCTGCAAGTAGTCCTGTAACTCGGCGACAATTTCCATTCTATTCATGCCGGTCCCAGCCCGCTGGGCCGCGCGTCGGTTTGCCACCCACCCTTTTGTCAGAACAAACCCGATGACCGCGTTGTTTCGTCTGCTCGCCCGTGCGCCGCTGCCGCTGATGCAGGCGCTCGGCGGGCTGCTGGGCTGGGCGGTCTGGGCCCTGGCGCCGGACTACCGGCGGCGCTTCCGCGAGAACGCGGCGCAGGCTGGCCTCACGCCCGCCCAATGGCGCCCGGCCATCGCCGCCGCCGGCCGCATGGCGGCCGAACTGCCCTGGCTGTGGGCCCGCCCCGCGGGCGAGAGCGTGCTGCCGCGCGTGCGCCAGTGGACGGGCGACGAGGCCCTGGGCGCCGCGCTGGCCTCGGGCCGCGGCGCCATCGTCATCTCGCCGCACCTGGGCTGCTGGGAACTGCTGGGCCAGGCCCTGGGCGAGCGCTTCCTGGCCAGCCATGGGCCGATCACCGCGCTGTTCCGCCCGCCGCGCAAGCCCTGGATGGCGGCGTTGATGGAAGGCTCGCGCGACCGGCCCGGCCTGCACATGCTGCCCACCGACGTGTCGGGCGTGCGCGGGCTGATGCGCGCGCTCAAGAAGGGCGGCTACACCGGCATCCTGCCCGACCAGGTGCCGCCGGCGGGGCAGGGCGTGTGGGCGCCCTTCTTCGGCCGGCCGGCCTACACCATGACCCTCGTGCCGCGCCTCGCGCAACTGACCGGCGCCCAGGTCTTCCTGGGCGTGTGCGAGCGGCTGCCGCATGGCCGCGGCTATGCCGTGCGCCTGCAGCCGCTGCAGGCGCCGGCCCTCGCCGATCCCAAGGCCTCCCCCGAAGAGGCCGCCACCGCCATGAACCAAGGCATCGAGCAACTGATCCTGAGCCTGCCCGGACAGTACGTCTGGGACTACGCCCGCTACAAGGCACCGCGCGCCGAGATGGAGACGGCCCGATGAGTTTTTCGGCCCGCCTGGGCATCGGCTTCATGCGCGCGCTGGCCCACCTGCCGCTGCCGGTGGTGCGCGGCCTGGGCGCGGCGCTGGGCCCGGTGCTGCATGCGCTGGCCAAGCCGCGCCGCCATGTGGTGGACGTGAACCTGGCCCTGTGCTTTCCCGAAAAGACGCCCGAGGAGCGCCGCCGCATCGCGCGCCAGACCTTCGTCTACGTGGCGCAAGCGTGGTTCGACCGCGCCTGGCTGTGGCACGCACCGGCCGAGGTCATCCGCCGCCGGGTGACGCTCAAGGGCGCGCTGGACGAGATCGACGTGGGCACGCAGCCCACCATCCTTTTCGCGCCGCACTTCTATGGGCTGGACGCCGCCGCCACGCGGCTGACCATGCACACGCCCAAGCAGTCCACCACCATCTACACCACGCAGCGCAACCCGTTGATGGACGAATGGACCCGCGAGGGCCGCACCCGCTTCGGCAACGTCACGGTGCTGCACCGCATGGACGGCGTGAAGCAGATCGTGGCCAACCTGCGCCGCGGCGGCCTCCTGTACCTGCTGCCCGACATGGACTTCGGCCCGGCGCACACCGAGTTCGTGCCCTTCTTCCACACGCTGGCGGCCACCACGCCCTCGCTGTCGCGCTTCTCGCGGCTGGCGCGGGCCAAGGTGGTGCCGGTCCTGTCGCGGCTGACGAAGGACGGCTACGAGATCGAGGTGCTGCCGGCCTGGCAGGACTTTCCGACGGAGGACGCCATCGCGGACACGGCACGCATGAACGCGCAGCTGGCCGATTGGATCCGCACGATGCCGGCGCAGTATTACTGGGTGCACCGGCGCTTCAAGACGCGGCCGCCGGGCGAGCCGTCGGTGTACTAGAAGGCCGCTTCCATTCCGTGGCGGTCGGGCAGCCCGTTCGCCCTGAGCTTGTGGAAGGGCGTGGACATTCGGGGCCCGGCTTCGACAGGCTCAGCCCGAACGGGCGTTGGTCCACTCGCCCGCATGGCGTGCCCAGCCCGCGGCTCAGGCCGGATGGCGCTGGATGAAGGCGCCGATGTGTGCCATCACCTGTTCGGGTTGCTCGTGCACCACCCAGTGCGTGGCGCCTTCCAGGCGCTCGATCTCGAGTCGGGGCACGTAGTCTTCCAGGCCATCGAGCAGGCCCGGGCGCAGGGCGATGTCCGCCATGCCCCAGAGCACCAGGGTCGGGATGTCCACCGTCAGGCGTTCGCGCGGGATGTCGGGAATGGCGGCGCCGGGCTTCAGCGGCGTGACGCGGTACAGGTTGCAGGCGCCCACCAGGCCCTGCGACCACACGTCGCGGTACTGCGCCTTCACGTCCTCGGTCAGCCAGTCGGCATTGCCTGCCGTGGCCTGCATGGACGACAGCATGCCGAAGAGGCGCGCGAAGTCGTCGCGCGCCAGCACCGCCTCGGCGCCGGGGCGTGCGAGCCAGTTCATGTAGGCGCTGGCTTCCTGCTGCTCGGGGCTGTTCTTCAACTCGCGCGCGAAGGTGCCGGCATGCGGCGAGTTGATGATGACCAGCCGGCCCACGCGCTCGGGCATCGCATTGGCCATGCCCCAGCCGAAGGCGCCGCCCCAGTCGTGGGCGACGAGGGTGTCGATCCGGCCGCCGGCCGATTCGCTCTCGGCCAGGGCGCGCAGGTCCTGCATCAGGCGATGGGCCTGGTAGGCCTCGACCTCGGTGGGCGCGCTGGAGCGCTCGAAGCCGCGCAGGTTGGGCGCCACGCAGCGATAGCCGCCGTTCTCGGGCCGCGCGAAGTGCGCCAGCAGCGGGTCCCAGATGAAGGCCGCCTCCGGAAAGCCGTGCAGGAAGAGCATCAGCGGCCGGCCAGGTTGGCCGGCGGCGCGGCAGCTGAGCACGATGCCGTGCGGCAGCGCGCGCTCGAAGGTCTGGATGTCGGTCATCGCACGTGTCTCCTGGTGGGGGTGCCGGGAGACGCGCACGGCCGGGGCGGGCGCGTCAGCCGGCGTCGGGGTGCGTCCAGCGCCAGATGATCTCGGCCGCCTCGTCCACACCCTGCTTCTTGAGGGCGGAGAACAGTCTCACCTCGCCGCCGCCGGCCTGCAGTCGCGCAATCGACAGCGCCTTGTTGGCCTCGGCCCGCGTGAGCTTGTCGGCCTTGGTCAGCAGCACCAGGAAGTGCAGGCCCTGCTCGACGCGCGGGCGGATCACTTCCAGCAGCACCTCGTCCAGCTCGGTCATGCCCAGGCGCGGGTCGCACATCAGCACCACGCCGGCGAGCTGCTCGCGGGTCATCAGGTAGTTGCCCATCACCCGCTGCCAGCGCAGCTTGGCCTCGCGCGGCACGGCGGCATAGCCGTAGCCGGGCAGGTCGGCCAGCACGGCGTCGTCCACCTGGCCCTTGCCCACGCCGAACAGGTTGATGTGCTGCGTGCGGCCGGGCGTCTTGGAGGCGAAGGCCAGGCGCTTCTGCTGCGTCAGCGTGTTGATGGCGGTGGACTTGCCGGCGTTGGAGCGGCCGACGAAGGCGATCTCGGGCAGGCCCAGCGGCGGCAGGGTGTCCAGCCGCGGCGAGCTGAGCAGGAAGTGCGCGGTGTGCATCCAGCCCATGGCGAGGCGGGCCCGCTCCGAAGGGCTGAGTGCAGCGGTGGGCGCGGCATGCGATGCGGCAGGCGTGGCGGACGCGGGGGGACCGGCGTTCTCCGCCGGGCCGCTGGCGGGTGCCGCTGCGGCATCGGCCGCGTCATCCGCAGGAGGGGGCGGAAAAGTTTGATCCATTCGGTACAGGGTTCTCAAGGAGGCCGTGAAAAGGGGGTGCGATTGTAGAATTGCCCGGTTTTGCGCCCGTCAGCGTACAAGTGAAGCCCACGATATGAAGTTGTTTGCGTCTTATCTGCTTGCTGCCGTGCTGGGGACCGTTCTGGGGGGAACGGCCATCGCGGCGGATGCGCCGGCCGCCGCGGCCAAGCCCGCCAAGCCGGATCCGGCCAAGGGCGACACCCTCTTCACCACGGCCCCGCCCAATGGCGTGTCCTGCGCTTCCTGCCACAACGCCGACGGCAATTCCGCCGTGGCCGCCAATCCCAAGCTGGCGCAGCAGCATCCCGAATACATCCTCAAGCAGCTGACCGAGTTCAAGTCCGGCAAGCGCAAGAGCGCCATCATGCAGCCGATGGTGGCCCACCTGAGCGAGCAGGACATGCGCGACATCGCCTGGTTCCTCGGCAGCAAGACCATCAAGCCCGGCTTCGCCAAGGAGAAGGACCTGGTCGTGCTCGGCGAGCGCATCTACCGCGGCGGCATCGCCGACCGCCAGGTGCCCGCCTGCGCCGGCTGCCACAGCCCCACCGGCGCCGGCATTCCGGCGCAGTACCCGCGCCTGGGCGGTCAGCATGCCGACTACACCGAGGGCCAGCTCAAGGCCTTCCGCGACGGCATCCGCGCCAACAGCCCGCAGATGACCGGCGTGGCCGCCAAGATGAACGACCGCGAGATCAAGGCCGTGGCCGACTACATCGCCGGCCTGCGCTGACCCCGGGCCGCGGGCCTTCGCGCCCGCCCGTCACACCGCCGCAGAACCAACCGCCGACAATTCCACTCACAAGGGCGGGCCGATCTCCCCGGGGATCGCCCGCCTTTTTTACTGCCTCTTCGTTCCGATCCCGTCCCCCATGAGCGTCTCCACCCACGGCCTTCGCCTCCGGACCGGCTCGCAGGCCCTGCGCGCCGCCGTGGAGCTGCTGTCGTCGATGCGCTTCGCCATCGCGCTGCTGACGGTGATCTGCATCGCGTCGGTCATCGGCACCGTGCTCAAGCAGCAGGAGCCGATCAACAACTACATCAACCAGTTCGGCCCCTTCTGGGCGCAGGTGTTCCGCAGCGCACGGCTGGACACCATCTACAGCGCCTGGTGGTTCCTGCTGATCCTGGCCTTTCTGGTCGTCAGCACCTCGCTGTGCATCGCCCGCAACACGCCGCGCATCGTGGCCGACCTGCGCAGCTACAGGGAAGACCTGCGCGTGCAGGGCCTCAAGGCCTTCGGCCTGCGCGCCGAGACCGTGCTGGCCGAGACGCCCGACGCCGCCGCCAACCGCATCGGCCAGCAACTGGTGGGCGGCGGCTGGAAGGTCAAGCTGCAGAAGCGCGAGGTGGCCGGTGCGGCCACGGGCTGGATGGTGGCGGCCCGCGCCGGCGGCGCCAACAAGCTGGGCTACATCGCGGCCCACGGGGCCATCGTGCTGATCTGCCTGGGCGGCCTGCTCGACGGCGACCTGATCGTGCGCGCGCAGACCTGGCTGGGCGGCAAGTCGGTCTACACCGGCGGCGGCATGATCGCCGACGTGCCGGCGCAGCACCGCCTGGCCCCAACCAACCCGACCTTCCGCGGCAACATCCTGGTGCCCGAGGGCGGGCAGTCCTCGGTGGCCATCCTCAACCAGGCCGACGGCGTGCTGCTGCAGGAACTGCCCTTCGCCATCGAGCTCAAGAAGTTCATCGTCGACTACTACGCGACGGGCATGCCCAAGCTCTTCGCGAGCGAGGTGGTGCTGCACGACCGCGCGAGCGGCGAGACAAAGACGGCCCGCATCGAGGTCAACCACCCGGCCAGCTGGAAGGGCGTGGCGATCTACCAGTCCAGCTTCGACGACGGCGGCTCGCGCGTGAAGCTGCGCGCCGTGCCCATGGGCGCGGCGGCCAAGCCCTTCGAGGTCGAGGGCACCATCGGCACCAGCACCGAGCTGACCAACGGCCAGGACAAGCTCACGCTCGAGTACACCGCGCTGCGCGTGATCAACGTCGAGAACTTCGCCGGCGCCAATGGCGGCAGCGGTGCCGACGTGCGCAAGGTCGACCTGGTCGGCAGCCTCGAGTCGCGCCTGGGTGCGGCCCACAAGGTGGACCAGCCCAAGGAACTGCGCAACATCGGCCCGAGCATCGGCTACAAGCTGCGCGATGCGGCCGGCCAGGCGCGCGAGTACCAGAACTACATGGTGCCCACGGTGATGGAAGAGGGCGCCCCGCCGGTCTTCCTGCTGGGCGTGCGCGAGCAGTCCGGCGAGCCCTTCAAGTACCTGCGCGTGCCTGCCGACGACCAGATGGGCATGGACGGCTTCGTCCGTCTGCGGCAGGCCCTGCAGGATCCGGCGCTGCGCGCGCAGGCCGTGACCCGCTACGTCGATCAGGCCATCGGGCCCGGCCGGCCCGAGCAGGCGCAGCAGCTGCGCGAATCGGCGCTGCGGGCCGTGGGCCTGTTCGCCGGCGCCGAGCAGCTGCAGGCGGGCAAGGCGCGTGCCGACGGGCGCAACGCCTCCGGCTGGCAGGCCATCGCCGAATTCATCGACCAGCAGGTGCCGGAGGCCGAGCGCGAGCGGGCCGGGCAGATCCTGGTGCGCGTGGTCAACGACGTGCTGTTCGAGCTGCTCAACCTGAGCCGCACGCAGGCCGGCGAGGCGCCGCTGCCGCGCGACGCCAAGTCGCAGGCCTGGCTCACGCAGGCCGTGCTGTCGCTGAGCGACGCGGCCTTCTACCCGGCGCCGGTGGCGCTCATGCTCACCGACTTCACGCAGGTACAGGCCAGCGTCTTCCAGGTGGCGCGCGCGCCGGGCAAGAACGTGGTGTACCTGGGCTGCCTGTTGCTGATCGTGGGCATTTTTGCCATGCTCTACGTCCGCGAGCGGCGGCTGTGGGTGTGGCTGGCCCCGCGTGCCGATGGCGCCGGCGCCGATGCCGTGATGGCCCTGTCGGTCAACCGCCGCGGCCTGGACACCGACAAGGAATTCCACCGCCTGCGCGAACGCCTGCTGGGCCTGCCCCCGGCCGATGCGCCTTCTTCCGCGGAGACCCCATCCCGATGAACACCGTTACCAGCACCACCACGCTGAGCCTCAACGAAGGCTGGTTCTCCCGCCGCAGCCTGGCCGACTGGCTGTTCGCCGCCTTCGTGCTGGCGGGCGGGCTCTTTGCGCTGGCGCGCTACCACGGCGCCATGGATGTCTACGAAAAGGCCATCCTGGTCGGCACGCTGCCGGCCATGGTGTGGCTGGGCTGGTTCTGGCGGCCGCTGCAGCGCCTGGGCGTGGTGGTGGCCGCGGCCTCGGTGCTGGCCATCGTGAGCTACCAGGGCGACCTGGCACGGGCCGACGCCGTGTTCTGGCTCAAGTACTTCCTCTCCAGCCAGTCGGCCATTCTGTGGATGAGCGTGCTCTTCTTCATGAGCACGGTCTTCTACTGGCTCGGCTTCTTCGCGAAGAGCCAGTCCGACGCCATGGAGCGCATCGGCTCGCGCCTGGCCTGGGCGGCCGTGACCATGGCGCTGATCGGCACCATGGTGCGCTGGTACGAGAGCCACCAGATCGGCCCCGACATCGGCCACATCCCGGTGAGCAACCTCTACGAGGTCTTCGTGCTCTTCTGCTGGATGACGACGGCCTTCTACCTCTACTACGAGGAGCGCTACGGCACGCGCGCGCTGGGCGCCTTCGTGATGCTGGTGGTCAGTGCGGCGGTGGGCTTCCTGCTCTGGTACACGCTGGTGCGCGGCGCGCACGAGATCCAGCCGCTGGTGCCGGCCCTGCAGAGCTGGTGGATGAAGCTGCACGTGCCGGCCAACTTCATCGGCTACGGCACTTTCTCGCTGGCTGCCATGGTGGCCTTCGCCTACCTCATCAAGCAGCAGGCGGCCGAGACCCGCTGGTGGCGGCTGACGCCCATCTGGCTGCTCGGCGCGGCCCTGTGCTTCGTGCCCATCGCCTTCCGCCAGCGCGGCGTGGCCGAGGCCGGCGGCAGCTACTGGGTGGGCTACGCGCTCATCTCGGCGCTGATCGCGGCCGGCATCCTGCTCGGCCGCCGCCGCATCGCCGCCCGCCTGCCGGCCTTCGAGGTGCTCGACGACGTGATGTACAAGGCCATCGCTGTCGGCTTCGCCTTCTTCACCATCGCCACGGTGCTGGGCGCGCTCTGGGCCGCCGATGCCTGGGGCGGCTACTGGAGCTGGGACCCGAAGGAGACCTGGGCACTGATCGTCTGGCTCAACTACGCGGCCTGGCTGCACATGCGGCTGGTCAAGGGGCTGCGCGGCATGGTGGCCTCGTGGTGGGCGCTGGCGGGCCTGGCCGTGACCACCTTCGCCTTCCTGGGCGTCAACATGTTCCTGTCGGGCCTGCACAGCTACGGCACGCTGTAGGCCATGCCCGCCGGCCCGCGCGCCGGCGCGGCCCCAACCGCGGCGGGGGCAGGGATTTTGGGGCAGACTGACATCCAGGTCGGGCCCGCCTGCGTAACCAAATGGACGGGGACACCGAACTTCCCTCTGTCCATCCGTGTCTCTACGCCTGCGAAAGGGCCCCCATGCTGATCCGTTCCCGCGATGACGGCCTCGTTCATCCCATCTCCAGCGAAATCACGCCCCGCGCGGTCTACGAGCAGCGCCGCGACCTGCTGCGCCTGATGGCCACCGGCGCCGCCGGTGCGGCCCTGGCCGGCTGGGCCGGCCGCGAGGCGATGGCGCAGACCCAGAACGCCGGCGGCAAGCTGGCGCCGCTGCCCGGGGCCAAGTCCAACGTGCCGGGCGCGCAGGTCATGGAGAAGGTCACCGACTACAAGGACGCGACCACCTACAACAACTTCTACGAGTTCGGCACCGACAAGGCCGATCCGGCCAAGAACGCCCACACCCTCAAGACCCGGCCGTGGACGGTGGAGGTCGAGGGCCTGGTCAAGAAGCCGGGCACGTACGGCATCGAAGACCTGATCAAGCTGTCGGCGCAGGAAGAGCGCGTCTACCGCCTGCGCTGCGTCGAAGGCTGGTCGATGGTGATTCCCTGGGTCGGCTATTCGCTGGCCGAGCTGATCAAGCGCGTCGAGCCGCAGGGCAACGCCAAGTACGTGGAGTTCGTGACGCTGGCCGACCCCAAGACCATGCCCTTCGTCGGCTCCCGCGTGCTCGACTGGCCGTATGCGGAAGGCCTGCGCATGGACGAGGCCATGCATCCGCTCACGTTGCTGACCTTCGGCATGTACGGCGAGGTGCTGCCCAACCAGAATGGCGCGCCGGTGCGCATCGTGGTGCCGTGGAAATACGGCTTCAAGTCCGCCAAGTCCATCGTCAAGATCCGCTTCGTCGAAAAGGAGCCGGGCACGGCCTGGAACAAGGCGGCGGCCAACGAATACGGCTTCTATTCCAACGTGAACCCGGACGTGGACCATCCGCGCTGGAGCCAGGCCACCGAGCGCCGCATCGGCGAGCCTGGCGGCCTGTTCGCCAAGCGGCGCAAGACGCTGCTGTTCAACGGCTACGAGGCGCAGGTCGGCCAGCTGTACGCCGGCATGGACCTGAAGAAGTTCTACTGATGGCGCTCGCCCCGCCCCTGCGCGCGCCTGGCAGCCGGCCGGCCGGCGGCAACGCCCTCAACCGGCTGCTCCTGCATCCCGCGGCCAAGCCGCTGCTTTTCGTGCTGTGCCTGCTGCCTTTCGCCTGGCTGCTCTACGGCGCGGTGGCGGACCAGCTGGGGGCCAACCCGGCCGAACACCTGCTGCGCGCCACGGGTGACTGGGCGCTGCGCTTCCTGTGCATCGTGCTGGCGGTGACGCCGCTGCGGGTGATGGCCCACCTCACGGCCCTGGCCCGCTGGCGCCGCATGCTGGGCCTGTTCGCCTACTTCTACGTGGTGGTGCACCTGCTGTGCTACGCCTGGTTCGACATGGGCTTCGACCTGCCCGCCATCGTGGCCGACATTCCCAAGCGGCCCTTCATCCTGGTGGGCTTCGCGGCCTTCGTGCTGCTGACGCTGCTGGCCGCCACGTCCTTCAACCGCGCGATCAAGGCCCTGGGCGGCAAGCGCTGGCAGCGGCTGCACCAACTGGTCTACGTGTGCATCGGCCTGGGGCTGCTGCACTTCTTCTGGATCCGCGCCGGCAAGAACAATTTCGGCGAGGTCGGCATTTACGCCGTCGTCATCGCGCTGTTGCTGGGCTGGCGTGTGTGGCATGCGGTCGCCGCGCGCCGACGAAGCGCCACGCGCTAGCGTGATGAAAGAAAGAAGGCGGCCTCGGCCGCCTTCGCCGTTCAGGGCAACTGCTCTGCGCGCAGCTGGTCTTCCACCGTCTCGCGGCGGCGGATCAACCTGGCCTCGGCGCCGCTGACCAGCACCTCGGCGGCACGGCCGCGGGTGTTGTAGTTGCTGGCCATGCTCATGCAGTACGCGCCCGCCGACAGCACCGCCAGCAGGTCGCCGGACTGCACCGCCAGGTCGCGGTCGCGGCCCAGCCAGTCGCCGCTTTCGCACACCGGGCCGACCACGTCGTAGCGCACCGGCTCGGCGTCCGCCTTGAGCACCACCGGCTCGATGCGGTGGAAGGCCTCGTACATGGCCGGGCGCGGCAGGTCGTTCATGGCCGCATCGACGATGCAGAAGTTCTTTTCTTCGCCGGGCTTGGTGTAGAGCACTTCGGTCAGGCACACGCCGGCATTGCCGACCAGCGAACGGCCGGGCTCGATGACCAGCTTGCGGTCGCCGAAGCCGCGGGCGTCCAGCCGGGCCAGCAACTGGCGCCACAGTGCATCGGCGGCCGGCGGCGTGTCGCCGTTGTAGTCGATGCCCAGGCCGCCGCCGAAGTCCAGGTGCTGCAGGCGGATGCCCTGCGCTTCGATGGCCTCCACCAGGTCGAGGATGCGGTCCAGCGCGTCCAGGTAGGGCGAGGCTTCGGTGATCTGCGAGCCGATGTGGCAGTCGATGCCCACTACCGACAGGCCCGGCAGCGAGGCGGCATGCCGGTAGACCGCCACGGCCCGGTCGTGCGCGATGCCGAACTTGTTGCCCTTGAGGCCGGTGGAGATGTAGGGATGCGTCTTGGCGTCGACGTTGGGGTTGATGCGCAGGCTGACCGGGGCGCGCTGGCCTGCGGCCACGGCCACGTCGCTCAGCACGTCGAGCTCGGCCTCGCTCTCGACGTTGAAGCAGGCGATGCCGGCGTCCAGCGCCTGGCGCATCTCGGCGCGGGTCTTGCCGACGCCCGAGAAGATGATCTTGCCCGGTTCGACGCCGGCGGCCAGCGCCCGCGCCAGTTCGCCGCCGGAGACGATGTCGAAGCCGCAGCCGGCCTCGGCGAAGACGCGCAGCACGCCCAGCGAGGAATTGGCCTTGAGCGCATAGCACACCAGGGCCTCGCGGCCTTCGAAGCCTCGGCGGTAGGCGGCCAGGGCATCGAGCATCCATTGCCTGGAATAGACGAACAGCGGCGTGCCGTGCGCGCGCGCCAGCGCCTGCAGGTCGGCCTGTTCGACGCGCAGCACGCCCTCGGCGCGG
>NZ_LDSL01000172.1 GCF_001476815.1 Pseudacidovorax intermedius | reverse complement strand
CCCGAGCCACCCGAGCCACCTGGGCCACCCGGGCCTGCCTAGTGGGTATTCGTCTATATTACGCTGTCAGCTGTCGTTTTATTCATATATTGCAATAGTAATTTCGGAATCTACGATATATGACTAATTGACGATTTTTGCGCTCAATACGCGGAGAAACCCTTTGCCTTGGAGGAAATGCCTGTAGCTATTAACTGCTACAGCTTCCGCCTCTCGCGCAACAGTAATTCCCGCAGCAATTATCTCTCCTTGGTCGTTGATGATTGCGAGGCTAGCTGGCTTGCCGTCGATTGTCACTTTTAGACCTTCGTGAGAAACGGCGCTAATAACTACGCCTTCAACCGTGCCTTCCGGCTGATCTCCGATCATTTCGCATTCCCCCGCTCAGATGCGTTGCGCGGCAAAACCTGATCCCTGGTTTTGAGATTGGTATGAAAGTAGGCCGCTGTCATGAAATGGCTTAAAGCTGCGCTACAGATAGACGAGTGGGAAGCCGAATCGTCATAATGTGAAAAATCGCAGGAGTAGTATTGAATGTACGTCCTACCCGAATCGTTCGGTTCGTGATTCACGACATTAAAGGAGTGTTGGAGGATTTCAAATTGCCACCGGCGGGAGCACTCATCTGAATTGCCTGCACCCTGCGCCAACTTTCGCTCGCTCGCCGCTCGCCTGATCGTGGTGGGCTTTGCAGCAGAATCCTTGCGCCATCCAGCCGATGTTCGAGGGCCGGCCGCAGAAGCACTGCGGCAGCGGCTCCGCGCAGTTCGCATCGAACCACGCCTGGGCCTCGCGCCCGTAGGGCTCGTCCTCGTCAGGGATGTGGCCGGGGCCGATCAGGCCGTTCTGCACCCAGGCCATGGCGGCCTCTGCGCCGGCGCCGTGCTGCCATTCGATCCACGCCGCTTGGTTGGCGGTGATCTGGTCGTGCAGCAGCCGAGCCATCACGTTGAGCGTGCTGTCGGGCTTCTGTCGCTCTTCTTCGGCGAGCATCGCCGCGGCCCTCATGCCCAGCGCGAAGCCGATCCACAGGATGTCCGTCCGCACATTGGCGTAGTGCGAGAACACGCCTTCGACCATGACGGCCTGGCAGTCGGTGTGTGCCTGCAGCGCAGGGGTGTCCGCAATGCTCTTCTCGAAGGCTTCGCGAATACGGGCGACGGTTGGTGCGCCCGGACGGTCGCGCATCTTCAACGGGAAGGCATTGGCCGTTGCGCCGGCCTCCTGCTCGTGTTCATGCGCGGCCTGCCAGCCGTCGCAGAACTTCGCCAAGTCCTCGACCATTGAGGGATCGGCCGGGTCGGCGTCATACAGGTTGGAGAAGGCGGCAAACATGCGTTCGCTATCGTTCGGCGCCTGTGTTTGCGTGAGGGTCTGGCAGGCAGCCAGCAAAGCAGGTGTTTGCTCAAAGGCCGCAAACGGATCGGCAGTGCCAGACGCAGCGAGTGTGTGTTCGGCGCTCACGATGTCTTCCTTCCCTTGCCTGTGGGTGCCTTGGCCATGCTGTAGGCACCGCCGTGGCGGCCCGACTTGTCAAGGCCGTGTAGAGTGCTGCGGTCGCGGCCTTCGGCGCGTGCTCGCTCGACCGCGCGCGTGCTCGTCGCGCGCTTTGAGGCGTGCACCTGCAAGGCGGCGCCGATGGTGCTCCCGCTCGATGTGGAGACCTGGCAGAAGGCGGATGCCGGCGAAGCGGGCCGGCCAGCCGGCCAGCGCGGATCGCGGCCCGGGGGTAGGGTCGTGGTTGTCATGCGGGTTCCAGTGAAGGGAGGGGAGCGACGGACTGCGCGAAAAGGCCGACCGCTGGGCAGTTAGGGGACAGCCAGAGGCTTTCGACGCGATCGCGGGCGCCGTCGGCGTGTGCGTGCTGGTCTATGCGGTGCCAGCCTGAGAAAAGGCCGTCGTATAGCTCGCAGCGGTAACCGCTCACGATGACCTTGCCGCGAAGCGTGCGCAGTGCGGCGGCCAATGCTTGGTGCTGGTCGTCATCCAGCTCATGCCGGTAGGCTGGCGCGCGCGTCCTGAGGCTGCGCGTGCTGTGGACATAGGGCGGATCGACGTAATGCACCGTCTCGGCGCTGTCGTGCTGCTGCATGACAGCCACCGCATCGCGGTTCTCTATCACCACGCCGCGCATGCGGTCGATCACCAGGCGCAGCGCGGCTGGGTAATTGGCCCAGTCGTGCGCGGGCGTCGTGCCGCTGCGATTGCTGTTGGCTCGGAAGCCCGTCGACTGCCCTGATGCCCCGGCTGAGCCAAAGCCCATGTAGGAGCGCACTACCGTGCGGCGCGCCTGCTCCAGTGGTTCGGCTGATGGCTCATAGGCGCCGTCGAACTCGGCTCGGGCGAAGGGCGTCAATTCGATGGCTCGTGCCAGCTCGGCGCCGCGGTCGCGCGCAATAGAGAAGAGGTTGACGATTTCGCCATCCAAGTCGTTGTAGACCTCCGCATAGCTGCGCGGCTTGCGCAGCAGCACGCTTCCGCCGCCGCCGAAGGGCTCGACGTAAACACGATGGGCGGGCATGTGCTGCAAGATCCACGGCGCGAGCTTCCATTTGCCACCGTGATACCGGATGAGGGGGCGGCGCGGGCTCATGCTGCAAGCCTTTCCGCCTCGAACTCGCTGTAGTTCGCGGCCACGATCAGCCGCATCGGGAGCGGACTCACGGAATTGCCTGCCATGCGCACCTGCGCCGTCTTGGTCAGAGGCTTGCCGCTAGCGGTCCGGTCGATCACATAGGCGGACGGGAAGTCCTGCGCGTTGTAGAGCTCCCGCGGCACCAGCATGCGCAACGTGATGTCTACGATCACCCACGGTTCGCCCTGCAGCCACACGGTCACGAGCGCCAGGCGGTCATGCGTCGTGATCGTAGTCATGGGGTCGCGCAGGTCGGCCCACTGCCCGCCGCTGGCGTGGTAGCGCATCAGGAAGGCCGCGCAGCGCAGCGCGCCCGCCTCGTCCTCCTGGCTCAACTCGTACTGCAGAAGCGCGTGGTGCTCGGCACCGGCCGTCACCGTCGACACTGGCTCATCCATCGCGCGTCCGGTGCAGTTGCGGCGCAGCGTCGTCAGGTGCGCCGCCACCAGCTGCTGCTGACTGCCCGACGTGGTCACGGTCGACACGCCGTCGCGCATGTCCCGGGCGTGGCTCGTGTTGAATCCGCCGTTCGCCTGCACCATGAATGCAGCCGCAAGTCCATGGCTCACGCTGCTGGCCGTCACGGTGCCCAGGGCATCGCGCAGCGTGTTCGCACCAGTGCTGCGGCGCCTTGTCTTGCCGCTACCCTCACCGTGGCCGGCCTGCACCAGGCAGGCGCCTGCCAGCGCGCGGTGGTTCTCGGCCAGCACCGCGCCAAGGGGCTGCCGCATGTCTGCAGGCTTGCCGGCGTAGGTTGGTCCGCCTGCTCCGACCAACATCGCGCTGGCAACAGCGAACTTCTGCCCGCCTGCAACGACGGTGCCGAGCGCGGCGCGTGGGTCCAGCGCGCGCGGCTGCTGCCCATCACGCTCTCCGTAGCCCATTTGCACCAGGTGCGCGGCCGTGACGGCAATCTCTCCACGGCGGGCGGCCGTGATGGTGGGCATTGGCTCGCGCGGGTCGTGGTTGCGATGGCCGCCCTGATGTGTCAGCGGCAGCAAGTGGGCTGCGGCCAGGGCCGTTTCGCCGCCCTTCGCCGTGGTGATGGTACGCAGCGGCTTGCCGATGTCGAACGCGGTGTGGCGGGTGTGGGTGACGGGCACCAAGGCTGGGGCCGCGCCGGCGACGATGAAGGGCGTCGGGGTGTCCAGCACGTATTTCTGCATGCCGTGCGCGATGCGCCGCATGGTGGCATCTGCAAGGGGCTTCTTCCGGCCGAAGATGCTCGTTCCTGCAATGCTCCAGTCGATGCAGTCGGCGGCGGGACGGTGCGCCTGCAGGCCGGCGCGGGGCCGCTTGGCATGCGTGTGCGCGGGCCAGACGATGGGCAAGCCATCGCAGCGGGCGACCATGTAAAGGCGCGTCCGTGTGCTGTGCGCGCCAAGATCTGCATTGCAGATCACGCGCCATTCCACCTTGTAGCCCAGGGCTCGCAGGGCGCCGACGAAGTGGTCCCAATTGCGGCCCTTGCGGCTCGGGTCCGGGATCAGGAACTGATTGCCACGCGGGACACGTTCGCCCGGGCCGGCGACGCGGTGCGCGAGCTTTCCGGTGCTCGGGTCGCGCTCGCGGTCCAGCGTCAGCACGCGGCCGGTCGACGGGTCGCGCTTCGCGACCAATGGCGACCACAGCAACATCTGCTCGACGTTCTCCAGCGTGATGACGTCGGGGCGCGTCTTGCCGGCCCAGCGCAGCACCTGCCAGGCGAGCGAACGAATCTCGGCTTTCCGCGGCTGGCCGCCCAGCGCCTGGGAATGGTGCGTGCAGTCCGGCGAGGCGTGCAGCAGCCCAACAGCCTGCCCGCGCGTCACGGCCAGTGGGTCAACCTCGCGGATGTCGGCGCGGTAGTGCCGGGTTTGCGGGTGGTTGACTTCGTGCATGCCGATCGCTTCGGCGTCATGGTTGATCGCCACGTCCACCGGCCTGCCTATGGCCTGCTCGATGCCCGTCGACGCTCCGCCGCCGCCCGCGAACAGGTCGATGACCAGCTTTGCCGCCAGCGGCAGCAGGAATTGCGGCGTCAGCATGCGCGCCCCTGCAGCAGTTGCTGCGCGTGCTGCAGCGATTCCAGTCGGTCGATGAACGCCTGCCGCCAGTCCTGCCAGGTCATGGCGACACGCTCGGGCGAGTCCAAGCGCAGCCAGTCGATGGGCTCGATGCGCTCGGCGGGGTCCGCGTCGTGCAGCACTGCCCAGGGCTGGCTGTGGTCCGGGTTGTAGGCCGTCAGGTCGCGGCGCTCGGTGGCCAGGGCCTGCAGGTCGATGCGCTGCAGCACCGCGCGCATGGTCACGAACACGGTTTCAAGGCCGAGGGCGCGGCGGAAGCGTTTCGCGTGGGCCGTCTCGAACAGTGTCCATGCGCTGGTTCCGCCGGCGGCGGACGCCAAGGCGTTGACGGCGATCTTGGCGGGGCTGCTCAGGTCTTGCGTCACGCACTCGTGGGCGTCATGCCACAGCGCGGCCAGCTGCACATGCACCGAGCGGCCCAGGCGTTCGGCAATCTCGGAGCACAGCAACGAATGCTCGGCCACGCTGTACGGCCGCACGGTCGCGCCGTGGAAGCGGTTGATGAGCGACAGCTGATGCGCCACCGCCCACGCATCGACGGGCTGGCCCGCGTCCGTCATCGCGTCTGGGCCGTGCAGGTGGTATTCGGCGCCGGTAGGGGTCAGCATCCACGTCATGACGGCTGCCCCTCGGGCTGGGTGGCCTGGGTCTGCTCGGCGCGCTCGCGCTGGACTTCTGCCTCGTAGTAGGCTTTGAAGGCGCCGCCGGCGGCGCTGTCGAACGGGTATGGGCACGCATCTTCGACAGAGCGGCGGTCGCGGACTGCGGCCTGTGCGTGCAGCCTCACGTTTGCCAGCGAAACGATGGAATGGGACATGGGACTCGGTGCGAGGGAAATAGGGGGCGCGCTGCAAGACACGACGCGCGGCGGTTGAGGGATGGCCGAGGCGGGGTCGGCGTTGTCGGTGTGACTTGCCCATCGCGGCGGGGCCAGTTCGGCGCGCTCGACAAAGCCGGCGGGCTCGTTCTGCACGAGGTGCGGCCGGTCGATGTGCAGGTTTAGGCAGTCGCCGGCCTTGAGGTCGGGGTGCGCCTGCATGAACGCATCCGCGGCCGGCCCTATCCAGATGAGGGTCAGCATCTGGATGCCGCGCTGCGAGGCACGCTCGCCCAGCGGCAGTTGCCAGCCGTGGTCGTGCCCGTTTCGTGGCGGCGTGATGCGCACCCGGAACGGCGGACGCGTCAGGAAGAACATGCCGTAGGCTTTCATGGTGGTCAGTGGTAGGCGAGCCAGGCCAGCAGCAGGGCGAGCAGCACCGCGCAGATGGCGAGGCTTGCCGCGCATGCCCCGCCCTTGTTGGGCTCGCAGTCGTCGCCCAGGGCGGCCTGGGCCTGAGTGATGAGGTGCACCTGCTGCGCGCGCTCGCGCATGTCCGGTGCCTCATCGAGGGCGGGATTAGCGTGGTCCATGGCCGTGCGATGGATCAGCGTGGCGGCCAGGGTTCGGGTAACTCGCGGTCGCGCGCAGCCAGGCGCGCGCCCTCAATCGCGTCAGCAACGGCGGGCGAGGGCGGTGGCTCGCCACTGTCGGTGCCGATCGTGGCGGCAAGCAGGGCTGTGGCGATCAGGAACGCCAATGCCCAATCGACCACGACGCGCCAGACGCGCTTGCGAGTGATGCCGGCGCCGGCCTTCACGATGCGGCCCCCGTTGCGATGGGTGCCGGCACCTTCACGAGAAAGCCGAAGTCATCCACGGTCGCGAGGTAGCCGCCGCGCGTGGCGGCGCCCGGGTTGATGACGTCATAGAGTTCCGCTGCCAGAGGCGATCGCGGATAGGCCAGCCAGTAGATGCCCGCGGTGCACCATGACTCTGGGATGCAGTGCGGCAGTTCGGGCATGCAGCGTTCGCCGCTCATGCCGCGGTCGATGTTGTCGAACTCGCGGCGCTCCATGCGGGTCACCTGCTCATCCGCCTTGGCGACTTCTTCGGATACCGCGGGAACGCTGCGATTCGCGCTCAGTTCGAGAACGCCGCGCCGGAGCGCCTTCTCTGCCGCCGGCACGGGCAGCGCGCTCCAGTTGCTTTGCGGGCTCGTGCCGGCCATGAGGCGCGAGAACGCCTGTCGGCGGTAGCCGCGCTGCCGGATCTGGATAACTGCCCGGATGGCGCCACGCTGGGCGCTGCCGGTGTCTGCCGATGCCATCTGAACGGGTGCCATGGGGCCTCCTGCTCGTTCGTGGCGATTAGGCGGCGACGTCGTCGAGGCGTTCGGCCTCGGCGATGGGGCAGCCGGTGACGTGGTGTGCGGCGCGCTGCGCGCCCTCGGCGTTGTTGGCTTGCACCTGCACGAACGGCATCACGCCCGCGTCAGAGGGGGCCAGGTTGCCGAAGGGGCCCTTCGGCGTGTAGTAGCAGCGGTAGCTGTTCATTCGTCGCTCCAGTGCGGCACACCGTGTGCCGCTGGAAGGACTTTAGAACAATCTAAAGTACAGAGTCAAGAAATTTCTAAAGTCTCGGAGTGGACGTGGGGTGCTGCGTCAATGCTGTAAATTAATACAGTATGAACAATCAAACGATGTGGGGTCTGGCGGTGGACGCGGGCGCCGAGGTTGTGCCCGTGATACGTGCGGACGGCTCGGCGTCATGAGCCGGGCAACGAGGACGGCTGCAGACTTGGCCGTGATGCTGCGAGAGAGGTTCGCTGGGCTGCCGGAGCTGAGCGGCAGCACGTTGGCGACTCAGTCCGTGTGCGTCGTTGGCGTGGAAGATGATGGCGATGGCGATCCGACGTGGACCGTGCGATCAAGCGTGCCATCAAGCGTATGGCGCCTCGACGTCGCGCGGGTCATCAAGCAGCTGCAGCTTGAATACGACCTTGAGTAGCGGGGCTTAACCGGTGCAGGTTAGTTGCGCGGCTACAGCTTCGCGCCCATCCATACGGCGCGTCCCAGAATCTCGTTTTCTTCGGACAACGGGAAGTCGGGAAAGCGCTTCTTGTCCTCGTTGTCGGAGCGGGCAATCCACCTATTGCGCTCGTAAAGGACGCGCTTCACTACGGGCCCTTCGCCGCTAAGGAAGACGAAGATTTTCGACTTCACCGGCTCACGAGCCCTTTTGTTAACGAGCACGACGCTGCCATTCCAGACGGTCGCGCCCATGCTCTCTCCCTTGATGTCGACCACTGCGCCATCGTCCGGATTCGTGATGCCCACGTCACGCAGAAAGTCGCGCTTAAAGGCGAGTCCATCAATGATGTCCTCGCTGAGTACGGGGCGGCCATCGCCGGCGCCCACGGTCACATTGAGTCGAGAAATTTGCAGGTAGGCAGGGTCGGCGACAAAGCCGGCCTCAAAGTAACGCTCATCAAGTCTAAGTTCGCTTGCCAAGTTGCGAGCTGACCGCTCGCCGAAGCTATGTTCAGGACTGGCGATCTGCGAAAGGCGACCTTCCGTCAGCTTCGCCGCCTGAGCAAACCGCGCCTGGGAGCCGCCGTACTGACTGTCGATCAGGTGGCGGAGCCGACGCTTGCGGTGTAGGGTCATCTCGTCCATGTTTAGACAAGAGTAAAGAAACAGCCTTTAGAAGTTTCTTGACTCAGGACTTTAGATTGTTCTAAAGTCCCGTCATGAACCTCAAGACTTGGCTCAACTGCGAACGCGGTCGCTATGCCGCACTTGCTGCGCACCTCGACATATCTGCGGGCCGGATGAGCCAGATCGCAGATGACGGGGTGCCCAACAAATATATGGAAGCGGTCCGGGACTTCACCGATGGTGAGGTGACGTTGGAAAGCATGGTTCGTGAGCGGGCGGAGAGGGCGCGCAGACACGTGCCTGTAACTCGTTCTTCCGCTGCCTTCGCTGAGCCGCTGCTCGGCCGCTGACATGGGCTCCACAACACGCGACCGCTTGGCCTCCTGCGCGCGCGTCAGCGCGGTGTCGCATGAGCCGCAGATCAGCGCGGGTACGGGCCGGGCCCAGCGTGAGGCTGTTGAAACGCCCTTGGCGGCGGCACTCACGGCTGCAGCCCCACGTGCTGAGTTCTTAAGGTTAGTGCCGTTTGCCGTCGCCGTCCGTGAAGAGGTCCACAGCTTCGGCGGTCGAATTGACCATGTATTGCCCCAGCGCGCGGGCGGTGTGCGGGTCGACGATCGCTGCAAGCCAACCGATGCCCCGGTTCCGCATGGCAATGCGGAGCGTGCCGTCGACACGAACGGCGGCGGTGATTGACGGTCGGTCCTCTTCCATCATGGCGACTCCGGCCTCCAACGCCGCTTCTCTCGTGCTGGGGACTTCCGGCGCTATTTGGGCGCGCGCCTTCGCGAGTCGATATATGAGGTCCTCCAGATCGGCGGCTGAAAAGTCGCCCTTGATCTGCACTTGTGCGTTTGTGCTGCTCGTAATGTTGATGCTGACTCTCGCCATGCTCACCCCTCCGAAGGGTTGTTGGTTGGAGCGGCTGATTTTGCAATGGTGCAGCAAATGTGCTGATCTTCATGGCTAGCGCTCCAAGCTCGTTGTTGGCATTTCAGCGATGCCGCGCGCCGCCTGCGCGATCGCGGCGCGCAATGCGGTGTTGGCGCTTTTGTGGGCCTCCATGCGCTGGACGCAGAAGCCCAGCCAACTGGTGAACCCGTCCACCGTGAACGGCTCCCCCTCGTCATCCTCGTGTGCTGCAGATGCAGCCCCCGGGGCAAGGCGTGCCCGCAGTGCGGCGCACTCCGATTCCACAGCCAGCGCGAGCTGGCCGACCACAAATTCCAAGGCTGAAAGCCGATCCTGCACCGTGGGCGCGTCTGCGTCGTGCTGCGGTGTGTCTGTGCTCATTGAGGGAGTCCTTTCCGTGCACTGCAGTTTCACGATGTCGAGCGGCCCCGGCCATGTCGATAACGGCGCCGCGCCCGACATGGCCGGCCCGATGTCGATGGACGAAGCCGTCTGGCATGTTGTCCATGACTACGAAGGCGGCTTAGACGAGGTCGCTCGGCACTTAGGCATCCCATCCGGGACGCTGCAGCACAAAGTCAACCGCAACAACAAGACGCACTACCTGCGGCCCGAGGAACTGCTGGCGGCGATGCTCTTCACGGGTAATGCGCACGCGCTGCATGCGATGGCTGCAGCGCTGGGCTTCGTCTGCACGCGTGCCACGCCCGACCAGGCGGGCGGCGATCCGGTGGAAGCAGTGATGCGGCTGGAGGTGGCGCAGGCTGACTTCATCCGCGCACTGGCAGATGCAGTGCTGGCGGGTGACGGCCAAGTCACGCGCAATCAGGTCCGGCGTGCCGAGGCGATGGGCCAGGAGCTGATCGCCTCAGTCGGCCATGCCGTCGCCATGCTGCGCGGCCGCATGCGCCCTGCACCCGCTGCCACGTACTGAGTGCCCAGGATGAGTATGCAAATTGAACAGCAGTGCACGCCGCTGCAGATGGCGCCAGCGCCGAAGGCCGTGCTGATGGCGATGGCCGCCATGGCCCGCGACGACGGGACGTGCCAACCCAGCCTGGGCGTGCTGTGCGAGTGCACGTGCTTTAGTCGGGCCACGGTACAGCGGGCGCTGCGTGGGCTGGTGGCGGCGCGGCTCGTTGAGGCGAAGGCCGTCCCGGGCCAGCGCTCGGCCTACCGGCTCACGTCGCCTGAATCGACCGCCCGCGAGCAGATGCCGCGTGCCGAGGGTGTCGCCGCGTGAGTACACGAATCATGGGGCTGTGCTGGCCCTTGGCAATGCGCCCCCCGCCGAAGGCCGTGCTCATCGCACTGGCCGACATGGCAAACGATGAGGGGTTCTGCTGGCCCAGCATCGAGCGCATCTGTGAGCGCACCTGCTACGGCAGGACCGCGGTGATCGAGGCGATTGGTTGGCTGGAGTCGGTGGGCATCGTGCGTGCCAACCGGACCAACGGGCGCAAGACGACGTACTGGGTTGAACCCGACAAATTCGCTGCAGACGCAGCGGGCGAGCCGTCACCACATGCGCCAAACCAGTCCGCCACGCGGACCGGTCCGTCTGGCGTACCGGTCCGCCACGCGGACGGGACCAGTCCGCCACGCGGACCGGTACCAGTCCGCCAGGCGGACACTAATCGTCATAGAACCATCAAAGAATCAAAACCCCCCTTGCCCCCCGCTGCCGCGGTGGGCTCACGCGCTTCCGTTCGCATTCCCATCGAACCCCGCCAGGCAGACGGTGAAGATGCGGCGGCGCGGGCTGAGGCATGCGCTGCTGCGGCCGACTTCGACGCGCTGGTGGCGGTCTATCCGCGCCGGAAGGCGATCGAGCGGGCACGGCGGCAGTGGCTGGCCCTGGCGCCTGATGCTGCGCTGCGCCGCGTCATCCTGGCGGCGGTGCGGGCACAGGTCGCCGGCGATGAGTGGCGCCGGCTGCGCAGGGAAGGGCGGGATCACCTGATCCCGATGCTGTCCACTTGGCTGCATGGCCGCCGGTGGACCGACGAGGTGTCGAAGCGGCTGGCGGATGAGGGTTCGCCCGACGCATGGGACGCCACGCGCAGCAGCATCGAGGCGGTGGGCGTCTCGCTGGGCCTCGGCCGGTGGGATCAGCGCGCGTTCGAGGCCGGCCGGGGCAAGCCTTTCCCGGCCTACGCAGCAACCGTGCGCCGAGCGCGCGAAGCCGAAGGGTGCGCCCATGCACGTTGATGTCTCGATCACCGGCATGGAGAAGGTCCGGCAACTGGCCGACAAGCTCACCGGCCCGCAGCTCGCCGCGGCGCAGGCTGCAGCCCTCAACGACACGGCATTCAAGGTGCGCGGCGTGATGGTCGCGGCCCTCACGAGCGCCTTCGACCGGCCTACGCCATTCATCGCCCGCGCGCCAAAGGTGGTGCAGGCCACGCCCGAGAACCTGACGGCCCGCATCATCCCGACACTGGACACGCGCGGGGTGTGGACGCGGGGCGGCAAGATCGGCGTGGACCCGCAGCACGTGCTGCAGGCGCAGGAGTTCGGCGGGCGCCGGGCCGACAAGCGCAGCGAGGTTGCATTGCGCCGCGCCGGCATCCTGCCTGCAGGCATGCAGACGGCCATCCCCGAGCAGCCCTATGCCGGCAGCGACGACGGCCGCGGCAACCTGCGCGGCGCCTTCCTGTCGCAGCTCATCAGCTACCTGCAGGCCAGCGGCGAGCAGGGCTACCGGGCCAACATGACGGTGCGCCGCAAGGCGCAGCTACGCAACCAGCAGGGCATCGGCTACATCGCCAGTCGCAAGGTCTACCAGACCACGCTGGGCGTTCGCTTCTTCGTTGCCTATGGCCGAATGCGCGGCCCGCGCACGCGGCATCTGGCTGCCGGCGTTTGGGCGGCGAAGGGCACGCACGACAGCGACGTGGCACCGGTGCTGCTCTTCGTGCGGGCGCCGAAGTACAGGCCGCGCATCAGCATGGACGACATCGCGGCCACGGCGCAGGCGAGCGACTACCTCGCGCGGCGCATGCGCTACCGCATCAGACAGGCGGCGGGCGTGTGATGGAAGGCAGGGCAATGCGTCAGATAGGTTTCGCGTGGAACATTCGTCGGCACGGCCGCCAAGGCCGTCCGACAGGCCGCAGGGCGGGGTGCGCGCGCGGGTGGACCGGTCCGGAGG
>NZ_LDSL01000171.1 GCF_001476815.1 Pseudacidovorax intermedius | reverse complement strand
CGCCCGCAGCATGCTGCGGGCGCAGGCACTGATCCCGCTGTCCGTCGAGAGCGTGGCGGGCGGCGCCGACGCGAACGGCGCCGCCGTGCCGCTCTGGCGCCGGCGCATCGGCGGGCGCGTGTTCAATTCGACGGCGCTGGGCGTGTGGACGCGCCAGCTGGCCGGGCTGGTCGCCTCGGGCCTGCCGCTGGAGCGGGCCCTCACCGCGCTCACCGACGAGGCCGAGAGCGAGCCGCAGCGCCAGCTGGTGGCCTCGCTGCGCGCCGAGGTCAACGGCGGCAGCAGCTTCGCACGGGCGCTGGCGCAGCATCCGCGCGAGTTCTCGGCCATCTACACCGCCGTCATCGGCGCCGGGGAGCACAGCGGCCAGCTCGGGCTGGTGCTGGAGCGGCTGGCCGACGATCTGGAGGAGCAGCAGGCGCTGCGCCAGAAGCTGATCGGCGCCACGCTCTACCCGGCCATCGTGACCGTGATCGCGGTGGTGATCGTGATCTTCCTGGTGAGCTACGTGGTGCCGCAGGTGGCCAGCGTGTTCGCCGGCACCAAGCGCGCGCTGCCGCTGCTGACGCAGGCCATGCTGGGCCTGTCGGCGCTGGTGCGCAGCTGGGGCTGGCTGATGCTGGGCCTGCTGGCGGTGGCGGTCGTGGGCGGCCGGGCGGCGCTGGCGCGCGAGGCCCTGCGCGAGCGCTTCGACGCCTTCTGGCTGCGCCTGCCGCTGGTCGGCAAGCTGGCCCGCGGCTACAACGCCGCCCGCTTCGCCGGCACGCTGGCCATGCTGGCGGCGGCGGGGGTGCCCATCCTGCGCGCGCTGCAGGCCGCGGCCGAGACGCTCAACAACCGCGCCATGCGCGCCGATGCGCTGGACGCGCTGACGCTGGTGCGCGAGGGCGCGCCGCTGGCCTCGGCGCTGGCGCAGAAGAAGCGCTTCCCGGGCATCGTGCCCATGTTCGCCCGCCTGGGCGAGCAGACCGGCGAGCTGCCCGTGATGCTGCAGCGCGCCGCCAAGCAGCTGTCGGCCGAGGTGCAGCGCCGCGCCATGCACCTGGCGACCATCCTGGAGCCGCTGCTGATCGTGGGCATGGGCGGCATCGTGATGTTGATCGTGCTGGCGGTGCTGCTGCCGATCATCCAGCTCAACCAGTTCGTGAAGTAGGCGGGCCGGCGCGCGCCGACCTGCGCGGCTTGAGCTGGCCCGGCCCGTCAGGGCACGACCAGCTCGTACGCGCTGCTGCGGCCGCCGCCGGGCGCCTTGCGCAAGACGCCCAGGTCGAGCAGAGCCGTGATGTCGCGCAAGGCCGTGTCCGCCGAGCACTTGGCGATGGCGGCCCATTTGCTGCTGGTGAGCTTGCCGTCGAAACCGTCGAGCAGGCGGTTGAGCAGCTTCGCCTGCCGCTCGTTGAAGGGCGTGCCGGCCCAGCGCTGCCAGAAGCGCGCCTTGCCCAGCACCGCGCCCAGCGCCGTCTGGGCGCTCTGCAGCGCGCGGCCCAGGGCGGCCAGGAACCAGGCCAGCCATCCGGTGACGTCGAGCGAGCCCTTCTGCGTGCGCTCCAGGATGTCGTAGTAGGCATTGCGCTCGCGCTGGATCTGCGCCGACAGGCTGTAGAAGCGCTGCCCGGCGCCGTCGGCGCGGGCGAGGAACAGGTCGCCCACGGCGCGGGCGATGCGGCCGTTGCCGTCGTCGAAGGGATGGACGGTGACGAACCACAGGTGGGCCAGCCCGGCCTTGACCAGCGCCGGCATCGGACCGCCGCCGGCCTCGGCCCAGGCCAGGAAGCGCGCCATCTCCACCGCCAGTCGGTCGGCGGGTGGCGCCTCGAAATGCACCTTGCGCCGGTGCACGGGGCCGGAGACGACCTGCATCGGCCCCGTGGCATCGTCGCGCCAGCGGCCGACGGCAATGCGCGACAGGCCCGAATAGCCGGTCGGGAACAGCGCCGCATGCCAGCCGAACAGGCGCTCGGCCGTGAGCGGCTCGCTGCTCCGGCCAGTGGCGTCGAGCACCATGTCCACCACGCCGTCCACGTGGCGGTCGGCGGGCGCCAGGGCACCGATGTCCAGGCCCAGCCGGCGGGCGATGGACGAGCGCACGGAGGCGGGATTCAGCAGCTCGCCCTCGATCTCGCTGGTCCTGAGCACGTCGTCGGTGAGCGCGGCCAGGCTGGCGCGGTCGCGCAATTCCAGGCCCACGTCCGCGAGCCGGCCGAGCAGCAGGCCCTGGGCGCGGCTGACGTCCTCCAGCGACTGCGCCAGCGCAGCCAGGTCGTAACGCCATTCCGGCCAGTCGGGCGACTGCCAGATGTAGAGGTTTTCGCCGCTCTCCATGCGGCGATTAGACGCGGCATGCGGCGAATCCGCAAGCCATTCACCGCATCATATGCGGCGAATAGGCGCCACGTTCGACGCAGCCGCAGATGCCTCCGCTCAGCGCGCCGGCGTGTTCATCGCCGTCAGCACCGCCGACGTCATGGCCTGCACGCCGATCTTGATCGACGGCTCCGGCACCGGCGCGAAGAAGGGCGAATGGTTGAAGGGCAGCGGCTTGCCGCCCTTCTTCATCGACTCGGCCACGTCCTTGGGATCGGTCACGCCGACGAAGAAGAACATCGACGGGATGCCGGCGTCGGTGAAGACGGAGAAGTCCTCGCTGGCGGTGATGGGCATGACCTGCACCACGCGCGCCTCGCCGAACTGGCTGCGCAGCGCAGCCACCGTGCGGTCGACCACGGCCTGGTCGTTGACCACGGCGCCGGTGCTGCTGTCGGCGCCCAGGCGCACGTCCGGCTCGGGCGCGCCGGCCATGGCGGCCGAGGCCAGCGCCGTTCGGCGGATGCCGTCGAGCAGCTTCTCGCGCACCTGCGGCTTGTAGCTGCGGATGGTGCCGCTGAGCTTCGCGGCGTCCGGGATGATGTTGCCCGCCGTGCCGGCCTGGAAGGCGCCGATGGTGACGACGCCGAACTCGGCCGGGTCCTTCTCGCGGCTGACCACGGTCTGCACGTCGGTGACGAAATGGGCACCCATCGTGATGGGATCGATGGTGGCATGCGGCGCCGAGCCGTGGCCGCCGCGGCCCTTGAAGGTGATCTCCAGGCTGTCCGAGGCCGAGGTGACGGGCCCCGCGCGGTAGCCGACGAAGCCGTAGGGCGAGGGGCTGGTGTGCAGCGCGAAGGCGAAGTCCGGCTTGGGGAAGCGGGTGAACAGGCCGTCGTCGACCATGGCCTTGGCGCCGCTCACCGTTTCTTCGGAGGGCTGGGCGATGAACATCAGCGTGCCCTTCCACTGGTCTTTCAGCGCCAGCAGCGTGCGGGCGGTGCCCACCCAACTGGCCATGTGGATGTCGTGCCCGCAGCTGTGGGCGACGAAGGTCTCGCGGCCGTTCCACTGGGCCTTGGCACGGCTGGCGTAGGGCAGGCCGGTCTTCTCTTCCATGGGCAGGGCGTCGAGCTCGGTGCGCACCATCACCGTCGGGCCGGGGCCGTTGCGGTAGAGCGCCACCAGGCCGGTGCGGCCCACCTTTTCGGTCACCTCGAAGCCCAGGGCGCGCAGTTCGGCCGCCAGCTTGCCGGCGGTGCGCACCTCCTGGAAACCCAACTCCGGGTTGGCATGCAGGTCCTTGTAGAGCGCATCGAGCTGCCCGTACATGCCGTTGACGAGCGGCTGGATCTTCTCGGGCGACACGGTCTGCGCACCGGCGGGCGCGATGGCGCAGGCGGCGAGGACGGCGAGTGAAAGCTGGCGAATCGAGAACGATGAAATCATGGTGTGGCACGGTGGTCCGTGGGCGTGGGTGTGTGCAGGACGGGCGCGGCGGCCCGGCCGCGCGGCCCCTCCGGTCCGGCGCGACCCGCGCAATCTAGGCAAAGCGCCGGCAGGCGTCCAATGCATTGTTCTATGCTGAGGCATGCAATCGACTCATGCATCGCCGCGCAGGGCGGCCGCCTCTCGGCCATGACGCTGGTCCAGCTGCGGCATTTCCTGTCGCTGGCCGACACGGGCTCCTTCACCCGCTCGGCCGAGGCGTTGCACCTGACGCAGCCGGCGCTCAGCCGCAGCATCCGTGCGCTGGAGGCCACGCTCGGCGGCGCGCTGTTCGACCGCGTGGGCCGGCGCAGCGAGCTGACGCACTTCGGCCGCGACCTGCTCGACCGCGCGCGCCAGCTGGTGCACGACGCCGACCAGCTGGCGCTGGCGGGCGAGCGCCGGCGCGCGGGCCATGCCTCGGTGCTGCGCGTGGGGCTGGGTTCCGGACCCGGCGCGCTGCTGAGCACGCCGCTGATGCTGCGCGCAGCCCAGCCGGACTGCGGCGTGCGCATCGAGATCCTGCACAGCGACAACGAGCGGCTGATCGAGGCGCTGCGCCGCCGGCTGCTGGATGCGGTGGTGATCGAAATGCGCTCCTTCGCCAGCCATCCGGGCCTGCGCATCGAGCCGCTGGTGCAGATGCGCGGCGCCTTCCTGTGCCGGCGCGGCCATCCGCTCGCGCGGCGGCGCGTGCTGGGCTTCGAGGACCTGCAGCCCTACCCCATCGCCTCCACGCCGCTGGGCGACCACGTCGGCCGCGGCCTGGTGGCCGCCTATGGCCCGCAGGCGCATCCGGACGTGTGCGTGCGCCTGCGCTGCAACGAGCTGACGCACCTGATCGACGTCGCGCGCCAGAGCGACACGGTGCTGCTGGCCATCCGCGCCGCCGCGCCCGACCTGGTCGAGCTGCCGGTGCAGCCGCACACCGGGGGCGGCGCCCGCTTCGGCCTGGTGACGCAGGCGCAGCGGCAGCAGGCGCCGGCGCTGCCCCTACTGCGCGAGGTGATCGCCGAGCACCTTCACGACTAAGAAGGCGTGAGCGACCGCGCCGAGCCGGGAGCCTGTCGCCGATTTGGCAGGCTGACACAACGCGGCGCCGTGGCGCTGCCTATGATCCGACGCCTCTCCTGCCGCCTTTTCGCGCCGTTCCGCCGGCGCGCCACACCCATGCCCTCGCACCGCTCTGCCTCCGCCGTCCTGCGCCGCACGACGGCCCCCCTTGCCCTGGCCGCCGCACTGGCGCTGGCCGGCTGCGCCAACACCGGCGCACCCGGCAGTGGCGCCGCCGGTGCACCCGGCAGTGGCGCCGCCGGTGCCCCCGGCCAGCTGATCAGCCAGGCACCGCTGGACGCCGCAGTTTCGCTGCCGGATGCCGGCCAGCAGATGCGCATCCTCTACAGCGCCACCGACGGCGTGACCGGCCAGGGCACGGTGCCGGTGTCCGGCGCGGTGTTCTTCCCGAAGACGCCGCAGCCGCCGGGCGGCTGGCCGGTGGTCGCCTGGGCCCATGGCACCACGGGTGTCGGCGAGGCCTGCGCGCCCTCGGCCAATCCGCGCTCGCCGCGCGACGCGGCCTACCTGGGCGCCTGGCTGCGCGAGGGCTTCGTGGTGGTCGCGACCGATTACCAGGGCCTGGGCACGCCCGGTCCGCATCCCTACCTGCACACGCGCTCGCAGGCCTACAGCGTGCTGGACGCGGTACGCGCCGCGCTCAAGATGCCCGGCGTGGCCAACCAGGTGATCCTGGTCGGCCAGTCGCAGGGCGGCGGCGCGGCCTTCGGCACGGCAGGCCTGGCCGCGGGCTATGCGCCGGACGTCAAGGTGCTCGGCACCGTGGCCACCGGCACGCCCTACCTGACGCCGGCGGCCGGTGAGGTGCGCAGCGACCCGGACCGCGTCTCCCCGCAGATCGCCTACGGCATGTACGCGGCCGTCACCGCCAAACTGGTCCAGCCCTCCTTCGACCCCGCCACGGTGTTCCTGCCGGCCGCGATGCCGGCCTTCCAGGCCTCGGGCGAGACCTGCGTGGCGCCGCTGTTCGCACGGCTGATGCGCGAGGGCCGGACCGAGCGCAACAGCTACCAGCCCGGCGGCCAGCAGCGCCTGTTCGAGCTGGTGGCGCCGGTCACGGGCTATGCCACGCTGAAGCTGACGCAGCCGGTGTTGATGGGCATCGGCGGCAAGGACGTGGACGTGCCCACCGCCATGCAGCAGGCGCTGGTGCGCGATGCGTGCAAGGCCGGCTCGCGCATCCAGGCGCATGTCTATGCGGACATGGACCACAGCGGCACGGTCAACGCGTCGCTGAAGGATTCGCTGCCCTTCGTGCGCAATCTGCTGGCCGGCAAGCCCGTCGCGTCGACCTGCGGGCAGTGAGGGTGCCGCGCCCGGCTCAGCGCCCCTTGAACACCGGCTCGCGCTTCTCCACGAAAGCCTTGGCCGCCTCGCGGTGATCCTCGGTCTGGCCGCAGTGGATGTGGTGCGTGGCCTCCAGGTCCAGGCAGTCGTCCACCTCGCCGGCCATCGCGCGGTTGAGGTTCTCCTTCATGTAGCGGTAGGCCACGGCCGGGCCGTTGGCGAGCCGCGTAGCGATCTCGCGGGCGCGCTCGGCCAGTTGCTCCGGGGGGCAGACCCAGTTGGCCAGGCCCAGGCGCAGGGCCTCTTCGGCCGGAACGCGCTCCGACAGCAGGTACAGCTCGCGCGCCTTGGCCGCGCCGACGAGCTGGGTCATGAAGTAGCTGCCGCCGTAGTCGCCCGAGAAGCCGACGCGCGCGAACGCCGTGGTCATGATGGCGTTGCCGGCCATCAGCCGCAGGTCGCAGGCCAGGGCCAGCGCCAGGCCGGCACCCGCCGCGGCGCCGGGCAGCACGGCCAGCGTGGGCTTGGGCATCTTGAAGAGGCGCCCCGCCGTCTCGCGCTGGTTGACGCGCTGGCGGTGGATGGCCTGGTCGAGGGTGAGCGCGCCCACGGTGCCGTCGCCGGCCGCGGCCATGCCCTTGACGTCGCCACCGGCGCAGAAGGCGCCGCCCGCGCCGGTCAGCACCACGCAGCGCACTTCCGGGTCCAGCTCGGCGCGCGCCAGTTCGCGGGCCAGGGCCTCGTTCATGGCGCGCGTCATGGCGTTGCGCGCCTGCGGCCGGTTCAGGGTCAGCGTGAGCACGCCGGCATCGAAGGCGGCCAGCAGGTCCGGCGTGCCGGTGTCGATCGTGGATGCGGTCATGGAAGTCTCCGTTGTCGTCTTTGGAAGAAAGGGCGCGGCCCGCACCCGCGCGTTCAGGCCAGGCCGAGTTCGCGCGCCTCGCGTTCGTAGTGCGGGTACGAGGCCTTCATCACCGCCCCGTTGAGAATCATCTCGGCCACCAGCATGCGGCCGGCTGGCTCGTAGACGCGGGTGCGCACCCAGGTCGATTCCGTGCGCGCGCTCTCGCTCAGGGCGACGATCTCGCGCTCCAGCGCATAGTCCTGGTCGACGAAGAGCGGGCCGCGGATCAGGCGGATCTGCTGCCCCGCGAACAGGCCCACGGCCGGCTTGCGGCCACCGAGCCGGGCATCGGCGATGGTGCTGCCCAGCAGCACGCTGATCATCTCCATCGGGATGATGGGCCGGCCCCAGGGCGAGCGGGCGCCGCCCTCGGGCGTGTACCAGTCGCAGGGCTCGGTGATGGCGGCCAGCTTGTCGCGCAGGGTGAAGGGATAGTGGTCGCCCATGTGCTGGTCGAAGCCCATGCGGATGGTTTCCGGCACGGCGCCGCGCTGGCCCACCTGGAGGTCGCGGTTGATGACGAGGCCGGTGGCGGGCCGCAGCTTCGCCATGCGCTGTTCCAGCTCGTGCGGCTGGCCGGGCTCGCCCACGGAGGCCGTGCCGGTGAGCACCGGCGTGCCGTCGGCCTTCTCGGCGCGGATGCGCACGAAGGCGGCGCCGGGCGCGGGCAGGTCGACGAAGGCGCGCACCGATTCGCCCTCCACCACCATGGTCTGGTAGTGGGCGCTGATGCAGCCGGTCTCGAACCACGCGCGGCCGAAAAGGCGCGCCAGCAACGGATCGAACTGGCTGAAATGCGTGGGACCCTCGATGGGGCCGGCGCGCAGGCCGAGGTCGCCCGCCGTGGCATCGTCGTGGATGGACTTGTGGCCGTCGTAGGTCTGGTCGGCCAGCATCTGGCGCGGCTGGCGCAGCGGGCCGCTCAAGGCGAGCGACGTGGCGAAGGGCGTGTCGGCGGTGGGCAGGGGCATGGCCGCGATGGTGGCGCAAGGCGCTCGGCGGGGCTGTCGCCTGTGTCACTGCCGAAGGCTCGCCGGGCTGCCGCACAATGCCCGTCCCGCCTTCCGCCCTCGCCCCATGCCCGTCACCCTGGACGACAAGCTCGTGGTCGCGATCTCTTCGCGAGCCCTGTTCAACCTCGAGGAAGAGAACCGCCTGTTCGACGCCGGCGACCCGGCCGGCTACATGCGGCTGCAGCTGGAGCGGCTGGAGGTGCCGGCGCAGCCGGGCATCGCCTACTCGCTGGTACGCAAGCTGCTGCGCTTCAACGCCGATGGCGTGCAGCGGGTCGAGGTGGTGATCCTGTCGCGCAACGACCCGGTCTCGGGCATGCGCATCTTCAACTCCGGCGCGGCGGCGGAACTGGCCATCGAGCGCGGCGTGTTCACGCAGGGCCGGCCGCCCTTCCGCTACCTCACGCCGCTGCGGGCCGACCTGTTCCTCTCGGCCAATGCCGACGACGTGCGCGAGGCGCTGGCCGCCGGCTTCGCGGCGGCGCACGTGAGCGTGGAATCGGCGCTGGCCGGCAACCAGCATCCGGACGAGGTGCGCATCGCCTTCGACGGCGACGCCGTGCTGTTCTCCGACGAGGCCGAGCGCGTCTACCAGCAGCAGGGCCTGGCCGCCTTCCAGGCGCACGAGGTGGACAAGGCCGCGGTGCCCCTGGAGGCCGGGCCGCTGGCGCCCTTCCTGGTGGCGCTGCACCGGCTGCAGCAGGCCGCCAGCACCGGCATGCGCATCCGCACGGCGCTGGTCACGGCGCGCGGCGCGCCGGCGCACCGCCGCGCCATCCAGACGCTGATGAGCTGGAACATCCGCGTGGACGAGGCCATGTTCCTGGCCGGGCTGGACAAGGGCGGCTTCCTGCGCGAATTCGAGCCCGACTTCTTCTTCGACGACCAGACGGGCCACGTGCGCTCGGCCGCGCGGCACGTGCCGGCCGGGCATGTGGCGAGCGGCATCAGCAACCTGCCGCCGGCGGCGCTGACGCCGCGCTGAGCGGCGCGGCGGCAGGTTGCTTCAATCCAGCCGCGCCAGCGTCGCCGCATCCGGCTCGCCGCCGAAGAAGCGCTGCAGGCACTGCGCGAACAGGGTCTCGCCCGCCGGCGCCACCGCATCGAACAGCGTCATGCAGGAGCGGAACTTGAGGTCGTCCGGCGGCCCCAGGATGTCCGCAATGGCCGGGCCATGCGCCGACAGCACCAGCGCGCTGCATTCGCGCAGCCGCCCGCCCAGCACCGGATGCGCCAGGTAGGCCGCCGCTTCCGCCCGCGAGCCGATGGCGTAGCGCTGCGCCATCGCGCTGTGGCCCAGGCCGGCGATCTGCGGAAAGACGAACCACATCCAGTGGGTGCGCTTGCGACCGGCGGCCAGCTCCTCGCGCACCTGGGCATACACGGGCGCCTGGGCATCGACGAAGCGTGCCAGGTCGAAGCGCTGCGGCGCCTGCGCGCCGTCGGCGGCCGGGTCCATGGCGCGTCAGCCCTGCGCGGGCGCGACGACCGTCGCGGTCGCCGCCTTCGGCACCGGCCCGCCGGGCCTGGGTTTGTCGTCGCAAGCGGCAAGCAGCAGGGCGAGCACGGCCATCGGGGCGAGGAGGTAGGTGTTCATGCGGCCCATGCTACGGCGGCGCACGCCGGCCTGCCGCACACACCCCATGCCCCGGTCGCCGTCGCGGGCAGACGTAGACGCAGCACGTAGCACCAAGAATCGAGCGGCCGCGGAACAGGCCAAGACCCGTGCAGCCTGACATCATCCATCGCCGGATGGCCGTTGATCGCCCCGACAACGGAAGGCCGCGGAGCAGGCCATGCCAGTGCACCCGCGGAACCGGCTTAGCCGGGCCGGGGGGTGCGCCCCCCTCCAAGCCGAAGGCGCCAGAGAGGGGGGAGCCGCGAAGCGGCATGGGGGGTGCTTCTCCTTCAGTCCGGTTTAAGGCATGACCACTGCGCCGCCGCTAGCATGGGACCGCCGCCGGCGCAGCCCGCGCCCGGCCCGATTCCTGCCTTCTGCGAGCCCCACGATGAGCACCGCCCCCACGCCAACCGAACGGCCCGGCCTCGGCCAGACGCTGCGCCGCATCGCGTCGCTGACCACGCCCTACTTCAACTCAGACCAGAAATGGAAGGCCCGCGGCCTGCTGCTGGCCATCGTGCTGCTCAACCTGGGCGCGGTGTACATGCTGGTGCAGATCAACAGCTGGTACCGCGTCTTCTACGACGCGCTGCAGAACAAGGACCAGGTCGTCTTCTGGCAGCAGATCGGCCGCTTCACCTGGCTGGCGCTGATCTACATCGTCATCGCGGTCTACAAGTTCTACCTCACGCAGATCCTGCAGCTGCGCTGGCGCGTGTGGATGACCGACCACTACCTCGGCCGCTGGCTGGCCAACAAGGCCTTCTACCGGCTGGAGCTGGCCCGCTACACCGGCAACGGCAGCCATCCGGACAACCCCGACCAGCGCATCCAGGAAGACCTCAACCTCTTCACCAGCTACACCGTCTCGCTGTCGATGGGCATCCTGAATGCCCTGGTCACGCTGCTGAGCTTCGTCGGCGTGCTGTGGACGCTCAGCGGCGCGCTCACGGTGCCGCTGCCGGGCGGCGGCAGCTGGACCATCGGCGGCTACATGGTGTGGGCCGCCGTGCTGTACTGCGCCGTGGGCAGCGCCATCGCCCACTGGATCGGCCGGCCGCAGATCCGCCTCAATTTCGCACAGCAGATGCTGGAGGCCAACTTCCGCCATCACATGATCCGGGTGCGCGAGTACAGCGAGGCCATCGCGCTCGACGGCGGCGAGCGCGTGGAGCGCCGCCAGCTGGACCTGCGCTTCACCGACGTCATGGCCAACTACCTGCGCCTGATCCGCAACCAGAAGAACCTGACCTGGTTCAACAGCTTCTTCGGCCAGGCGGCCATCATCTTCCCGCTGATCGTGGCCGCGCCGCGCTACTTCAGCGGCGCCATCCAGCTGGGCCAGCTGATGCAGATCAACTCGGCCTTCGGCCAGGTGCAGGGCTCGCTGTCCTGGCTGGTGGACAACTACATGACCATCGCGTCGTGGAAGGCCACCACCGACCGTCTGGCCGGCTTCGAGGACAGCCTCAGCACGCACTCACGCAGCAACGACGGCTTCGCGCACGACACGGCGGCCTCCGCCATCGGCACCGAAGGCCTGACCGTGGCCCTGCCCGGCGGCCAGGCCCTGCTGCGCCAGGCCGACCTGCAGGTGGCGCCCGGCGACACGGTGCTGGTGCACGGCCCCTCGGGCAGCGGCAAGTCCAGCCTGCTGCGCACGCTCGCCGGCATCTGGCCGCATGCGCAGGGCCGGGTGGCGGTGCCGAAGGACGCGATGTTCATCCCGCAGCAGCCCTACTTTCCGGATGGCCGGCTGCGCGACGCGCTGGCCTATCCGCAGCCCGCATCGGATTACGACGATGCGGCCCTGCAGCAGGCCCTGCACGACGCGCTCCTGCCCCAACTGGCCGACCAGCTCGACCGCGAGGACGCCTGGAGCCAGAAGCTCTCCGGCGGCGAGCGCCAGCGCCTGGCCATCGCCCGCGTGCTGCTGAAGAAACCGGCCTGGGTGCTGGCCGACGAGGCCACCAGCGCGCTGGACGAGGACGCCGAGGCCACCATCTACCGGCGGCTGACCGACATGGTCAGGCAGGCGCGCGGCGCCATCGTCTCCATCGCGCACCGCTCCACGCTCAAGGAGCACCATGCCCGCCGCTGGACGCTGCGCCCGCGCCGCGACGGCGAGGCCGCCTATGCGGTGGAAGACGCGCCGCTGCCGGCCTCGCCCCCCGCTTCCACGTAGCCCTTCCAGCCCTGCGCCCGCAGCTCGCAGGCGGGGCAGCGGCCGCAGCCCCAGCCCCAGTCGTGGCGGTGGCTGCGGTCGCCTTCGTAGCAGGTGTGGGTGTCTTCCACGATCAGGTCCACCAGCGCGCGGCCACCCAGCGTCTCGGCCAGCTGCCAGGTCTGGGCCTTGTCGATCCACATCAGCGGCGTCTCGATCACCAGCCGCTGGTCCAGCCCCAGCGACAGCGCCAGCTGCATGGCCTTCATGGTGTCGTCGCGGCAGTCGGGGTAGCCGGAATAGTCGGTCTCGCACACGCCGGTGACGATCACCTGCAGCCCGCGCCGGTAGGCCAGCGCGCCCGCCAGCGTCAGGAACAGCAGGTTGCGGCCCGGCACGAAGGTGTTGGGCAGGCCGTTGGCCTGCATGGCGAAGGCGATGTCCTCGGTGAGCGAGGAGCCGCCGATCTGCGCGAGCACGTCGAGCTGGAGCAGGTGGTCCTCGCCCAGCCGCCGGCCCCAGCCCGGAAAGCGCTCGCGCAGGCGGGCCAGCACCTGGGTGCGCGCCTCCAGCTCGACGCGGTGGCGCTGGCCGTAGTCGAAGCCCAGCGTTTCCACCCGCTCGTAGCGGGCCAGGGCATGGGCGAGGCAGGTGGTCGAGTCCTGCCCGCCGGAGAAAAGGACGAGGGCGGTGGTGTGCATGGGGAGAAGGGGCTTGAGGCGTTCAGGCGTTCACGCCGGACGCGCGATGTGGGCGGCGCGTTCGGCCGGCGAGGCCAGCAGGCGGTCGATGCCACTGTCGAAGCTCAGCAGCCGCACGCCCGAGCGGATCGCCTGGGTGAGCAGCCAGGCATCGGTGATCTGCCGGTGGCCGAACAGCCCGCCGGTGCAGTGCCCCAGCACCTCGGCAAAGCCGAAATCCAGCGGCAGCAGGCGATGCCGCGGATGTGCGGTGTTGCGCAGCAGCAGTTCACCGGCCTCCTGCACCGAGACCGACCGGCCCGCGAAGGCCGGCTGGCAGACGATGCGTACCAGGGCCGACTGGGTCAGGACGCTGGTCGCCCAGCCGTGGCGCGCATGGCTGCGGAACCAGGCCAGCATGCGGTCATGGTGCTCGTGGGCCGGCCAGCACAGCGCGATCAGCGCATTGGCATCCAGCAGGTGGCTCACGGCGTTTCGTCGAGCAGGCCGCGCACCTGCCGCGCGCTGACGCGCGGCGTGTCCGGCGGCAGGTCGAACACCCACACTTCGCCAGACTTGCGCAGCGGCAGGCGCTCGCCGCTGCCACGCCGGACGAGTTCGGACAGGGCCTCGCCCAGCTTCAGGCCGCGCGCCTGCGCATAGGCCTGCGCGGTGCCGAAGGCGTCGTCGTCGAGGGTCACGGTCGTGCGCATGGCGGCTGATGCAGTCAAACGAATTTGATGCAGTTTACCGAAGCTGATGCAAACCACGACCTCTTCATGCCCGCTGGAACGTCAGAGAAAGCGCTCCAGCAGCTTGCGCGAAGCCCGGTCCAGCGCCTGCGGCTGCGAGATGCGGAAGTGCACGCCGTGCGCGCTGGTGACGAGCAGGCCGCCGCCTTCCAGGCGGCGGATGTCCTCTTCGGCGCGCAGCACGAAGCGGGTGTCGCCGCGGTCGGTGCGCACGGTCCAGGTGCTGGGCACGGCGAAGGTGGAGACGTCGACCAGCGCCAGCAGCTCCGGCGCGAAATCGCGCGGCGCGAGCGCCTCGTCGAGCAGCGCGCGGGCGGCCGGCGGCAAGGCGTCGGTGCGGTCGACCCAGGCGCGCTCGCGGCCGTCGGCGCCGACCAGCGACACGCCCTCGCCGGGCGCGCTCAGGGGAAAGGCGCGCACCGGCGTCACGGGCTCCGGGCGGCCGGTGGCGCCCGTCCACAGCAGGGCGCCGAAGGCGTCGCGGGAGAGCAGCAGCGCGGGCGCCGTCGGGACGGCCTGGGCGGGCCCGGCGGTCTGGGTGACCTGCGCGGTCTGCGCGGGCTGGCGGGTGGCCTCGGTCATCAGGCGTCTCCTGCGGGATGGGCGGCATGCGCTTCGAGCGCGATGGCGACGGAGGCCACCTCGGCCAGCTCGGCCTGGTGCTTGTCCTCGTCGTCGGCCTGGCGCTGCTGGGCCTGGTAGAGCCGCCAGTAGGCGCCCTGGCGGGCCATGAGTTCGTCGTGCGGGCCGACCTCGACGATCTCGCCGCGGTCCATCACCACCAGCCGGTCGGCCTTGCGCAGCGTGGACAGGCGGTGGGCGATGGCGATGGTGGTGCGGCCCTGCACCAGGTTGTCCAGCGCCTTCTGGATTTCCTTCTCGGTCTCGGTGTCCACGGCCGAGGTGGCCTCGTCCAGGATCAGGATGCGCGGGTCGATCAGGAGCGCCCGCGCGATGCTGATGCGCTGGCGCTCGCCGCCCGACAGGCCCTGGCCGCGCTCGCCCACCAGCGAGTCGTAGCCCTGCGGCAGCCGCAGGATGAAGTCGTGCGCATGGGCCGCCCGGGCGGCGGCCACGATCTCGGCGCGGCTCGCC
The DNA here is from genome assembly GCF_001476815.1 of Pseudacidovorax intermedius. Lineage (GTDB taxonomy): Bacteria > Pseudomonadota > Gammaproteobacteria > Burkholderiales > Burkholderiaceae_C > Xenophilus > Xenophilus intermedius_A. Next base: position 8,711 of record NZ_LDSL01000171.1, on the reverse strand, counting down.
TCCGGCCGGCCGTAGGCGATGTTCTGCGCGATGGTGCCGAAGAAGAGAAAGGGCTCCTGCAGCACCAGGCCCACGTGGCGCCGGTAGTCGGCCACGGCGAAGCGGCGCACGTCCTGACCGTCGACGAGGATAGCGCCCTCGCTCACGTCGTGGAAGCGGCAGATCAGGTTGACCAGCGTGCTCTTGCCCGAGCCGCTGTGGCCCACCAGGCCGATCATCTCGCCCGGGCGGATCTGCAGGTTCAGGTCACGGATGACCGAGCGCGCGCCGTAGCGGAAGCCCACGTGGCGCAGCTCGATGGCGCCCTGCACCTGCGGCAGGCGCACGGGCTGCACCGGGTCGGGCACGGTGCTCACGTGGTCGAGGATGTCGAAGATGCGCTTGGCGCCGGCGGCGGCCTTCTGCGTCACCGAGACGATGCGGCTCATCGAATCGAGCCGTGTGTAGAAGCGGCCGATGTAGGCGATGAAGGCCGTGAGCACGCCCACCGTGATGTGGTCGCGCGTCACCTGCCAGATGCCGAAGGCCCAGACCACCAGCAGGCCGATCTCGGTCATCAGCGTGACGGTGGGCGTGAACAGGCTCCAGGTGCGGTTGAGCCGGTCGTTGGCCTGCAGGTTGTGCTGGTTGGCGGCGCGGAAGCGGTCGGCTTCGCGCTTCTCCTGCGCGAAGGCCTTAACCACGCGGATGCCCGGGATGGTGTCGGCCAGCACGTTGGTGACCTCGCTCCACACGCGGTCGATCTTCTCGAAGCCGGTGCGCAGCTTGTCGCGCACCACGTGGATCATCCACGCGATGATGGGCAGCGGCACCAGCGTGACCACCGCCAGCAGCGGGTTGATCGACACCAGGATCACCGCCGTCATGCCGATCATGATCAGGTCGGTCAGGAAGTCGAGCGCATGCAGCGACAGGAAGACGTTGATGCGGTCGGTCTCGGAGCCGATGCGCGCCATCAGGTCGCCGGTGCGCTTGCCGCCGAAGTAGTCCAGCGGCAGCGTCAGCAGGTGCTCGTAGGTGGTGGTGCGCAGGTCGGCGCCGATGCGCTCGCTGACCAGCGCCAGCAGGTAGGTGCGCGCCCAGCCCAGGCCCCAGCCCACCAGGGCGGCGGCCAGCAGCCCGCCCAGGTACAGCGCCACTTCGCCGGGGGCGATGGGCTTGCCGTTCTGGTAGGGGATGAGGATGTCGTCCATCAGCGGGATGGTCAGGTACGGCGGCACCAGCGTCGCGCCGGTGGCCAGCAGCGTCAGCAGAAAGCCCCAGAACAGCTGCATCCGGTAGGGCCGCGCGAAGCGGCCCAGGCGCAGTAGCACCCAGGTGGAGGGGGCGGACTGCAGTTCGGTGTCCACCGCCTCGCCGGCCTCGGGCTCGGCACTTTCGGCCGCCTGGCCGGCGCGGCCGCGCCGCTGCTCGAACAGGCGCACCAGCCGCACCGCCGCCGCCTGGCCCGCCAGGGTGAAGCGCCAGCGCGCCAGCAGCGTGCCCGGGGCCAGCAGGTCCAGCGTGGCCACGCCGGCATGGTCGGCCAGGCGCAGCGCCAGACCCGGCGTGGCGAGCGGCCATTCGCGCCGGCTGCCGTCGGGCGCGAGGGCCCGGAGATGGGTGGCGGTCAGCTGCAGCTGGGTCTCCTGGGCGAAGCGCAGCGCCTCGTCCAGGTCAACCGATACCATCGCCAGAACGTTGTCCGACACCGGTACGGGGCTTTCTCCCACAGGGGGCTCGCGCGTTGCCGACGCCGATTCGCCCTCCGGGGCACCGACTGAATCGTGATGTGTCATTCGTTGTGTTGGATGGTCGAGGACCTGTGGCAGGTCCCTCCCGCGCGCCGGTCGGGCGCCGATTTTCTCCACTGATCCGGGTCTGCGCCTCGGCACTGCCCCTGCCCGGTTCCATCGAACGCCTATCAACGCATCCATGCCCCGTTTCGACGACATCCGACTGCTGCGCATCCGCTACCTGCGCGGCCCGAACATCTGGACCTACCGCCCGGTGCTGGAGACCTGGCTGGACCTCGGCGCGCTGGAGGACTTCCCCTCCGACAGGATCGAGGGTTTTCCCGGGCGGCTCACCGCCCTGCTGCCGGCCCTCATCGAGCACCACTGCGGCGTGGGCGAGCGCGGCGGCTTCCTGCAGCGGCTGACCGAAGGCACCTGGGCCGGCCACGTGCTGGAGCACGTGGTGATCGAGCTGCTGAACCTGGCGGGCATGCCCACCGGCTTCGGCCAGACGCGCAGCACGTCGAAGCACGGCGTCTACCGCATGGTGTTCCGCGCCCGCGAGGAACAGGTCGCACGCACCGCCCTGCACGAGGGCCACCGGCTGCTGATGGCCGCGATCAACGCCGATCCCTTCGACGCCGCCGAGGTGCAGAAGGCCGTGGCCGCCGTCAAGGCCAAGGTGGACGAGTGCTACCTGGGCCCGAGCACCGCCGCCATCGTCGCCGCCGCCACCGACCGCGGCATCCCCGCCATGCGGCTGAACGACGGCAACCTGGTCCAGCTGGGCCACGGCGCGCGCCAGCAGCGCATCTGGACCGCCGAGACCGACCACACCAGCGCCATCGGCGAATCCATCGCCAGCGACAAGCAGCTGACCAAGTCGCTGCTGGCCGGCTGCGGCGTGCCGGTGCCCGAGGGTCAGGAAGTGAATTCCGCCGAGGAGGCATGGGAGGCCGCCGAGGACATCGGCCTGCCCGTGGCCGTCAAGCCGGTGGACGCCAACCACGGCCGCGGCGTCTCGCTCGACCTGAACACCCGTGAGGAGGTGCTGGCCGCCTTCGCCGTGGCCGAGCCCGAGGGCAGCGGCGTGATGGTGGAGCGCTTCATCCGCGGCCAGGAGCACCGCCTGCTGGTGGTCGGCGGCCAGGTGGTGGCCGCCGCCCGCGGCGAGATCCTCACCGTGACCGGCGACGGCCGCGCCACCGTGGCCGAACTCATCGACAGCCAGCTCAACAGCGACCCGCGGCGCGGCGCGGAAGAGGAATTCCCGCTCGACGTCATCGTGCTGGCCACCGACGCCAAGCTGCAGCTGGAGCTGCAGCGCCAGAAGCTCACGGGCGAGTCGGTGCCCGAGGCGGGGCGCGAGGTCATCATCCAGCGCAACGGCAACCTGGGCGTGGACTGCACCGACCTGGTCCATCCCGAGGTCGCCTATGCCGCCACCCTGGCCGCGCGCGCCGTGGGCCTGGACATCGCCGGCATCGACCTGGTCTGCCAGGACATCGGCCGGCCGCTGCAGGCGCAGGGCGGCGCCATCGTCGAGGTCAACGCCGGCCCCGGCCTGCTGATGCACCTGAAGCCGGCCGTCGGCTCGCCGCGCCCGGTGGGCCGCGCCATCTGCGACCACCTCTTCCCCGAAGCCGACGAGGAACGGCCCGGCCGCATCCCGGTGGTGGGCGTGGCCGGCGGCTCGCCCGACAACGCCGTGCTGGCGCGCCTGGTGGCCTGGCTGGTCGGCCTGTCGGGCCGCCACGTGGGCCTGGCCTGCCGCGACGGCCTGTTCCTGGACCGCCGCCGCGTCGACACCCGCGACAGCGCCGATTGGGCCGCCGGCCGCCGGCTGCTGGTCAACCGCCAGGTCGAGGCGGTGGTGATCGAGAACGGTGCCGCCACCATCCTGGCCCACGGCCTGCCCTACGACCGCTGCGAGATCGGCATCGTGACCGACCTGGACGGCGCCGAGGGCCTGGCCCACGAGGACATCGCCGAGAGCGACCAGATGGTGAAGGTGCTGCGCACCCAGGTCGACGTGGTGCTGCCGCACGGCACCGCCGTGCTGCACGCGGCCGACCCGCGCGTGGCCGGCATGGCGCCGCTGTGCGACGGCGATGTGATCCTCTACGCCGCCGACCCGCATGCCGGGCCCCTGGCCGCCCACATGGCCGCCGGCGGCAAGGTGGTGACGGTGCGGCAGGACCGCATCGTGCTCGCCCACGGCACCAGCGAATCCTTCCTGCCCGGCCTGGGCCGGCTGGCGGTGTGGGGCGCCCACCACGCCGGCGTCGGCCTGGAGAGCGTGCTGGCCGCCGTGGCCGCCGCCTGGGCCATGGCCATTCCGCTGAACCTCATCGGCGCCGGCATCGAGGCCTTCGAGGCCGACCTGCAGCAGGCCACCGCCTCGCTGCAGCTGGACCAGGCGATCGCCACCCCTTCGCTGCAACTCGCCTGAGACGAGACCGCCCCATGGACATCATCCGCACCCGGGCCCTGCGCGGCCCCAACCTGTGGAGCCGCCACACCTGCATCGAGCTGGTCGTCTCGTGCAGCGACGTCGAGCAGGCCGTCGAGCAGATTCCCAACTTCGAGCCGCGGCTGCGCGCCCTCTTCCCCACCATCGGCGAGCTGCACCCGGTGGTGCTCGGCCAGCCGCTGGCCGCCGCCCACGTGCTGGAGAACGCCGCCGTGGCGCTGCAGGCCCAGGCCGGCTGCGACGTGGTCTTCGGCCGCACCACGCGCGCGCCGGAGGACGGCGTCTTCCTGGTCGCCGTGCAGTACACGCAGGAGGCCGTGGGCCGCCGCGCGGTCGAGCTGGCCGAGCAGCTGCTGCGTGCCGCGCTCGATCCGGCCGGCGGCGCCGGCTTCGACGCCGCCGCCGCCATCGCGGCGCTGCGCGAGCTGGACGAGGACGAGCGCCTCGGCCCCAGCACCGGCGCCATCGTCGATGCGGCGGTGGCGCGCGGCATTCCGTACCGGCGGCTGACCACCGGCAGCCTGGTGCAGTTCGGCTGGGGCGTGCGCCAACGCCGCATCCAGGCCGCCGAGGTGGACGCCACCTCGGGCATCGCCGAAGCCATCGCGCAGGACAAGGAACTCACCAAGCAGCTGCTGCATTCGGCCGGCGTGCCGGTGCCGCTGGGCCGGCCGGTGACCAGCCTGGAGGACGGCTGGGCCGCCGCGCTGGAGATCGGCCTGCCCGTGGTCGCCAAGCCGCAGGACGGCAACCAGGGCAAGGGCGTGACGGTCAACATCGCCACGCGCGAGCAGTTCGACGCCGCCTATGCCGCCGCCGCCCATCACGGCGAGGTGATGGTCGAGAAATTCCTGCCCGGCTTCGACTACCGCCTGCTGGTGGTGGGCGACCGGCTGGTCGCCGCCGCCCGGCGCGACCCGCCGCAGGTCATCGGCGACGGCCACAGCACCGTGCGCCAGCTGGTCGAGGTGGTCAACCAGGACCCGCGCCGCGGCGAGGGCCATGCCACCTCGCTCACCAAGATCCGGCTGGACGACATCGCGCTGGGCCGGCTGGAGGCGCAGGGCCTCACGCCCGAGAGCGTGCCGGCCCTGGGCCAGCGCGTGGTGCTGCGCAACAACGCCAACCTGTCCACCGGCGGCACCGCCACCGACGTGACCGACACCGTGCATCCCGAGATCGCCGCCCGCGCCGTCGATGCGGCCCAGATGGTGGGCCTGCACATCTGCGGCGTGGACATGGTCTGCGAGAACGTCATCCGCCCGCTCGAGGAGCAGCACGGCGGCATCGTCGAGGTCAATGCCGCGCCGGGGCTGCGCATGCACATCAGTCCGTCCTTCGGCCGCGGCCGGCCGGTGGGCGAGGCCATCGTCGACCAGCTCTATGCCGACGGCGACGACGGCCGCATCCCGGTCGTCGCCGTCACCGGCACCAACGGCAAGACCACCACCGCGCGGCTGATCAACCACCTGCTGGCCAGCAGCGGCCTGGTCACCGGCATGACCAACACCGACGGCGTGTACGTCAACGGCCGCCAGACCGACAGCGGCGACTGCAGCGGCCCCAAGAGCGCCCGCAACGTGCTGCTGCATCCCGAGGTCGAGGCGGCGGTGTTCGAGGTGGCGCGCGGCGGCATCCTGCGCGAAGGCCTGGGCTTCGACCGCTGCAGCGTGGCCGTGGCCACCAACATCGGCAGCGGCGACCACCTGGGCATGAACTACATCCACACGGTGGAGGACCTGGCCGCCGTCAAGCGCGTCATCGTGCGCAACGTCACGCCCAGCGGCTGGGCGGTGCTCAACGCGGCCGACCCGCACGTGGCCGCCATGGCCGGCGCCTGCCCCGGCCACGTCATCTACTTCGCGGCCGACCGCCAGCATGCCGCCATGGCCACGCACCGCGCGCAGGGCAGGCGCACCGTCTACGTGGACCGCGACACGCTGATCGCCGCCGAAGGCGCCTGGCGCGAGCGGGTGCCGCTGGCCGGCGTGCCGATCACGCGCGGCGGCACCCTGCCCTTCCAGGTCGAGAACGTGATGGCCGCCGTGGCCGCCGCCTGGGCCCTGGGCCTGGACTGGGACACCATCCGCCGCGGCCTGGCCAGCTTCAAGAACGACGCCGCCGGCGTGCCCGGCCGCTTCAACCTGATGGACTACAAGGGCGCCACGGTGATCGCCGACTACGGCCACAACACCGACGCCATGAAGGCGCTGGTGGCCGCCATCGAGACGCTGCCCGCCCGGCGCCGCTCGGTGGTGATCAGCGGCGCGGGCGACCGGCGCGACGAGGACATCCGCGACCAGACGGCCATCCTGGGCGCGGCCTTCGACGACGTCATCCTCTACCAGGACGCCGCCCAGCGCGGCCGCGCCGACGGCGAGGTGATCGCGCTGCTGCGCCAGGGCCTGCAGGGCGCGCGGCGCACCACGCACGTGGCGGAGATCCGCGGCGAGTTCCTCGCCATCGATGCCGCCCTGGCCCGACTTGCGCCGGGCGACCTGTCGCTGATCCTGGTCGACCAGGTCGAGGAAGCGCTGGCGCACCTGGCGCGGCGCATCGCCGAGGCCGGCTGAGCGGCAGGGCAGCGGGCGAACCGACCGCCCGGCGACAGGGCGGCGCGCATGCCAGCGCCGTCCGACAGCCGGCGCCGCCGACGGCGCGAGGCCCGCGCCAGCCGCGTCCCACAGGCGGGTGCTGCCCGCGCTGCCCACACTCCCGCACATCGATCACAGCGCCCGACCCTGGGCGCAAGGATGTGCCATGAATTCCACTCTGCGACGCTGGCGCGTGGGCGCCATGCAAGGCGGCTTCGCCCTGGCGCTGGCCACCTCGGGCCTGACCGCCTGGGCCCAGCAACCCACCGCCGGCTGTGACAGCCGCCAGGATCCGGCCGCCTGCCGCCGCGAGGCCGGCGCCGCCCGCGAGGAAGCCCGCCGTGGCGGCCTGACCGCGCCCGCCGAAGGCGGTGCCCAGGCCAACGCCCTGGCCCGTTGCCAAATGCAGCCGGCCGGCGACCGTGCCGACTGCGAGGCCCGGGTGCGCGGCAGCGCCGGTGCCGGCATGACCACCACCGAAGGCAGCGTGATGGGCGGCGGCATCATCCGCGAGACCGTCACGCCCATTCCCGCCCAGCCCCAGCGCTGAGTGTCCCTAGGCTGCGGCCCTGGGGGCGCGCAGCCGACTTCCCGCCCTCACTCTTCCAGGAGCAAGCCCATGAAGAAGACTGTCCGCCAAGCCGGCTTCGCGCTGGCCCTCGCCGCCGGCGCCCTGCTGGCCAGCCCCTTCGCCACTGCCGCCGACCGCGCGAGCGGCAGCACCTATTCGCAGGAACGCGCCATCTGCGGCCACATCCAGCAGGATCGGGCCGCCTGCCTGCGCGAGGCGGGGGCCGCCCAGCAGGCCGCCCGCCAGGGCAACCTGAGCAGCGCCAGCGCCGACACCTATCGCCAGAACGCCCTGGCCCGCTGCCAGTTGCACAAGACCAACAGCGACCGCGCCGCCTGCGAGGCCCGCGTCACCGGCCAGGGCCAGACGAGCATCGACGGCAGCGTGCTCGGCGGCGGCCTGATCCGCGAGACGGTCACCACCCTTCCGCCGGGCAGCATGGCGCGCTGACAGCCGCCGCGCGCGACGCCCCCGGCGGCGTCAAAAACCGTCAAGCCCGCTTCCGGATCGTGAATTACGCCCGGAAGCGGGCTTTGCTGCGTGGTTAAAAGTAAACATTGTGTCGGGTCGACCACTACAATCCGCCGGTTCCGACAGAGCCCCGACCGAATGTCCAAGACCGCAGCCCAGACGCTTCGATCCGCCTCCCGAATCCCCTCGCGTTTGCTGGCCGTCGCGCTGGCCTGCGCCTTGCCCTTCGGAGCGGCGCTCGCCGACGAATACGACAACGTCGAGCAACTCATCCAGCAGCGCAAGTTCGAGGAAGGCCTGGCCCAGGCCGACAGGTTCCTGCGGGAAAAGCCGCAGGACCTGCAGATGCGCTTCCTCAAGGGCGTGGCCAGCCTCGAGGCCGGCCGCCGTCCCGAAGCCATCGCGATCTTCGAGCAGATCACCCGCGACGCGCCCAACCTGCCCGAGCCGTACAACAACCTGGCCGTCATCTATGCCGGCCAGGGCGACTTCGACAAGGCCCGCAGCGTCCTGGAGCGGGCCATCCGCACCAATTCCAGCTACGCCACCGCCTACGAGAACCTGGGCGACGTGTACGCGCGCCTGGCCAGCGAGGCCTACGGCAAGGCGCTGCAACTCGACAAGGGCAATGCGGCCGTGCAGCCCAAGCTGGCGCTGATCCGCACGCTCTTCAGCACCCAGGCTTCGGCCATGGCTGGCGGCAAGGGCGGCACCACCGTCGCCAAGGCGCCCACCCCGACGCCGGCCCCGGCCGTCGTCGCCAAGGCACCGCCCCCGCCGCCGCCGGCTCCTCCGGCCGTGGCACCGGCACCCGCGCCGACCGTGGTGGCCAAGGCGCCCGAACCGGCGCCCGCCCCCGCACCGGCCAAGCCGCCGGTCGCGGCGCC
>NZ_LDSL01000170.1 GCF_001476815.1 Pseudacidovorax intermedius | reverse complement strand
AATGCCGCGGCGGCGGCGCGGGCCTGGAAGCTGTTCCTGTCGAACAAGCTCTTCGGCACCCGCCTGGTCTGGGACAAGACCATGCACGACTTCCCCTCCGACGAGCAGCTGGTGCAGACCCGCCAGCGCCTGGGCGAGGTGCTGCTGTCCTGGCGCGCCATCGACTCCGAGCAGCTCGCCAACGCGCTGCGCCTGCAGTCCGAGAGCCGCCGCCCCCGCCTTCGCCACCAGCGCACCGGCCCCCGACGAGGCAGGCGTGCAGCTGCGCCTGGCGATGCGCCTGGACCTGTCGGCCCAGACCGCCGGCCGCGAGGCACCCGCCGCGCCCCAGCCCGAGACGCCGCACGACGCGCTTCAGCTGGCCGAGGTTCCGGGCTGGCGCCGCCGCCTGTCCGCCGACAGCCTGGCGCTGGTGCGCATGGCCCGCATCGAGCCGCGCGGCACGCCCGCCTCGGCCGATGCCGACCCGCTCATGGCCATCGGCGGCGCACCGCCGCCCACGCCGCCGCAGGGCCCCTTTCCGCCCGGCGGGCCCGACGTGGTGCTGGGCGCCGGCCAGCGCCGGCTGCCCACCGTGCCCACGCGGCTGGACGCGTCCTTCGCGCTGTCGCAGCCCGATCCCGATGCGCTGCCGCAGCGCGTCGACCCCGCCGAGCTGCGCCCGCGTGGCGAGGCCCGGCGCAGCGGCGCTGCCCGCCGCGGCCGCAGCAGCGCGAACGTGCTGCGCGGCCGTGCCTGGCGCCTGGCCGACCAGGGCTTCCGCGCCTACAACCGCGGCCGTTACGAACTCGCGCTGCAGCGGGCCGAGGCCGCCCTGGCCATCCGGCCGGACGTGCCGCGCCTGCAGCTGCTGCGCGTGTATGCGCTGCAGAAGCTGGGCCGCAACGACGAGGCCGCGCGCCTGGCCGCCCAGGCCATCGCCCAGGGCCACGGCAGCCCCGAACTGCAGACCGCGCTGATCAACCTGCGTCCCGCCCCGGACACCGGCGGCGCGCCGGCCACCGAGGCCTACCGCAAGGGCTTCCCCATCGCCACCGAGGCCTACACCCTCTACAACGACGGCAAGTACGCCGAGGCCGCGCAACTGGCCGAGCGGGCCGTGCGCATCGACCCCAGCCAGGGCGCCTGGTCCCTGCTGTGGCTCAACGCGCTGGAGAACCAGCAGAAGTTCGACGACGTCGTGCAGTACGGCAACGTGGCCATGGCGCTGGGCGCGCCCAACCGCGACGCCATCATGGCCCGCATGCGCCTGGCGCGGCAGGCCATCGCCAACCAGCATGCGCAGGACGCCTATGCCGAGCTCAACAAGGGCCGGCTGCGCCAGGCGCTCGCCCAGGCGCGCGACGCGGTGCGCATCGCGCCCGACGTGGCCAGCCACCGGCTGCTGCTGATCGGCGTGCTGCAGGCCATGCGCGACGATGCCGCCGCCGAGAAGGCCGCCACCGATGCCCTGTCGGTGGACGAGGAGAGCACCGCCGTGCAGCTGCTGCGCGCCTACCTGCGCCAGTCCCTGGGCGAGCCCGCCAAGGCCCAGGAGGACATCGACGCCGTGCTGGCGCTGGACTGGATCAGCCCCGAGCAGCGCCGCAACGCCCGCCTGATCGGCGCCGACCTGGCGCTGGCCGCCGGCGACAAGCCCCGTGCGCTGGCGCTGCTGCAGCCCTTGCCCGCCGACGACAAACAGGCCGAGGCCCGCCGCGCACAGGCCGGCCGCGGCTGGGGCAGCTGGGGCGACAGCGGCGCCGACCTCCTGGCCGCCCATGCCCCGCTTCAGCTGTGCCGCGACACGCCCTACGGCACCGTCTGCGACCTGGCGCCCTGGGACGACCCCGGCAGCGACAGCCCCGCCAGCCGCGCCTATGCCGCCTATGGCCGACAGGAATATCCCAAGGCCATCGCCCTGGCCCGCCGCGCCGTGGCCGAGCAGCCCGACAGCGAGGCCAACCAGAACCTGCTGACCACCACGCTGGCCTCGGGCACCGCGCAGGAGCAGCAGGAGGCCATGGACCGGCTGAACACCGCCCTGGCCGCCAAGCCCAACGACGCCGGCCTGCTGCGCCAGCGCGGCTACCTCTACAACGCGCGCAAACAGTACGACCTGGCCCTCAAGGACTTCGTGGCCGCCCGCAGCACCGGCGACGCGCCCGAGACCAACATGCTGGACGAGGCCTATGCCACCGCCGCCGTCGGCAACCGGCCGGCCGCCGCCGCCATGCTGCGCCAGGCCATCGACGATGCCGACGCCGGCACCATCACGCTCGACAGGCAGCAGCGCTTCGACACCCGCAGCGCCATCGCCAACTTCTCGCGCGAGTGGGGCGTCAATGCCTCGGTGGGCTACCGCGGCGCGCGCTCGGCCTCCAACGGCCTGGCGGGCCAGCCGATCTCGGTGCCGGGCAACTCGGTGTTCAGCACGGTGGAGGCCTACTGGCGGCCGCCGGACTTCCTCAACAGCAGCAACCGCACCTTCGAGGTCTACGGCCGGCTGTCCAACACCCTGCGCAGCGGCACCACCGTGACCGGCGCCCAGGTGGTGGACAACCCCTGCGGCGGCACCATCAACGTGGGCGAGAGCACCTTCAAGGGCACCGCGGGCTGGCCGTCCACCACCGGCGCCATCGGCGCGCGCTTCACGCCCGACGCCGGCACCAACCTCACCTTCGGCATCGAGCGGCAGTTCCTCCTGGGCACGGCCACGCGCTCGGGGGCGCTCAACGCCGGGCCCGACTCGGTACGCTGCGCGCTCAACAACCAGGCCGCCACCATCGACTACCAGGGCAACAAGGCCTCGGGCGGCTGGCAGGCGTACATGCTCTACGGCTTCTACGAGGGCACCGCGCTGCGGCTGGACCGCAGCAGCTGGTACACCATGGAAGGCTACCTGCAGGCCGGCTACACCCTGCTGGACCACGGCGTGGCCTACACCGAACGCGATGCCGCCGGCAACGTGCTGGGCACCGGCGACGGCCGGCTGCGCCGCGGCCAGGGCTTCGCCGCCGGCGAGGTGCGCATCGGCCGCAGCATGCTCACCTCGTACAGCGACCGGCTGGTGGTGTTCCCGCACATCACCGTGGCGGGCGACTGGTACTCGACCCAGGGCCGCGCCAGCGGCGTGCCGCTGGCCGGCGCCAGCAGCTTCGCGCTGGCGGGCAACGGCACCAGCTGGTCGGCCGGTGCCGGTGTGGGCGTGAACCTGCGCTACTGGCTCAACGAGGACCGCTACAACGCCCAGCGCTCGCATGCCGACCTGGCCCTGCAGTACCGTGCCCGCCTCGGCGGCGAGGCGGACCGGGCCAAGGGCTTCTTCGTGACGCTGTCCTATTCCTATTGACCGACCGACGGGCCCCGCCGCGTGCGCCGCGGAGCCCTGGCATACCCGAGGGGAGACCGAACCATGACCGACGACCGCACGCCCGGCGGCCTGCGCCGCCGCCACCTGCTGGGCCTGATGGCCTTGCCGTTCGCTGGGCTGGCCCCGAGCGGCCCGGCTGCCGCCCAGCCCACCGACACCCTGGCCTTCGTGGGCCAGGACGGCTACATCTTCGCCGCCTGGGACAGCCTGGGCACGCCCGACTGGAAGGGCATCGACGCCACCGTGGCCCGCGTGGCCGAGGTGGGCCGCCTGCTGGCCGCGCGCGGCGTGGTGCTGGTGGTGCCGGTGCTGCCCGACAAGATGGGCATCTACCAGGACAAGCTGCCCGCCGACAAGCCGCTGTCGGCCGAGATGCGCACGCGCTATGCCGGCATCCTGTCGCGGCTGCAGGCCGCCGGCGTCGCCACCTTCGACGACGATGCGCTGCTGCGCAAGCTGCGCCAGGAGGGCCAGCCGGTGTACTACCGCACCGACCAGCACTGGGCCCAGCCCGCCGCCGACGCCACCGCCGTGGCCACCGCCGACCTGATCCGTCAGAAGGTGCCCAACCTGGCCGGCCAGCCGGGCACCGGCATGGCGCTGGGGCCGCTGATCAATGAGCGCCGCTTCGGCGACCTGGCCGACCGCTTCCTCTCGCCCGAGCAGCGCCGCGCCGTGGGCCGCGAGGTCTACACCGTGCGCCGCTCCGCCGACGGCGAGGGCCTGCTGGCCGATGCGCCGGCGCCGGTGCACGTCACCGGCAACAGCATGGTGCAGCCCTACTTCGGCTTTCCGCAGAAGCTGTCCAACACGCTGGACCGGCCGGTGTCGGTCAACTGGAAGCCGGGCGACGTGGGCTTCTGGCGGGTGCTGCTGGAGTACGTGGAATCGGCGGGCTTCCGCCAGCAGAAGCCGCAGGCGCTGGTGTGGCAGCTGTTCGAGCCCAACTTCCACCTCGGGCCCGATGCCCGCGGGCTGTGGGACAGCGCCTCGGTGGTCTCCGCCGAGGAATGGCAGCGCCGCATCCGCACCGCCCTGGCGTGAGCATGGCAACGCCGCCGCCGGCGAGCCCTACCCCCGCGCCCTCGCACCGGCCCTTCGCCCTCGTCATCGGCCTGCTGATCGTGGCCGGCTTCGCCTGGGGCGCGCTGCGCCTGGGCGGCGCCCTGCGCGCCGACGGCAGCGACTGGCGCGAAGCCCTCACCGAACGTGCCATGAACCGCACGCTGGGCGCCCTGCCCGGCCAGTCCGCCTGGACGCGCTGGGGCGCCGGCCTGCGCTGGCGGCTGCTGGGCGACCTGGGGCCGGAAGTGGCGCAGGGCTGCCCCGGCTGGCTGTTCTACCGCAACGGCCTGCGCCCACCCGCCGGCGATGCCGCCGCCACGGCCGCCTATGCGAAGCGCATCGCGCTCATGCGGCACTGGGCCGCCGTCTTCAAGGCGCAGGGCGTGCAGCTGGTGGTGGCCACCGTGCCCGACAAGTCGCGCATCGCGGCCGATCGGCTGTGCGGCCTGCCGGTGAATGCCGCCATGCGCGCCCGCTTCGACGACTGGCAGGGCCGGCTCGCTGCGGCCGGCGTGGCCCACGTGGACCTGCGCCCCGCCCTGGCCGCACTGCCCCAGCCCTACTACCGCACCGACGTGCACATGGCGCCCGAAGGCGCCCAGGCCGCCGCCGATGCCATCGGCCGCGCCGCCCTGCCGCTGCTGGGCGGCAAGGGACCACAGCGCTTCACCGACGAGCGCGGCGAAACGCCCGAGCCGCGCATGGGCGACCTGGTCGTGCTCGCCGGCCTGGACGGCCTGCCCGCCGGCTGGCATCCGCCGCTGGACCGCGTGCGGCCCGAACGCATCGTGCCCGTGGCCAGCGGCGGCCTGCTGGACGACGGACCGCCGGCCGAGGTGCTGCTGGCGGGCGACTCCAACGGCCTGCGCAGCGAATTCGCAGGCCGCCTGGGCCGGCAGCTGGGCCGCGAGATCTGGACGCTGAGCCATGACGGCGGCTACTTCTCCGGCGCCATGCTGGCCGCGCTCGCCAAACGCGAGCAATGGCCGCGCAGCCTCAAGCTGGTGGTCTGGACCTTCTCCGAACTCTCGCTGTCGCTGCCCCTGAGCGCCGACGAGGCGCGCGCCGCCGCCGCCCTGCCCTGACGCGCATGCTGTTCAACTCGTACCTCTTCCTGTTCCTCTTCCTGCCGGTGGCGCTGGGCGGCTACTACGCCCTGGCCGCCGCCGGCCGGCGCTGGGCGGCGCTGTGGCTGTGCCTGACGTCCTTCGTCTTCTACGGCTGGTGGAACCCGCGCTTCGTGCTGCTGCTGGCGGGCTCCATCGCGGTCAACCATGTGTTCAGCCGGCTGATCCTGGCGCATGCCCAGGACAAGCGGCGCCAGTGGTGGATCACGGCCGTGGGCGTGGCCTGCAACCTGGCGCTGCTGTTCTATTACAAGTACTTCACCACGCTGCTGGCTGCGCTGGCCGACCTGGGGCTGCGCCACGGCCCGGTGCAGGACATCCTGCTGCCGCTGGGCATTTCCTTCTTCACCTTCACGCAGATCGGCTACCTGCTCGACTGCCAGGCCGGCGCGGTGAAGAAGGCCAGCCTGCTCAACCACACGCTGTTCGTCACCTTCTTCCCGCACCTGATCGCGGGCCCGGTGCTGCATCACAAGGAAATGATGCCGCAGTTCGACCAGGCGGAAACCTACCGCTTCCGCGCCGAGAACCTGTCGGTGGGCGGCACGCTGTTCATCATCGGGCTGGCCAAGAAGGTGCTGCTGGCCGACAGCATCGCGCCCTATGCCGACGCCGGCTTCGCGGCCCCCGGCGACACGCAGTTCTGGGCCGCCTGGGGCGCCGCGCTGGCCTACACGCTGCAGCTGTACTTCGACTTCTCGGGCTATTCGGACATGGCGCTGGGCCTGGCCAAGATGTTCGGCGTGCGCTTTCCGCTGAACTTCAACTCGCCCTTCAAGGCGGCCAGCATCATCGACTACTGGGCACGCTGGCACATGACGCTGACGCGCTACCTCACCACCTACCTGTACTACCCGATGGCGATGAAGGTGTCGCGCTGGCGCAGCCACCGCGGCCTGCCGGTGGGCGGTGCCGGCAGCCGCACGCCGGCCGGCTTCGCGCTGATGATCGGCTGGCCCACGCTCTACACCATGGGCCTGGCGGGCGTGTGGCACGGCGCCGGCCTGCAGTTCTTCATCTACGGCCTGCTGCACGGCAGCTACCTGTGCGTCAACCATGCCTGGCGCATCGGCCTGGCGCCGCGCCTCGCGCCCCAGGGTGCGCGTGGCAAGCGGCTGTGGCTGGTGGCCTGCGTGCTGCTGACCTTCGCCTGCGTCACGGTGGCGCACGTGTTCTTCCGGGCCGAGGACGTGCCCGATGCCCTGGCCTTGCTGCACGGCATGGCCGGCGGGCGCGGCATCGAATCGCTGGGCGGTGCGCAGGCCGCCGCGCTGCTGGCGCAAGGCTGGGTCGGCTGGCAGTCGCTGCTCGGCCGCCACGTGCAGGCGCTGCTCATCGTGCTGCTGCTGGCCATCGCCTGGGGCATGCCCAACGCCTACCAGATCCTCGGCCGCTTCTCGCCCGCCCTGGGCCGGGTGCAGGAAGGCCGGCCGGCGTGGCTGCGCTGGCGGCCGAGCCTGGGCTGGCTGCTGCTCACGCTGCTGATGCTGATGATGAGCCTCATGAACCTGCACCGCGAAGCGCGGTTCCTGTACTTCCAGTTCTGACGCACCGCCCGCAGTCCATACAACCCCGGCACCCCACGCGCACCATCGTTCTTGTGCAAAACTAGGAATTCCTAATTGATTTTTCGCACGCCTGATCGATCTTGCGCAGCCTGTGGCAATTTCTGATCGATCGTGCGCACCTGCTGGCATGCCTCTGCCCGATCTGCCCACCGACCCCATCGGCGCCGCCTGGCTGGCTCGCGCCTTCGATGTCGCGCCGCTCGGCCGCCTGCCCGTACTGAGCCGGATCGGCGGCCGGCGCGCCACGCAGGTGGAGGACGGCTTCCGGCTGGAGACGTATACGGAGCCGATGCGCCCTGCCGCCCACCCTGCCGCGCATCTGCAGTTCCATCTGCGGCACGAGGTGCCTTACCTGGAGTTCCTGGCGCGGCTGTTCGACGTCGCCGGCAGCGAGTTTGTGCAGACCTGGATCGACGAAGAGCCGTCTGGCCAGTATGCGCGCCGCGCCGCCTTCCTTTTCGAATGGCTGACGGGCCAGGCCTTGCAGGTGCCGGAGCGCCTGGCCGGCAACTACGTCGATGCCGTCGATCCCCGCAAGGTGGTCGCCGCATCGCCGGACCGAGCGGTCAAGGTGCCGCGCTGGCGGGTCACGGACAACCTGCCGGGCACACCGTCCTTCTGCCCGCTGGTCGTCCGGACCGATGCCGTGGCGGCCGCCTGCGCGCTGGACGTGGCCGGCCTCTTCGCGGCATTGACGCAGGAATTCGGCGAAGACCTGCTGCTTCGCGCCGCGGTGTGGCTGAGGTTGCGCGAGAGCAAGGCCAGCTTCGCCATCGAAGGCGAGGCCGATCGCGTGGGGCGTGTGCAGCGCTTTGCAGACGTCATGGCGCGGAGTACGGGCCAGGGCGAGGCGCCGCTCACCGAAGCAGCCCTCGCCGAGCTGCAGCGCGAGATCCTGGGCGAGCGGACCACGCTGTCCGACTTCGGCCTTCGCCACTCTCCGGTGTTCGTGGGCGAGACGGTGCGCTACCAGGAGGTGGTGCACTACGTCGCGCCCGACGCGGCCGACGTGGGCGCGATGCTGGAGGGACTGAGGACCTTTCTCGCGCGGACGGCGGGCCAGTCGCCCGTCCTGCGCAGCGCCGTCGTCGCCTTCGGTTTCGTCTACATCCATCCCTTGGCCGATGGCAACGGGCGGGTCCACCGCTTCCTGGTCAACGACGTGCTGCGTCGGGACGGGGTGGTGCCTGATCCCATCATCCTGCCGATCTCCGCCGTCATCACCCACGACGCGGGCGAGCGGCGCCAGTACGACTGGGTGCTGGACCAGATCTCCGGTCCGCTGATGCGCGCCGTGCGCCAGACGGTGGCGTTCACGCCACAGCGGACGACCTACCCGGACGGCGTGACGTCGAATCTCGCCTTTGGCGGCAGCGCCATGGCCCGGCCGCTCTGGCGCTATCCGGACCTGGGCACCCACACGGTCTACCTTGCCAGCGTGATCCGCCGCACGCTTACCGAGCAGATGCGGGAAGAGTCACGCTTTCTGCGCGCGCATGGCCGAGCCCGCGCGGCGCTCAAGGAGGTGGTGGAAATGCCCGACCCGCAGGCCGACCGAATCCTGCGTGCCATCGAGCAGAACCAGGGCACGCTGAGCCAGGTTCTGGCGAAGGAACTGCCCGTCCTGACGCAGCCTGGCGTGTGGCAGGAGATCGTGGATGCCGTGACACGCACGATGCAGGATGAAGCACCCCTACCACCTCCCTGAACACCCGCCGTTGCCCATGCCCTTCTTCTCCAAACGTGCGCGTCACGCCGGCGCAGCCCTCCTGCCGCACTTCGTCGTCGCTGCG
This sequence comes from Pseudacidovorax intermedius, assembly GCF_001476815.1. Taxonomy (GTDB): domain Bacteria; phylum Pseudomonadota; class Gammaproteobacteria; order Burkholderiales; family Burkholderiaceae_C; genus Xenophilus; species Xenophilus intermedius_A. The sequence goes on along the minus strand of NZ_LDSL01000170.1, from coordinate 12,395 downwards.
GTCTTCTCATTCGGCACCGCCATGCCCGGCCAAGCCCAGGAAGGCGCCCTGTCGCAGCTCTATGCCGCGCGGCCGCCCGCGGGCTCGTCCTTCGTGCGCGTGGTCAATCCCACGGCCGAGACGCTGCTGGTGCAGGTGGCCGGCGGCCCGGCCCAGCGCATCGGGCCGCAGGCGCCCGCCACCAGCTATGCCATCGTGGCCGGCGGCAAGCCCTTCGTCGTGCAGGTGGGCGGCAAGAAGGCAGCCACGCTGGACGTGAAGCCCGACAGCTTCGGCACCTGGGTGCTGCGCCGCGAGGGCGGCGGCCATGCCTTCACCGCCATCGACGACACGGGCGACGTGCCCGACGCGCTGAAGGCCGAGCTGCGCTTCTACAACCTGGTGCCCGGCTGCGCGAAGGCGCAGCTGCAGATCGCGCCCGCCGGCACGCCGGTGGTGCGGGACGTGGCGCCAATGAGCGCTGGCGCGCGTTCGGTGAACCCGGTGCAGGCCCAGCTGGCCGCGGCCTGCGGCATTGCCGCCAGTGCGGCGCAGGCTCTGCCCGCGCTGCAGGCCGGCGACCACCTGAGCCTGTTCATGACCGGCAGCGCCGACAAGCCGGTGCTCACGATGCAGCCGGCCCGCACCGACGCCTTCAGGCGTTGAGCGTCTCGTACAGCCGCGCCAGCCTGGCGCGGTCGGTCTTGTAGTTGACCGACACCGGCAGCTGCGCACAGGGCAGCAACTCCGACGGGATCATGTAGTGCGGCAGGCGCGCGGCCAGCAGCGCCTTCCAGTCGGCCAGTTCGGCCGGCAGCGCCGGGTCGTCGCTGCCTGTCTCGACGAAGGCCACCAGCCGCGCCACGGCGCCATTGGGCCGGCGCAGGGCCACGGCCGACGCGGCGCGTGCGCCCGGCAAGGTGGCCAGGGCCGCATCCACCTCCATCAGCTCCAGCCGATAGCCGTTGAGCTTGATCTGGTCGTCGATGCGGCCGTGGCAGAAGAGCAGGCCGTCCTCGGCCTCGGTGCCCAGGTCGCCGGTGCGGAAGCCGCGCTGGCCGTCGCGGACGAACATGCGCGTGGCATTGAGGTCGGGCCGGTTGAGGTAGCCGCGCATCACGTGCGGGCCGGCGATGCACAGCTCGCCCTCGTCGCAGTACACGGCGCTGTCCCGCTTGGCGCGGCCGATGGGCAGCGGCGCGTCGGTGGCGAGCATGGCGTCGTCCACCACCAGCAGCGTGGTCGCCACCGTGGCCTCGGTGGGGCCGTAGGTGTTGAGCAGCGGCACGTCGGGAAAGCGCTTGCGCAATTGCCGGCACAGCGGCACGGGCAGCGGCTCGCCGCAGAAGACGAAGGTGCGCAGCTGCGGCAGCGCGGCCTGCGTGAAGCCGGGGTTGACCAGCTGCTGCTGCGCGAAGGACGGCGTGGACACCCAGGTCGTCACGCCATGTTCGGCCATCAGCGCCGCGACCTTGAGCGGCGATGCGGCGTCCTGCCGGTCGAGCATGAGGATGGTGCCGCCCAGCGCCAGCGTGCCGAACACGTCGTAGAGCGAGACGTCGAAGCTGAACACCGTCTGGTCGAGGAAGACCGGGCGCTCGCCCAGGCCGAAGTCCAGCCGCATCCAGTCGATCAGGCCCTGCACGCTCTCGCGGCCGATCTGCACGCCCTTGGGCTGGCCGGTGGTGCCGGACGTGAACATCACGTAGCACAGCGCCTTCTCGGCCAGCGGCGTGCCGGGACCTTCGCGCAGTACCTCGAAGCGTCCGGCGGCGGCGTCGTAGAGCAGGTGGGCGTCGAGGATGCCGCAGATGCTGGCCAGCCGCTCGGCCGGATAGACGGCATCGACCGGCACGAAGGGCGCGCGCAGCATCAGGGCGCCGGTCAGCGCGACCATGAAGGCCGCTTCCTTGTGGCCGCGGATGACGATCGGCATGTCCGCGCCCAGGCCCAGGCGCTGCGCCTCGGCGCACCAGGCCTCGGCCTCGCGCTGCAGGGCGGTCCAGTCCAGGTGGCGGTCGCGGGCCACGATGGCCGGCCGGTCGCCGCCGGCGTCGGTGTGGACGAAGCGGCCGCTGTCGTAGTCGAAATGCATGACCGGCCGGTGCGCTCAGGCGGCGTTGGCGGCGACGAAGTCGGTGAGCGTGCGCACCGAGTACAGATGCTCCTGCGCCTCGGTGATCGGCACCGTGCAGCCGAAGCGGCTTTCGACGGCCAGCATCAGCTCGACGGCGGCGACGGAGTCGAGCAGGCCGGATTCGAGCAGGGGCACCTCCGGGTCCACCTTCTTGAGGATGGCGGACTGGATCAGGGCGATGAGTTGTTCTTCGATCTCGGCGTGGGTCATGGCAGTGGCGAAAGGCAAGGCAAGGTCTTGGCGGCGCGGCCCCGTGGGGCTGCGCCGCGCTGGGAATTCAAAGGTCGCGGTCGAGCGGGCCGGCCAGCACCACGGTGGACAGGCTGCCGAGGATGCGGTCGTCGTTGACCATCACGGCGGCGCTGTGGGCATCGCGGATGTGGCGGCTCAGGTAGAAATCGCCCGGTTCCATGTAGCCCTGGATGCCGCAGATGCGCAGCGCGATGTCGGTGATGCGCACCACCAGTTCCGAGGCACCGACCTTGAGCGTGTTGAAGGCCACCAGCCGCTCGGTGCCCGTGGCGCGGCCCGGGTGTTCGTAGAGCGCCATGCAGGCGGCCAGGGAATGGTGCATTTGCTGCAGCAGCGTCTCGCCCTCGGCCAGCCGCAGGTTGGCGATGGGGTTGAGCGGCGCGCCGCCGCGGTTGCGGTGGCGCAGGAAGTTGCGCGCCCGGCCGAGCGCCGCCACCGCGATGCCGAACCACACCGCGCCCAGCAGCAGGTGCGAGGTGGGCAGCATGGTCTGCGACATGTGCACCGAGAAGGGCTCGGCATAGACCTGCTCGGCGCCGCAGCGCACCGCGAGGTCGTAGCGGTCGGTGCGCGCGCCGCGCATGCCCAGGGGGTTCCAGGGCGTGTGGGGTGTCAGTGCGATCTGCTCGCGCAGCACGGCCACCAGCCGCTGGTCGCTGGGCGCGGCGTCCTCGGCGCGCCGGGCGCTGACGAGGAACACGTCGGCCGCCGGCGCATAGGAGATGACGGCGCCGGCCTTGTGCAGGTGCAGCCCGTCGCCCTGCTGGTCGAGGAAGCAGGCGCTGGTGCGGATGCCGCCGCTCGTGGCGCCCTCGGTGGTGGCCGAGGCCACCAGCAGCTGCTCCGCCGCCATGCGGGCCAGCAGGCCGCCGTGCCAGTCGCTGTCGCCCGCATGCGCGATGGCCACGGCCGACTGCGACTGGTGCATGGCGAAGATGAGGCCGGTCGCCGCGCAGCCTTCGGACAGGCGCCGGCAGACGTTGACGACGTCGCGCAGCGGCAACTCGGGGCCGCCGAAGCGGCGTGGCACCAGCAGGCCCAGCAGGCCTTCGGCACGCAGGCTCTGCAGCGCCTGGTCGGGCAGTTGGCCTTCGCGGTCCACCGCGTCGGCATGGCGCGCGGCCACCTCGGCGGCCCTGGCCGCTGCGGCGTCGATGCCCTCCTCCCGAGGTGCGGATTCAGGCGCACTCATGCCCACTTGACGCTCACGCTGTTGATACATTTTCATTATCTATTGACGTTTTGTGAGCTTCCTGTAGGACGGGTGACCGCGTCCTGACCGCGTGGCGGTTTGACGTCACTTCACTTGGCGGCGCGCTCGCCGAGGTCAGTCATGCGCGGGGGGCGGCCCGCTCGCCCCCGACGCCAGCCACGCGATCTTTCGGTCCAGGAAAGCCAGCATCGTCCGGAGTCCCACGGCGCGCTGCCTCAGCGTCTCGCGCTGCGCGACGAGCGCCGCGAGCAGCTTCGCGCGCCCGTTGCCCGATCGCCGCTCGGCGATGAGCATCCTGATCTCGCCCAGCGACATGCCCAGCGATTGACCGGCCTGGATCGCGGCGAGCAGGCGCAGGTCCGCCTCGGTGAACTCGAGGTAGGGATTCGACCCGCCCGCCAGGCCCGCCTTGGGCACCAGCAGCCCCTCCCGGACGTAATGGCGCACCGTCGTGGGCTTGACGCCGGCGCGCCGTGCAAATTCACCGATCCACATTGTTCGTTCGCGTGCTCCGTGGCTTGACCCTGCAGTCGACTGCATGGTTATAACAAGCCATGAACCCGCCCCTGCCCCTCCTTCTGCTGCCCGGACTGATGAACGACGCGCGCGTCTGGGGCCCGATCCTGCCCGCGCTGGGTGCCACGCGCGGCGTGCATGTCGCCGCCACGCACCTTCACGACAGCGTGGCGCGCTCGGCGCAAGCGGCGATCGCCGGCATGCCGCCGGGCCCGTTCGCCGTGGCCGGCTTCTCGCTGGGCGGCTACGTGGCCATGGAGGTCTGTCGCCAGTCGCCGGAGCGCATCGCCGGCCTCGCCCTTCTGGACACGGGCGCGGGCGCCGACGCGCCAGAGGCCAGGCAGGCCCGCCTGCGCATGCTGCAGGCAATGGGCAGCCGCGCCGCGACGCTGGACCAGATCGCCGCGGGGTTTGCACCGCGCGTGCTGCATCCCTCGCGACTGCAGGACCCGACGCTTTTGGCGCTGCTGGCCGACATGGCGCGGTCGGTGGGCGCCGAGGGTTTTGCGCGGCAGCAGCAGGCTGCCATGGATCGCGCCGACAGCCGCGCGCTGCTGCGGGACTTGCGCGTTCCGGCGCTGGTGTTATGTGGACGCGAAGATCAGGTGACGCCGCTGGCGCTGAGTGAAGACATGGCGGCGCTGCTGCCTGACGCGGAACTCGTGGTTATAGAAGACTGCGGTCACATGGCGACGCTGGAGCAGCCGGGTGTTGTTGAGCTGGCGGCGCGGCGCTGGCTGGAGCGTGTGGCTATCAGTTCGCTGCGGTGACTGTGCCAATCGGCTTGGGAGACTGTTCGAGAACTCTCGTTCGAAAAAGTGGCTGAACGATCAAAGGCATCTAAATGATCAGAGGCGCAGCGTTGGAGGGATAGAGCTTGATTGTTCCATCTTGGGAGATCTTCACCGCTAGCCCGTTTGAGCCCAACAGGCTTGCCACAGACTCGCCGGTTCCTTTGATGCCCTTTACCTGCAGCTTAGACGTATCCACGACGCACCCGAAGGAGATCAGAGTGCCATCCCGCGCGACTATCGAAGCTCCATCACTCGAAAGGAGGCGTATTAAGGATTGCGTATGCATCTCGTCCAAAATTGAGAATGGTTGCTGAGTGAAGCGGTTTTGCGACAACACAACTTGCTCGATCTGGGAGACGTCCATGGGCACCCATAGGATTGAACTTAGTCTGCGGCGAGACAAGTAGAAAACATAGAACAGCAAGCCCTGCACAAAATTTTCCTGTACCTGTAGCGTGGCTCTGACTAACTTGGATATCTGGTCGAGATTCCTAGCACGCCACCGCCCTTCACGAAATCCGAATTCGATGCCTTCCGAGCCTGTGATAGACCACTCCGACTGACTAGAGACACGGAAGAGGACGTCTCCCCCTTTTATTGTCTTGCTCAACGTGTAATCGTCGACGAAGGTAGCAAGCGATTGACGGGCACCGTGAGTGATGAAGAGATGCTTTAGCTCCAAATGTCGGTTCGCGAGAAAGAATGACGTTTGCCCATCCGACAGATACCAGAACCTCTTGTCAACGCCGTCGGCTGAAGATAGGTTCCTTCCGGTCTCAAGCGGGAACAGCCGTCCTTCCCGCGTGTGTCCTTTTTTTTCGGCGTATGCGTAATGTGACCGCGTAAGGACGAGCCCCGTCGTGAAGTTTCTTCCCTCGAACCGTGTGTTGGCCAAGTCATGGAAGAGGTTTATGGCTACTTGGATCCTTCTATGGTCATAGTAACCCTTACCGAAATACTTAGATATTGTCAGCTCGATCAGCTCGTCACCATACTGATGCGGCTTGTCGGCGAACTTGTGCACCGCCCCTCTTGTGAGCGTCACTGCCAAGGCCGCCTCGAATACATTGAACAGCTTTTCCAAGCCTTCGACGTTTGTGTCTCGAAGCTGAAGAGAGAAGGCTGCCTTCACTCCATTCCCGTGCAGAACCCGGCCGAGGATTACCGCACACGTGCCGTTATCAACGATGTAAACGCCGCGATGAGGCGTCGCAGCAATGTCGAGGCCATGCTGATGCCTCAGTGCTCCAAGGGGCTGCGAGTCGAACTTTACCGATCCGCCGAAGAATCGGCTTATGCTGCCTCGCAAGTACGCTAGAGCATGTCGTTGAAACTCCTGCGAGCCTGGAAAATTCCGGAAATCAAGCATCTCGCTATTCTTGAATGTAGGCTCTGACGTTTGACGTGTCCGCTTAAACTCGCGGCTGAATTTCTTTCTAATCTCCGTTAACCACCTCCGATTTCATCTTCCACCTTAACAAGGTGTCTTTGAAACCGGCGGCAGTCCTGACCTCAGGCCGATAGCGTCGGAGCGGTATGGAAAGGTTCCCAACCACCGCTGGTCCGAATTTTCGGCTGAAAACTCCGTCTCACACACGATCAGGAGTGATTGTCGTCAGTTACAGTCGTTCCAGTACCTTTTCGTCGCCGCCAAGTAGGCACCGAAGTTTGCGTTCGGCCAGCAATTGTGATTGTTGTCACGGACAAGCCAGAACAGATCGTTTGCGCAAGCGAGCTTTGTCTTATCAGCCTCCGCAACCCAATTGAAAGTATCGACGAACGAACTCCCGTAACTCGCGCCGAACTTAAGCGCCGGCACGTTCCAAAGCATGCCCTCGATAAAGTACGACGGCGCAATCTCTTCCACGAGGTAACCGTCATCGATCATGCGGTTCCTCATATTCTTGTATATGCGCACCACTGGCTTAAACCAGCTATTTGTATTCTGATGCTTGGTCGTACAGTTGTCCGCATGTTGCTTAGGGAAGTTGACGATTTGCATTCCGCTACTAGTCCAAAAGCAGATGCCCTCGTCATACTGGTTGTCGTTCCCATTACTGTGTGCGCGGTAGCGTCTATGCTTCGCACACACTAGAACGTCAGCATTGCGCCTCGTGTCATTACCTTTAATGAGAATGGCCTTCTTTCCTGGGACGACTGACGAACCGAACTTCTTTGTGAGCCATGCAAGAACATCAGCCTTGAAGTCGTCATACGAGTATGTTGCGGGGCTGAACGCCCTGTCGTAGCTGCCTTTCGCACTTTCTGACAGCGCGTTTTTGTCCGAGTAGTAGGTCTGGTCGAGACATATCACTATGTCGACGTCACTATCCCGGTAAACATTCGTGTTGTTCCCATATGAGCCTTGGAGGAAAATTGAGAACTGCTTGGGATAATACGGAGAGGTGCTGTCGTTAAGCACGGTTCGAATCGCCTCGTAAGTCTGTGCAGACTGGGTCACCGAACCTTGATGCGACCAGACTTCAAGCTGTGATTCCGGAATAGCCATCGTTCCCCTCAAAAGAAGTGTTCTGCCCTGCGGAAGACTGCTCACACCATCAGTTGTTGAAGTTCATGCTCATGCTTACCGAACGACTCTTTGCCACGCCGATAGAGCAACTTCAACTTGTCGATGTTGTGCTCCATTAGGTCTGCGGCCATGTCGGGGGTCGTGAAGCTATCGTTGATGCGAACCATAGGTACATCCCGACAGAGCAGCGCAGCGAGTTGCGCTAGGGAGTGCGTGTTAATCCCCAACGTCTTGTGCAGTAAGCGAACTAGAAAGAACTTCTCGATTGCCCACTTGTGCCAGTACTTGGGTGGCTCGGGATAGTTGCCGACCCCTAAGCTGACGACCCGCAATTCACCATGTTCGTATCCTAGCGCCTTCGTCGCGTCTACGATGGCGTAGAGGGTGGGGTTGTTAGCGCAGTAGCCTCCGTCGATAAGTTCGACATTGCCGTCGCTGGTCTTGACGAGTTTTCGGTTGAAGATCGGGTAGGCGGAACATGAGGCGACAACGGCATCCGCAACGGATGCGCCAAAGCCAGGCTCGAAGGTGCCTTTGCTTCCGTGAGCTTGGCCGATGTGCGCCTTGAAGATCATCGGTTTCTCTTCGAGCCACCGGGCGGTCACGATGCCGATGCCGGTCTTCATGTCTGAGAAGGTAGCGCCGTCAAACACCCGGTCCGCGAGTCCTTGTAGTGCGGCCGATCTTGAGTTACTGCCACGAACACTCATGAGGCGCGGAACCTCCTTCTCATAGAGGTCGCGGATTTCCTCAACGGTGCGGCCCAGAGCGAGCAACGTCGCGATGATGGCGCCGGTGCTGGTCCCGAAGATGAGATCAAATCTCTCGCAGAGAGGCTTGCTCCCGAGCATCGCTTCGAGTTGCTTCAGCACGCCCAGCGTGTAGAAGCCTTTCGCGCCCCCACCGTCGAGAGTGAGGATGCGGAAGGGCGTGCGGCGGGCTGCTTCGGCTGACATACCGACGAATGTAACTTCGAGTTCCCAAGTCATACCTCTTACCGTGTAGGAGGCGCCAACGCTTAGGCAGCAACCGTCCCGGTCGGACCGGGCTAGAACAGACGGCCTACACGCCTGCAAATGGGTCGCCCGGCCTTCTCCGCTTCTGGTCGTACCCGCCCAAGGCAAGCCCGAGCTAGCAGTCCCCCGCAAGCAAAGCCCGACGAACAACAACCTTTGCTGTGCCGCGCTCGAGTCCGCGAGCGCCGGCAGCCCTGCCCTCGCGCCCGTCGCGCCAATTCGTCAGCACTCACGCCGCTCAACCACCTTCACGCCAATCCCGCAACAGCTTCTTCGCCTCCGGCGTATCCCCCAGCAGCCACGGATCGATCGCAAAGGCCAGCACATGCTCCGCGCCATAGCTGCGGGCCACCTCCAGCTGCGCGCGCGCCCGCTCCAGCGTCGCCGCACGGGCGCGGAAGGTGTCGGGCGTGCCCGGCGGGTTGGGCAGCTGTTCGAACAGTTCCACGATCAGGTCGAAGGCCACGCCGCGCTGGCGCAGCAGGCGACGCAGCGGTTCCAGGCCGGCGTAGTTGCCCATGCCGGCCACGCCCACGCCGTCCTGCAGCATGGGCCGCAGCGGTGCGGCGTCGAGGATGTCGGCCCACAGGCCGTCGAGCGTGCCCGGGGTGGGCAGGCGGCTGTAGAAGGTGGAGACGGCCAGCCGGGGCTGGCCGCGCTGCAGCGGCTCGGCCGCCAGGTCGCGCAGCCAGGCGGTGAGCTGGCGGCGGCGCTCGGGCGTGGCCCAGTTGTACTGGTCGATCTCGTAGGGCAGGTACCAGCCGCGGAAGGCGGCATGGGCCGGCCACGGCGCGCTGCGCATGGTGGACAGGCTGCGGTCGCGGGTCTGCGCCAGGAAGGCGGGCAGCGCCTCGGGCTGCTTGGCGCCCAGCGTGGTCCACCAGCGCTCGTCGTAGGGCAGGCCCAGGCGCACGCCCATGCCTTCGCGCGCGGCCTCGTCGAACAGCATCTGCAGCAGGGACGGCTGCAGCATCCAGTCGTTGGCGCCGCCGTACAGGCCCATCCACTGCACGACGACCTCGCGGCAGCCCAGGGCGCGCGTCACGCGCAGGCGGCGCTGCCACTCCTCGAGCGACAGGGCCTCGTGGCTGCGCCAGGGCTGCAGGAAGGTGCCGTCCAGCCGCATCGGCGCGGACGTGCAGCCCGCGGCCATCAGGGCCGCGGCGGCGCCGGCGGCGCCGAGCCAGGAACGTCGGGTGGGCATTTTGGGGACCGTCCGGCTCAGACGTAGCGCTGTTCCAGCGCGTCCCAGCCGGGCTTGCCGACCAGGCGCTGGCGCTCGGCGAAGGGCGCGACCAGGCCGCTGGCTTCCTGCACCTGCCGGTCGTCGCGCAAGGCCGTCAGGGCCTTCTGCATGCCCATCACCGCACCCTGCAGCGCCGCGTTGGCATAGAGCACGATGCCGTAGCCCAGCCCGGCCAGCTGGTCGGCATCGAAGATGGGCGTCTTGCCGCCGATGACCATGTTCATCAGCTGGGGCTTGGCCAGGCGCTGCGGCAGGGCGCGCACCTCGTCCTCCTTCGTGACCGCTTCGACGAAGAGGATGTCGGCGCCGGCCTCGGCGAACTTCTGCGCGCGTTCGACGGCGGCCTCGAAGCCGTGCGTGGCGGCGGCGTCGGTGCGGGCCAGGATCAGCAGGTCGGCATCGCGGCGGGCGTCGACGGCCGCCTTGATCTTGCTCACGGCCTCGTCGGTGCCGATCACCTCCTTGCCGGAGAAGTGGCCGCAGCGCTTGGGTGCGACCTGATCCTCCAGCTGGATGCAGTCGGCGCCGGCGCGCTCCAGGGTGCGCACCGTGTGGTAGACGTTGAGCGCATTGCCGAAGCCGGTGTCGGCATCGACGATGAGCGGCAGTTCGACCGCATCGCGGATGCGGGCCGTGTGGTCGGCGATCTCGGCCAGGCCCATGAAGCCCTGGTCGGGCATGCCGAACCACATGTTGGTGACGCCGGCGCCGGTGACGTAGATCGCCTCGAAGCCGAGGTCTTCGATCACGCGGGCCGAGAGGGCATTGAAGGCGCCCGGCACGAGCACGCCGCGGCGGGCCTCGGCCAGGGATCGGAGTCGTTTGCGAGTGGACATGCGAGCAAGCAGGGAATACGACGGCTGCGTGCGCCTGGGCGTGTCCCGTGCGCCGCGCCGTCTGGGTCGGAAATTCAGAAGCAGTCGCCGGGCACGCGCACCCAGCCTTCCATGAGCACGCGGGCGCTGCGGCTCATGAGGGCCTTGGTGACCTGCCACTGGGGCCCGGCCGGCCCATCGACCTGCCGCGCCTCGGCGCCGACCCGCAGTAGACCAGAGGGATGGCCGAAGCGCACGGCGCGGCGTTCGCCGCCCCCGGCCGCGAGGTTGACCAGCGTGCCCGGAATGGCGGCCGCGGTGCCGATGGCCACCGCCGCCGTGCCCATCATGGCGTGGTGCAGCTTGCCCATGGAGAGCGCACGCACCAGCAGGTCCACATCGGCCGCGCGCACCGCCTTGCCGCTGGAGGCCACGTAATCCTGCGGCGGCGCGACGAAGGCCACCTTGGGCGTGTGCTGCCGCGTGGCGGCCTCGGCCACGTCGCGGATCAGGCCCATGCGCACGGCGCCCCAGGCGCGGATGGCCTCGAAGCGGGCCAGTGCGGCGGCATCGCCGTTGATGGCGGGCTGCAGCTCGGTGCCGGTGTAGCCCAGGTCGGCCGCGTTCAGGAAGATGGTGGGGATGCCGGCGTTGATGAGCGTGGCGGCGAAGCGGCCGACGCCGGGCACGTCGAGCGGGTCGACCACGCGGCCGGTCGGGAACATGGCGCCGCCCTCGCCTTCCTCCGCCGGGTCGAGGAACTCGAGCGGCACCTCGGCGGCCGGGAAGGTCACGCCGTCCAGCTCGAAGTCGCCGGTCTCCTGCACCTGGCCATCGGCCATGGGCACATGGGCCACGATGGTCTTGCCGATGTTGGCCTGCCAGATGCGCACGGTGCACGTGCCTTCGGCAGGCAGCCGGGCCGCATCGACCAGGCCGGCGGCGATGGCGAAGGGCCCCACGGCGGCCGACAGGTTGCCGCAGTTGCCCGACCAGTCGATGAAGGCGCTGTCGATGGCGACCTGGCCGAAGAGGTAGTCCACGTCATGGCCGGGCCGCGTGCTCTTCGACAGGATGACGACCTTGCTGGTACTCGACGTGGCACCGCCCATGCCGTCGGTCTGCTTGCCGTAGGGGTCGGGGCTGCCGATCACGCGCATCAGCAGCGCATCGCGCGCGGGGCCGGGCGCGCGGGCGCGTTCGGGCAGGTCCTGCAGGCGGAAGAACACGCCCTTGCTGGTGCCGCCGCGCATGTAGGTGGCGGGGATCTTGATCTGGGGTGCGGGCATGGGTCAGAGGGGTGGGTGGTGGTGCAGCCCCCTCTCCCCCGGCCCCTCTCCCGCGAGGGGAGAGGGGAGTGAGGACAGAAGGCAGATCAGCGGAGTTTGCTTCTCTCCCGCAAGGGGAGAGGGGAGCGAAGAGAGAAGGCAATCGGGAGTTTGCCCCTCTCCCGCAAGGGGGGAGCGGACTGAAGACAGAAGGCAGATCAGCGGAGTTTGCCCCTCTCCCCTTGCGGGAGAGGGGTTGGGGAGAGGGGTGGCTCCACCTCCAGCGCCAGCCAGATCGCCTGCAGCACACTGTCGGTCTGCCGCAGGATGTCGTTGTTCCAGAACCGCAGCACGGCGAACCCCTGCCGCCGCAGCCAGGCATCGCGCACCGCATCGTGTGCCGATGCGTTGTGCTGCCCGCCATCCGCCTCGACGATCAGACGCGCCCCGAAATGCACGAAGTCGACCACATAGGGCCCCAGCGGCTGCTGGCGGCGGAACTTGTGACCCTTGAGGCGATGACCACGGAGGTGGCGCCAAAGCAACTGCTCGGCGTCCGTCATCTGCTGGCGCAGGGCCTTGGCGAAGTCTTGTGGGTGCATCCCCCTCTCCCCCAACCCCTCTCCCGC
>NZ_LDSL01000017.1 GCF_001476815.1 Pseudacidovorax intermedius | reverse complement strand
GCCCAGGGCCCAGGGCCCAGCCTGCGACTGCCGCCGCGGCGTCAGGTTCCCGTCCGTTGGCAACAAGTCGTCGCGGCCGCCCTGGCCTGGGCCCGGTCCCGCGGACGACGGGCAGCCTGGGCCTCACTCCAGCATGAAGGCGCCGCGCAGCCAGCGGATCTCGTCCTCGACGAGCACCGCATCGAAGCGGCAGGGCGGCGGCGCGGGCAACCGCATCAGGTAATGCCGCGCGGCGAAGATGATGCGGCGCCGCTTGGCGAAGGTGATGCTGGCGCCGGCCCCGCCGTGGCTGGCGCGCGAGCGGCTGCGCACCTCGACGAAGACCAGCGTGCCGTCGGGCTCGCGCATGATCAGGTCCACCTCGCCGCCGCCGCGGCCCGGGGTTCGATAATTGCGGGCCACCAGCCGCAGGCCGGCCCGGCGCAGGTGCGCCAGCGCGGCGTCCTCGGCGGCGTCGCCCAGGCGCTTGGTGGTGGTCGGCGGCGCCGCAGGCGCGCCCCGCTTGAACGGAAGAAGACCCATCTTGAACACCCTTCCCTCGGCTGCTTCTTTCGGCGCCGCTGTGCTCGCCGCCCGCGATGCGGCCGGCGGCCAGCATTATCCGCAGGGCACCCTCTACGTCGTGGCCACGCCCATCGGCAACCTGGCCGACCTGTCGCTGCGCGCGCTGCACGTGCTGCAGCTGGTCGATGCCATCGCCTGCGAGGACACGCGCCACACCCACCAGCTGCTGCGCGCCTGCGGCATCGACCGGCCCGGCGGCCAGCTGCTGGCCGTGCACCAGCACAACGAGGCCGAGGCTGCGCAGGCCGTGATCGCGCGCCTCGGCGACGGCCAGCGCATCGCCTACGTGAGCGACGCCGGCACACCGGGCGTGAGCGACCCCGGCGCCCGCCTGGCCGCGGCCGTGCGGGCGGCGGGCCAGCGGGTGCTGCCGATTCCCGGGCCGTCCAGCGTGACCACCCTGCTCAGCGCCGCCGGCGCGCACGACGACGCCCGTGGCGGCGCCTTCGTCTTCGCCGGCTTCCCGCCCGCCAAGGCCGGCGAGCGCGATGCCGCCGTGCAGGCCCTGGCCGGCGAGACCCGCGCCGTGGTGCTGCTGGAGGCGCCGCACCGCATCGAGGCCCTGGCGCGCGCGCTGGCCGTGCTGGGCGCCCGGCCGGTGACGGTGGGCCGCGAGCTGACCAAGCAGTTCGAGGAGATCGCCACCGTGCCGGCCCAGACGCTGGCGGACTGGCTCGGCGCCGGCGCGCAACGCACGCGGGGCGAATTCGCGCTGCTGCTGCATCCGCAGCCCGCCGCCGCGGCCGGCGACGGCGTGGGTGCCGAGGCCGAACGCGTGCTGCGGCTGCTGCTGGCCGAACTGCCGCTCAAGAGTGCGGCCCGGCTGGCGGCCGACATCACCGGCGCGCCGCGCAATGCGCTGTACGCCCAGGCCCTCGCCTGGCGCAGCGCGGAAGAAGAATGAGCATGGCCGCCGACGCCCCATCGCCCGCCACCCCGCTCGGCGATGCCAAAGCCGCCACCCGGCTGGCCCGCTGGCCGCATGCCGGCACGCCCGTGCTGGCCGCGCTGGACGACGACGAACTGCTGCTGGCCTGGCTGCAGGACGGGACACTGCAGGCGCACCGCCTGCCGATCGGCTCGCGCACGCTGGGCCGCGCGCACTTCCGCCACCAGCCGGCGCGGCCGGCGGAGCTCGAAGCCGCCATCGACACCGTCGAAGACGCCCTGATGCGCCCGCACCCGCCCTTGCCCGCCGACCGCGTCCTGTGGCCGACGGGCGGCTTCGCGCGCGTGCTGCCGCTCGTGGGCGGCGACACCCGCGAGGACGTGGAAGCGCTCTTCCAGCAATTCGCGGCCGTCGCCCTCGGCCGGCCGGGCGCCGGGCTGCCGGAGGATGGCGCGTCCACCGCCGCCATCCTGGTGCTGCGCGAGCTGATGCACCACCTCGGCTTCGCCCGGTGGGCGGCGGCACCACCAGATTCCTCCCAGATCGCACCCCACACTGCGTCGGCAGCCCGGCTTCACGACGCTTGATCCTCCCCTCGAGGGCTGCCTTGACCCGCTTCGGCGGGTTTCTTTTTTTGCACGTCCGACGCAGCCTCTGGGCCGCCGGACGCCAGGCCGATGATGCAACCGCATTGCATCTTCATAGAATGCAATTCTGTTGCACTAAAGGCCATCCTTGCCGAAGGATGCCCACCGACCTGGAGCCCCCCGCATGTCCGACATCCTGGCCCCCACCCCGCCGCGCCTGCCCGTCACCGTTCTTTCCGGCTTCCTGGGCGCCGGCAAGACCACGCTGCTCAACCACATCCTGAACAACCGCGAGGGCCGCCGCATCGCCGTCATCGTCAACGACATGTCGGAGGTGAACATCGACGCCCAGCTGGTGCGCCAGGGCGGCGCCAGCCTGGCACGCACCGAGGAGAAACTGGTCGAGATGAGCAACGGCTGCATCTGCTGCACGCTGCGCGAGGACCTGCTGATCGAGGTCGAACGCCTGGCGCGCGAAGGCCGCTTCGACCAGATCGTCATCGAATCGACCGGCATCTCCGAACCGCTGCCCGTGGCCGAGACCTTCACCTTCGCCGGCGAGGACGGCCGCAGGCTGGACGACGTGGCCCGGCTGGACACGCTCGTGACCGTGGTCGATGCCTGCAACTTCCTGCGCGACTACGGCTCGCGCGACAGCCTGCGCTCGCGCGGCGAATCCCTGGGCGAGGAGGACCAGCGCACGGTGGTCGACCTGCTGGTGGAGCAGATCGAGTTCTGCGACGTGCTGGTGCTGAACAAGACCGACCTGGTGGACGATCTGGAACGCGAGCGCCTGCTGGCCATCCTGCGCGGCCTCAACCCGCGGGCCCGCATCGAGCTCAGCCAGTTCGGCCGCGTGCCGCTGGCGCGGGTGCTGGACACCGGCCTGTTCGACTTCGACCAGGCCGCCGAGGCGCCGGGCTGGCTGCAGGAACTGCGCGGCACGCACACGCCGGAAACCGAGGCCTATGGCATCGACAGTTTCTGCTGGCGGTCGCGCCGCCCGCTGCATCCGCAGCGCTTCTTCGACTGGGTGGAAAGCGAATGGCCGGGCGTGGTGCGCTCCAAGGGCTTCTTCTGGCTGGCCAGCCGGCCGACCTTTGCCGGCTCGTGGTCGCAGGCCGGCGCCGTGGCGCGCCATGGCCCGGCAGGTTACTGGTGGGCCGCCATCCCGCGCGAGCACTGGCCGACCGACCCCGAGGCCGTCGCCGCCATCGAGAAGAACTGGGCCCCCGAGGTGGGCGACGCGCGCCAGGAACTGGTGCTGATCGGCATGGGCATGGACGAAGCCGCGCTGCGCGCCCGGCTCGACGCCTGCCTGCTCACCGACGCGGAGATGGCGCTGGGCCCGCAGGCCTGGCTCGGCCTGGCCGACCCCTTCCCGGTCTGGGAATGATGGCGAAGTGGTGCGCCCTGCCCGCGCGCCGGGCAGATCAGTGCCGGCAGTCGGCGCAGGTGCCGCGGATGCGCAGTGCGCTCTCGCTCGGCTTCATGCCGCGGCGGCGCAGCGAGCGGCTCAGGCGTTCGAGCACGGCCTGCAGTTCCGCGTCCTCCGGCAGGCTTTGCAGCCGGTGGCAGGCCTCGCATTCGAAGAGCTGGCTGGACTGCGCGTCGTGCAGCATGAAGCGGGCGACGCCGTCCGAGCCCATCAGCCGGTCGGCCAGCCCGGCCTGCGTGAGCCGGTCGAGCACGCGGTAGACGGTGACGCGGTCGAAGCCGGCCTCGCTCGCCAGCCGGCAGGTGGCCAGCACCTCTTCGTGCGTGAGGGCCGCGGACTGGGCGGACAGCACCGCCAGCACCGACACCGCCGCGCGCGTGACGCGCAGGCCGTGCGCATGCAGCAGGGCTTGCCAGTCGGTGGCGGAAACGGTGGAGCGGGCGGCGGAGGTCACGGGCGGCGCAGTTTAGTCCCCGGGGCAGGGCACGTGCAGGCGCTGCGGGGCACTCGACAGCGGCCGCAGGCACGTCCCCGCCGGGTGCGGCGGGCCAAGAAAAAGCCCGGAAGCGCTTGCACGCTTCCGGGCTTTTTTGATTTTGTCTGGTCCCGCCGCCAGGAATCGAACCTGGATCTCAGCCTTCGGAGGGCCGAATTCTATCCGTTGAAATACGGCGAGGAAGTCGCGCCGGGCTCGGCCGCGAACCCGGCATTATGACCGATCTTCGGTGGCCGGGAGTCTCGAGCCTCTCCAGCGGCGAGGCAGGCGCTGCCGCAGGCAGCTCGCGCGGCAGGCCCAGGCCGGCCAGGTACACGCCGAACAGCCGGCGGCCCGCGGGCACCAGGTCGAAGGCCGCCGGATCGAGCAGCCAGTCGTCGATCAGGCCCGACATCAGCGCATGCAGGCCCTGCGCCGCCATCCGCGCGGGCAGCGGCAGACGCTGCCGCCGCAGCCGCGCAGCCAGCCGCAGCGCCTTCTCGAAATCGGCCACGCAGGCATCGCGCGCGCTCAGGTGACGCTGCTGCACCGAGGCCATCTCGTCGGTGTACTCGACCTTGTGCACGGCGATCTGGAACACACGGCGCACCTGCGGGTCACCGGCGATGAGCTGCAGCGCCTGCTGCATGCCGCTCTCGATGAGGTCCAGCGGATCCACGCCTACCGGCTCGGCCGCCTGGCGGATGCCCTTTTCCATGGGCAGCGTGACGCGCTCCATCATGGCGTTGAACAGGTCCGCCTTGTCCTTGAAATGCCAGTAGACGGCACCGCGCGTGGCCCCGGCCTCCTCGGCGATCTGCTGCAGCGACGTGCTGGACACGCCACGGGCCTGAAACAACCGCTCCGCAGCATCGAGCAGGCGGTGCCGTGTCGCCAGGGCCTCTTCCTTGGTGCGCCGTACCACGAGCTCTCCTTGGCAAGAAAACGAAATAAACCGAAACGTGAGGCCGCTCACTATACATTCAAGAATGTATGTAAACTAGCTGCCTCGGCAAGCTTTCGGCTGCCGGCTGTCGCCTATGGCACAGCCCGGCAGCGCCGTTGCCAGCCTCCCGTTCCAGTCCCATCACAAGAGGATCCGCATGCCTGCTTCGCATGTTGCTGCCCGTCGTCTGCCGCTTCGCCGCGGCGTCTCCCTCACCCTGGCCGCCACGGCCGTGCTGCTGAGCCTGGCCCTGGTGGCCTGCGGCAAGAAGGAAGCCGCAGCGCCCGCTGGCGGCCCGCCCGGCGGCGGCATGCCGCCGCCCGAGGTCGGTGTGGTGGTGGCCAAGGCCGGCGAGATCGGCCTGGTGACCGAACTGCCCGGCCGGCTCGAGGCCTCGCGCGTGGCCGAGGTGCGCGCCCGCGCCGCCGGCATCCTGCTCAAGCGCGTCTTCCGCGAAGGCAGCGACGTTAAGGCCGGCCAGCCGCTGTTCCGCATCGACCCCGCGCCGTACGAGGCCACGCTGCGCAGCGCCGAGGCCTCGCTCGCCCGCGCCGAAGCCAATGCGGCCCAGGCCAAGGCCCTGGCCGAGCGCTACAAGCCGCTGGTCGAGGCCAATGCCGTGAGCAAGCAGGACTATGCGAACGCCGTCGCCTCGCAGAAGGCCGCCGAGGCCGACGTGCAGGCCAGCCGCGCCAGCGTGACCACCGCGCGCATCAGCGTGGGCTACGCCACCGTGACGGCGCCCATCTCCGGCCGCATCGGCCGTGCCCTGGTGACCGAAGGCGCGCTGGTGGGCCAGGGCGAGGCGACCCCGCTGGCGACCATCCAGCAGATCGATCCGCTGTACGTGAACTTCACACAGTCGGCCACCGAGGTGATGCGCATGCGCCGCGCCATGGCGCGGGGCCAGCTGCAGCGCGCCAGCGGGCCGGACGCCGCCGAGGTGCGCGTGGTGCTGGAGGACGGCACCGAGTTCGCCCAGCGCGGCCGCCTGCTCTTCTCCGACCTGACGGTGGACCCGACCACCGGCCAGATCACCCTGCGCGCCGAAGTGCCCAACCCCAAGGGCGAGCTGCTGCCCGGCATGTATGTGCGGGTGAAGACCGAGCAGGCCCAGGTCGACAAGGCCATCAGCGTGCCGCAGCAGGCCGTCACGCGCACCGAGCAGGGCGACACCGTGACCATCGTCGGCGCGGACGGCAAGCTGTCGAAGCGCAACGTGAAGATCACCGCCGGCAAGGACAACCGCTGGATCGTCACCGACGGCCTCAAGGAAGGCGAGCAGGTGATGGTGGACGGCTTCCAGAAGCTGCAGATGCTGCCGCCGAACACGCCGGTGAAGGCCGTGCCCTGGCAGCCGCCGACGACGGCCGCGGCCGCGGCCGCGCCCGCCGCCGCCGCATCGGCCCCCGCGGCTGCACCGGCCAAGCAATGACGCCGGCCCGCAACCCCGACTGATCACGAAGAAGGAACGCGAGCACTTCTATGGCCAAGTTCTTCATCGATCGCCCCATCTTTGCGTGGGTGATCGCTCTGTTCATCCTGGTGATGGGCGGCGTGGCGATCACGCAGCTGCCGATCTCCCAGTACCCACCGGTGGCCCCGCCGGCCATCGTCATCAGCACCGCCTATCCCGGCGCCTCGGCCCAGACGCTGGAAGACAGCGTCCTGGCCGTCATCGAGCGCGAGATGAACGGCTCGCCCGGCCTGATCTACATGGAGTCGGTCGCGCAGGCGGACGGCACCGGCACGATCACCGTGACCTTCGAGCCCGGCACCAATGCCGACCTGGCGCAGGTGGACGTGCAGAACCGGCTGTCGCGCGCGACGCCGCGCCTGCCGCAGGCCGTGACCCAGCAGGGTGTGCGCGTGGACAAGTCGCGCAACAACTTCCTGCTGTTCACGATGCTGTCGTCGACCAACCCGGCGGTGGACACCACGCAGCTGGGCGACTACGCGGCGCGCAACATCCAGCCCGAACTGCAGCGCGTGCCCGGCATCGGCCAGGTGCAGCTCTTCGGCAGCGAGACGGCGATGCGCATCTGGATCGACCCCGCCAAGCTGCAGGGCCTGAACCTGAGCGCCAGCGACGTCAACACCGCCATCCGCAACCAGAACGCCCAGGTGGCCTCCGGCACCATCGGCGACCTGCCCAACGTCACCGGCCAGGCCATCGCGGCCACGGTGGTGGTCAAGGGCCAGCTGTCGTCGGTGCAGCAGTTCGGCAACATCGTGCTGCGCGCCAATGCCGACGGCTCGACCGTGCGGCTCAAGGACGTGGCCCGCATCGAGATCGGCGGCCAGAGCTACGCCACCTCGGCGCGCCTGAACGGCAAGCCGGCGGTAGGCCTGGGCGTGCAGCTGTCGCCCTCGGGCAATGCGCTGCAGGCGGCCAAGGCCGTGCGCGCCAAGATGGACGAGCTCAAGCGCTTCTTCCCCGAGGGCGTGAACTACTCCATTCCCTACGACAGCTCGGCCTTCATCAGCATCTCCATCAGCCAGGTGGTCGAAACGCTTATCGAGGCCGTGGTGCTGGTGTTCCTGGTGATGTTCCTGTTCCTGCAGAACTGGCGCTACACGCTCATTCCGACGCTGGTGGTGCCGGTGGCACTGCTGGGCACCTTCGCCACGCTGCTGGCGCTGGGCTTCTCGATCAACGTGCTGACCATGTTCGGCATGGTGCTGGTGATCGGCATCGTGGTGGACGACGCCATCGTGGTGGTGGAGAACGTCGAGCGCATCATGAGCGAGGAAGGCCTGCCGCCCCTGCAGGCCACGCGCAAGGCCATGCAGCAGATCTCGGGCGCCATCATCGGCGTGACCGTGGTGCTGATCTCGGTGTTCGTGCCGCTGGCCTTCTTCGCCGGCTCCACGGGCAACATCTACCGCCAGTTCTCGGCGGTGATGGTGGCCTCGATCGCCTTCTCGGCCTTCATGGCGCTGTCGCTCACGCCGGCGCTGTGCGCCACGCTGCTCAAGCCGGTCGAGGCCGGCCACCATCATGAGAAGCGCGGCTTCTTCGGCTGGTTCAACCGCGGCTTCTCGCGCACGGCCAAGGGCTACGAGGGCTTCGTGTCGCGCCTGCTGCGCCGCGCCGCGCGCTACCTGATCGTCTACCTGGCGATCATCGCCGGCGTGGTGTTCGTGTACTCGCGCCTGCCCACCTCCTTCCTGCCGCAGGAAGACCAGGGCAACATCCTGGTGAACGTGCAGCTGCCGCCGGGCGCCACGCTGGAGCGCACCGAGGCCGTCATGGAGAAGGTCGAGGGCTACATGCTGAAGCAGCCGCAGGTGCAGAGCATCGTGGGCGTGCTGGGCTTCAGCTTCTCGGGCCAGGGCCAGAACGCGGGCATCGCCTTCGTCACGCTCAAAGACTGGAAGGAGCGCGAGGGCGAGGCCAACTCGGCCTCGGCGCTGGCCGGCCGCGCCTTCGGTGCGCTGTCGGGCGTGCGCGATGCCTTCATCTACCCGCTCAACCCGCCGCCGATTCCCGAACTGGGCTCGGCCAGCGGCTTCAGCTTCCGGCTGCAGGACCGCTCGGGCCAGGGCCACGAGGCGCTGGTGAACGCCCGCAACCAGCTGCTGGGCATGGCGATGAAGAGCCCGGTGCTGACGGCGATGCGCCCCGACGGCCTGGAAGACGCGCCACAGCTGCAGATCGACATCGACCGCGACAAGGCGCAGGCCCTGGGCGTCAACTTCGACGCCATCAACACGGCGCTGTCGACCTCGCTGGGTTCGAGCTACATCAACGACTTCCCGAACCGCGGCCGGCTGCAGCGCGTGGTGGTGCAGGCCGACGCGCCGGCCCGCATGCAGCCCGAGGACCTGCTGCGACTGAACGCCTCCAACACCCAGGGCCAGCCCGTGCCTTTCGCCTCCTTCGCGACCACGCGCTGGATCAAGGGCGCGCAGCAGACCGTGCGCTACAACGGCTATCCGGCCATGCGCATCAGCGGCGAGGCCGCGCCCGGCTACAGCTCGGGCGCCGCCATGGCCGAGATGGAGAAGCTGGCCGGCCAGCTGCCGCCGGGCTTCGGCTTCGAGTGGACGGGCCAGTCGCGCGAAGAAAAGCTCGCCGGCTCGCAGGCGGTCATCCTGTACGGCTTCGCCATCCTGGCGGTGTTCCTGTGCCTGGCGGCGCTGTACGAAAGCTGGTCGATCCCGCTGTCGGTGATCCTGGTGGTGCCGCTCGGCGTGCTGGGCGTGCTGCTGGGCACGCTGCTGCGGGGCTACTCGAACGACGTGTACTTCCAGGTGGGCCTGATCACCATCATCGGCCTGTCGGCGAAGAACGCCATCCTGATCATCGAGTTCGCCAAGGACCTGCAGGCGCAGGGCAAGAGTGCCATCGCCGCCGCGCTGGAAGCCGCCCACCTGCGCTTCCGGCCGATCATCATGACCTCGCTGGCCTTCGGCCTGGGCGTGGTGCCGCTGTTCCTGGCATCGGGCGCGGGCTCCGCCAGCCAGCGCGCCATCGGCACCGGCGTGCTGGGCGGCATGGTCACGGGCACGGCCCTGGCCGTGTTCTTCGTGCCCATCTTCTTCGTGGTGGTGCGCACGCTGTTCAAGGGCAGCAAGCGGCAGCAGGAACTCAACAAGCGCCATGCCCAGGAAGCGGGCATTGAGGAAGAATCCGGAGCCGACAACCATGGCTGATCACTCCAAGACGATGAAGACGCTGCGCCTCGCACCGCTCACCCTGGCCGTCGCCGTGCTGGCGAGCGGCTGCTCGCTGATCCCCACCTACGAGCGGCCCGCCGCGCCGGTGCCCACCACCTTCCCGGGCGATCCGGCGCAGCCCGCCGGCGCGACGGCGGCGGTGGACCTGCCCTGGCAGGACTTCTTCACCGACCCGCGCCTGGCCGGCCTGATCGAGACCGCCCTGCGCAACAACCGCGACCTGCGCGTGGCCGTGCTCAACATCGAGCAGGCCCGTGCGCAGTTCGACGTGCAGCGCGGCGCGCTCTTTCCCACCGTGGGGTTGAGCACCTCGGGTTCGCGCTCCGAACCCAACTCGGCCCGCAACTTCAGCGCCTCGGCGCCGAAGGTGTCGGAAAGCTATTCGGTGGGCCTGGGCATCACCGCCTGGGAGATCGACTTCTTCGGCCGCATCCAGAGCCTGAGCGCCGCGGCCCAGGCCCGTGCGCTGGCCACGGAAGAGTCCCGCCGCGCCACGCAGATCGCGCTGGTGGCCCAGGTGGCCAACGGCTGGCTGACGCTGGCCGCGGACGAGGAGCTGCTGGCCATCACCCGCCAGACGCTCTCGACCCGCGAAGAGACGCTCAAGCTCACCAAACTGCGCTTCGACAACGGCGTGGCCTCCGAGCTGGACTACCAGTCCGCCGTGTCGCTGGCCGAAAGCGCCCGCGCCACCTATGCGCAGCAGCAGCGGCTGCGCCAGCAGGACGAGAACGCCCTCGCGTTGCTGCTGGGTGCCCCGGTGCCGGCCAGCGCCCTGGCCGGCCTGGCGGGCGACAACGGCGGCCTGGCCACCGTGCGCGCCATGCCCGACGTGCCGGCCGGCCTGCCCTCCGACCTGCTGACCGAGCGGCCGGACATCCGCGCGGCCGAGCAGCAGCTGGTGGCGGCCAATGCCAACATCGGGGCGGCGCGGGCGGCCTTCTTCCCGCGCATCTCGCTGACCACCTCGGTCGGCCGGGTGAGCCCGGAGTTCTCCGGCCTGTGGAACGGCGACGGCACCAAGGCCTGGAGCTTCGCGCCCAGCCTGACGCTGCCGATCTTCACCGGCGGCGCCAACACGGCCAACCTGGCCTCGGCCCGCATCGGCCGCGACATCGCCGTGGCGCAGTACGAGAAGAGCATCCAGACCGCCTTCCGCGAAGTGGCCGACGCCCTGGCCGGCCGCGAGACGCTGGGCGAGCAGGCCCGCGCCGCGCGCGCCCAGGCCGAGGCGGAGGGCACCCGCCTGCGCCTGTCGGACCTGCGCTACCGCAACGGCGTGGCCAGCGCACTCGACCTGCTGGACGCGCAGCGCTCGCAGTTCACCGCCCGCCAGACGGCGGTGACGACGCAGCTGGCGCTGCTGCAGAACCAGGTCACGCTCTACAAGACGCTGGGCGGCGGCTGGGCGAGCCGCTGAGACCCGGATGCGCCGCCGAGGGCCGGTCGAGCCGCCGGGCGGCGGGGCGGCGCCGGCTCTCTCGCGGCGCCGCGCCCACCTTCGCTGATCTGCATCAGCACTGCGCGTTTCCGGACCCGGTGCGGGGGTTTATCCCGGGTCGGCCGAGCCCTGTCGGCAGACCCCCCGTCCATATAATCGTTTGCTGTTTCCCCATAGCCCCCGATACCGAGGACAGCGATGAGCGAGAGCGCGCAAAACCCGGCTCCGGCCACGGAAGAGGCCCACACGGGTCCGATCAAGAATCCCAAGCAGCTGATGCTCGCGGTGCTCTTCAGTTTCGTGGTGCCCATCCTCGTCATTGCGGGCCTGGTGTTCTATGTGGTGTCCGGCCTCAAGCCGTCGGGCGCCGCCACCGGCGAAGGCATGAACCTCTATGGCGTGAGCCAGGACGCGCGCGACCGCGACGTCGCCGAGCGCATCCGCAAGGTCGGCATGGTCGAGATCCGCGATGCCAACCGCCCGCTCGCCACCGGCGAGACCGTCTTCAAGACCCAGTGCGTGGCCTGCCACGGCTCGCCCGGCATTCCGGGTGCGCCGCATTTCGGCGACGCCGCCGCCTGGGGCCCGCGCATCGGCCAGGGCCTGGCCACGCTGACCGAGCATGCCCTCAAGGGCAAGGGCGCCATGCCGCCGCAGGGCGGTGGCGACTTCGGCGACGTCGAGATCAGCCGCGCCGTGGCCTACATGGCGAATTCGGGTGGCGCGAAGTTCGAGGAGCCGGCCGCGCCCGCCGCTGCAGCGCCAGCCGACGGCGCCTCCGCGCCGGCTGCCGCGGGTGCTGCCCCGGCGCCCGCCGGCATGGCGGCTTCCGCACCCGCCGCGGCACCCAGGCAGTGACCCAGGGCCTTCGGGCCGAGCCCTACAGAAAAGCCGGCATCTGCCGGCTTTTTTGCGTCTGGGCTTGCAGGCCGAGGTGTCAGTTCGGCGGCGTCGCGTGCGCGGCCGCCGGGCTGCGCACGAAGCCGAAGCGGCCCGGCAGGTCGGCGGCGCGCACGCTTTCGGGCTCGGGCCAGGCGCCCTGCTCCAACGCGTCGGCCGCCAGCCCCATGTCCTGCGTGTGCACCAGGCCCAGGCCGGCCGCGGACGCCACGTAGAGCCGCCCGTCCTCGTCGAGCAGCACCGCGCCGCGCGTGGCGGTGGCCCCCGTGTGGGCCTGGATGGAGAAGTCGTCCATCACGCGCCAGACCAGGGGCGCCGCCTCCAGTTCGACGTAGACGCGCTGCGGCCCGTTCTGGAAGAACCACTGCCCTTCGCCATCCGCCTCGTAGTTGCGCTGGATGAAATCGATGAGCTTGTGGTGCCGCAGCAGCGAGCCCTTGCTCTGCGGAAAGGGCCCTGCCGCCTGCGTGGGGTCGTCGCGCATGTACCACTGACCACGCATGTCCAGCCCCAGCCAGCCGTAGCAGTGGGGCACGTTCGGCCACTTGGCCAGGGCCTGTTTGACGATGTCATCCATGGCGGCATTGTCGGCCGCGGTGTGCCGCGGCGGTGTCACGCCCGCCCCGATCGGTGGTGGGCCGGCGCCGACAGCGACGCCGGCAGCAAGGGCCGGGCGCGGCGCCTCAGCGATGGGCCAGCAACCAGTCCACCACCGCCTCCGGCATGGTGCGCACATGGCCGGGCCAGGCGCCCTGCGGAAAGCCGACGTGGCCGCCGTGCCGCGGTTGCCACAGCGTCACGCGCGGGTTGGTCAGCTGCTGCGGCACGGGCAGGCTGTCGCCCGGCACGAAGGGATCGTTGCGCGCATTGAGCACCAGCGCCGGAATGCGGATGTCGCCCAACCGCGGGCCGGCGGCCGCGCGGGCGTAGTAGTCGGCCGCGCCGGCAAAACCGTGCAGCGGCGCGGTAAAGATGTTGTCGAAGTCGCGCAGCCGGCGGGCGGCGCGCAGCCGGTCGGCGTCGAACAGGCCCGGGTGCTGCGCCAGCTTGGCCAGCGCCTTGGGCTTCATGGTCGAGAGGAACATGCGCTCGTACACCAGCCGGTTGAAGCCGCGGCCGATGGCTTCGGCACCGGCGGCCAGGTCCAGTGGGGCGCTGACGCCGGCCACCGCCTGCGCCACGGCGGCCGCGCTGTCGCCCGCTTCCTCGGCCCAGCGCAGCAAGGCATTGCCCCCCAGCGAGACGCCCACGGCGAACACGCCGGCCGGGCTGCGCGCACGCAGGCGCGCCAGCACCCAGCCCACCTCCTCATGGTCGCCCGAGTGGTAGGCGCGCGGCCCGAGGTTCAGTTCGCCGCTGCAGCCGCGGAAATGCGGCACCGCGAAGCCCAGCCCGCGTTCGCGCGCGACGGCCGCCAGGGCCTCGGCATAGTGGCTGCGCGAGGAGCCTTCGAGGCCATGGAAGAGCACGAGCAGCGGCGCGGTGGCCGGATCGGGTGCGTCCTGGAAGTCCACGTCCACGAAGTCGCCGTCCGGCGCCGCCCAGCGCTCCCGGCGGTAGACGGGGGCGGCACCCGTGTAGCGGCGGCCGAACAGGGCGGGCCAGATGGTCTGGGCATTGCCGCCCGGCAGCCAGCGGGGTGCGACGAAGGCCTGCATGGGGCCCCTCTCAGTGCAGCAGGCCCGGGGCCTCCACGGCGTCGTCGGGCTCGCGCGAGGTGCCGGGGCTGGCATGGTGCGCCACCAGTCGCCAGCCCAGCTCGGTCTTCAGATAGACGTTGGTGGCCAGCACGAAGGCATGGCGCGGCCCTTCGGCGGTGAGCACCTCGATGCGCTCCAGCACGTTGTGCACGCTCGCGCCGAGCGACTCGACGCGGCGCACGTGCGAGGGCCGGGCATGGATGGCTCCGCCGTTGGCGAACATCTGCTCGAAGGCGGACCGGATGGCGGCGACCCCCACCAGCCGCGGGCCGCCGGGGTGGACGCAGAACACGTCCTCCTCGTCGGCCCAGCAGGCCATGAGCGCGTCCACGTCGCCGCGTTGCAGCGCGTCGTAGAAGGCGGCCTCCAGGTCGTCGGCGGTGCCGCCCAGAGCGGCGGGGTATCGGGTTTTGCGGGGCATGGCCCCCGGATTCTGCCGCCTGTGCGCACCACGGTCCTGCACGGTGCGCACCACCTTGCCGCGCACCGCCGGGAAGCCGTGAACCGTTTTGGACCATTTGGTCAAAACAGCGTGGCCATTTCCTCATCAAGTCTTTGATGTGAAACAGGAAAACGCCATTGGCACAGCGCATGCAAACGCTGCCGGCATTCCCCATCCGGAGTCCACACCCATGAAAGTCGGCGTCTTCATTCCCATCGGCAACAACGGCTGGCTGCTGTCGCAGAACGCGCCGCAGTACAAGCCCAGCTTCGAGCTCAACAAGACCATCACGCTCAAGGCCGAGCACTACGGCCTGGACTTCGCCCTGTCCATGATCAAGCTGCGCGGCTTCGGCGGCAAGACGGAGTTCTGGGACCACAACCTGGAGTCCTTCACGCTGATGTCGGGCCTGGCGGCCGTGACGACGAAGATCAAGCTCTTCGCCACCGCCGCCTCGCTGGTGATGCCGCCGGCCATCGTGGCGCGCATGGCCTCGACCATCGACAGCATCTCCAATGGCCGCTTCGGCCTGAACCTGGTGACCGGCTGGCAGCGGCCCGAGTATTCGCAGATGGGCATGTGGCCCGGCGACGAGTTCTTCTCCACCCGCTACGAATACCTGTCCGAGTACATCCAGGTGCTGCGCGACCTGTGGGGCAAGGGCCAGTCCGACTTCAAGGGCGCCCACTTCCAGATGGACGACTGCCGCCTGAGCCCACAGCCGCAGGCGGACATGAAGGTGATCTGCGCCGGCCAGAGCGACGCCGGCATGGCCTTCTCGGCCAAGTACGCCGACTACAACTTCTGCTTCGGCAAGGGCGTGAACACGCCCAAGGCTTTCGCGCCCGCCGCGCAGAAGCTGATCGAGGCCACGGCCAAGACCGGCCGCCACGTCACGACCTACGTGCTGATCATGGTGATCGCCGACGAAACCGACGAGGCCGCCTTCGCCAAGTGGGAGCACTACAAGGCCGGCGCCGACACCGAGGCCATCGCCTGGATGGCCCAGCAGGGTGCGGCCGACACCAAGTCCGGCGGCGACACCAACGTGCGCCAGATGACCGATGCCACCTCGCCTTCGGCCGTGAACATCAACATGGGCACGCTGGTGGGCTCCTACGCCAGCGTGGCCCGCATGCTGGACGAGATGGCCGAGGTGCCCGGCACCGAGGGCGTGCTGCTGACCTTCGACGACTTCGTGCAGGGCGTGGAGGACTTCGGCGAGCGCATCCAGCCGCTGATGAAGAGCCGCGTGGACGTGGACACGCCCGTGCCCTCGCAGGTGGGCGCGCCCGAGGCACTGGCCGCGTGAAGGCGCACGACACCATGAGCAACACCAAGACGAACACCACCCTGCGCTCGGCCACGCCGGTCGGCCCGCCCCAGGCGCCCGGCGCGCCGGCGCCCACGGTGATTCCCGCACGGCCGGAGCCGCTGGCCCTCGTTCCCACGCAGACCGCGCTCATCGTGGTCGACATGCAGAACGCCTATGCCTCGCTGGGCGGCTACGTGGACTCGGCCGGCTTCGACATCTCGGGCGCACAGGGCACCATCGTCGGCATCGTGCGCGCCATCGAGGCGGCGCGGGCGGCGGGCATGCTCGTCGTCTTTTTGCAGAACGGCTGGGATGCGCAGTACGTGGAAGCCGGCGGCCCCGGCTCGCCCAACTGGCACAAGTCCAACGCGCTCAAGACCATGCGCGCCAAGCCCGAACTGCAGGGCCGCTTCCTGGCCAAGGGCGGCTGGGACTACGAACTCATCGAGGCGATGAAGCCGCAGGCCGGCGACCTCGTGATCCCCAAGACCCGCTACAGCGGCTTCTTCAACAGCACGCTCGACAGCAGCCTGCGCGCCCGCGGCATCCGCAGCCTGGTGTTCACCGGCATCGCCACCAACGTGTGCGTGGAATCGTCGCTGCGCGATGCCTTCCACCTGGAGTACTTCTCGCTGATGCTGGAGGACGCAACCCACGAGCTGGGCGGCGCGGCCATCCAGCAGGCCACGGTCTACAACGTCGAGACCTTCTTCGGCTGGGTATCGACGGTGGACCAGTTCTGCCACGCGCTCGTGCCCGCAACCGCCATCACGCCGACCACCGCCGAGACGGCTACGGCCTGATCCCTCGCCCATCCCACTCTGGAGCCTTTCTCATGCCCAAGGAAGCCATCATCCCCGCCGGCACCGGCACCCCCATCGCCCCCTTCGTGCCCGGCACGCTGGCCGACGGCGTGGTCTACGTCTCGGGCACCCTGCCCTTCGACAAGGACAACAACGTGGTGCACGTCGGCGACGCTGCCGCGCAGACGCGCCACGTGCTGGAGACCATCAAGGGCGTCATCGAGACCGCCGGCGGCACCATGGACGACGTGACCTTCAACATGATCTTCGTCACCGACTGGGCCAACTATGCGCAGGTCAACAAGGTGTACGCGGAGTACTTTCCGGGCACCAAGCCGGCGCGCTACTGCATCCAGTGCGGCCTGGTGAAGCCCGACGCCCTGGTGGAGATCGCCTCCATCGCCCACGTGGGCAAGAAGGCCTGAGGCGCACCATGGCGCTCTACCACGAGGTCCACGGCGAAGGCCGCCCCGGCGCACCCAGCGTGCTGCTGTCCTCGGGCCTGGGCGGCTCGGCCGGCTTCTGGAAGCCGCAGATCCCGGCGCTGGTCGAGGCCGGCTGGCGCGTGGTGGCCTACGACCAGCGCGGCACCGGCCGCAGCCCGGGCGAACTGCCCGCCGGCTACCGCATCGACCACATGGCGCAGGACGTGGCCGAGGTGATGGACGCCACCGGCACCGAGTGCTGCCACCTCGTGGGCCATGCGCTGGGCGGCCTGGTGGGCCTGCAGCTGGCGCTCGACGCGCCGGCGCGCGTGGTCAGCCTGGTGCTGGTCAATGCCTGGTCGCGGCCCAACCCGCATTCGGCCCGCTGCTTCGACGCCCGCCTGGCGCTGCTGGGCGCCTGCGGGCCGCGGGCCTACGTGGAGGCGCAGCCCATCTTCCTCTACCCCGCCGACTGGGCCGCCGCCCATGCGGACGAGGTGCAGGCCGAGGTGGACCATGCCTTCGCCCACTTCCCGCCCGAGGCCACCATGCGCGCCCGCATCGCCGCCCTGCGCGCCTTCGACGTCGATGCGCGCCTGGGCGAGATCGCCGCGCCCACGCTGGTCGCCTGCGCGCAGGACGACGTGCTGGTGCCGTGGACGATGTCGCTTCGCCTGGCCGAGCGCCTGCCCCAGGCCACCTTCGACCGCAGCGCCCATGGCGGCCATGCGCACAGCGCGACCGATGCGGCGCGCTTCAACGCCACGCTGCTGGGCTTCCTGGCGCGGCAATCCTGACCGAGACGGATCGCAACCACGCCTTCTTCCCGCCCGAACCATGCTGATGTCCACCGCCCCGATCCCCGCCCCCACCGCACTGCTGGCCGCCACCGTGCCGCCGGAGCGGGCCGACTACCGCAACGCCATGGCCCGCCTGGGCGCGGCGGTCAACATCATCACCACCGACGGGCCGGGGGGCCGCGCCGGCTTCACCGCCTCGGCCGTGTGCAGCGTGACGGACGACCCGCCGACGCTGCTGGTCTGCCTCAACCGCAGCGCCTCGGTGTACCCGGTGTTCCAGGCCAACGGCGTGCTGTGCGTCAACGTGCTGGGCGCCGGGCAGCAGCCGCTGTCCAACCTGTTCGGCGGCAAGACGCCGATGGACGAGCGCTTCGCCGCCGCCCAGTGGCATGCCAGCGCGAGCGGCGTGCCGGTGCTGGCCGAGGCCGCCGCCACCTTCGAATGCCGCGTGGTGAACCGCACCGCCGTGGGGACGCACGACGTGCTGTTCTGCGAAGTGGATGCGGTCCGCGTCGGCGATGCGGCCCATGGGCTGGTTTACTTCGACCGGCGTTACCACGACCTGCTGCCACCGTCCGCCGCGCACTGATCGCACCGGGCCTCAAGGGGCTGACGGCGCCCCGACGGCCTCGGCTGCCGGAACACAAATGCCGTCCAGCACCAGCCGCTGGACGTTCTCAACCGTTTCCTCGAAGAACGCCGGATCCTGCAGCGTGCGGCCGGCGATGGCCTGCACCTGCACCGCGAAGTCGGCGTAGTGCTGCGTCAGCGCCCACAGGCCGAACACCAGGTGGTGCGGCACCACCTGGTGTTCGGCC
>NZ_LDSL01000169.1 GCF_001476815.1 Pseudacidovorax intermedius | reverse complement strand
CGCCCGCCGCCCCGCTGCCGCCTGCACCACCGGCGGCGCCACGGCCACGGCCGGCGGTGCGGGCGGCAGCGGGGCGGCGGGCGAGGCGCCGGTGTGCGTGTCGCGCAGCCGCTCGGCGATGAGCGACTCCAGCGGATCCAGCGCCTCCTGCGGGTACAGGTCGAGCACCAGCCGGTGCTTGTAGGCCGCCACCGGCGCGAGCGAGAACACCTGCGGCCGCACCGTCTGCTTGAGGTCGAACACGATGCGCACCACGGTGGGCGTGTTCTGGCCCACGCGCAGGCCGGCGATGTAGGGATCGTCGGCCTTCACCTTGCCCACCAGGTCGCGCAGCGCCGGGTTGAGCGTGATGCCCTCGATGTCGACCGCCAGCCGGGGCGGATCGCCCACCACCTTCTGCTGCGACTGCAGCCGGGTGTCCGATTCGATGGTGATGCGGGTGTAGTCGCTGGCCGGCCACACGCGCACGGCGACGATGGCCGCGCCGTGCGCGATCTCGGCGGCGCCCAGCAGCAGCACCAGGCTGCCGGCCTGCTGCAGCCAGCGGCGGCGTTCGGGCAGGGCGGGATGCAGGGCGTGGGTGGGCGTCGCGGCCGGGTGTGCGGCACCGGCGTCCCGGGGCGCGGTCGGGCGACCGCTCATGGCGCGACGGCGGCCAGCAGGGCCTGGCCGGTGGGGGAGAAGGCGCGCAGCTGCACGCGGCGCACGTCGTCGGCGTCTGGGGTCATGGCTTCGATGTGGATGGCGAGGTCCTCGGTGGGCAGGTAGCCGGCCGCCTGGCCGGGCCACTCGGCCAGCTTGAGTCCGGGGCCGGCGAAAAGGTCCCGGAAGCCGGCGTCTTCCCACTCGCGCGGGTCGCTGAAGCGGTAGAAGTCGAAATGGTGGATGGGCCGGCCGTCGGCGGCCACGTGCGGCTCCACGACGGCATAGGTCGGGCTCTTGATGCGGCCCTGCACGCCCAGCGCCCGCAGCAGGTGGCGCACCAGCGTTGTCTTGCCGGCGCCCAGGTCGCCGTGCAGCGCGATGAAGGCGTCACCCAGCGCGGGCGCGGCGCGCATGGCCGCGGCCAGGGCGGCGGCGAAGCGGGCGGTGTCGTCCTCGCCCTGCCAGCACAGGGTGCGGACGGCCATTTCTACAATCGGCGGGTGACTGCGGTCGATGCTCAACTGGTGGCTCGGATTCGTGCGTGGGCC
Organism: Pseudacidovorax intermedius; assembly: GCF_001476815.1. Classification (GTDB taxonomy): domain Bacteria; phylum Pseudomonadota; class Gammaproteobacteria; order Burkholderiales; family Burkholderiaceae_C; genus Xenophilus; species Xenophilus intermedius_A. Next base: position 25,779 of record NZ_LDSL01000169.1, on the reverse strand, counting down.
GGGGAGCTCGGATTCTCCCAAATCGGCGTGGCGGGCATCGACCTGTCCGCGGCAGAGCCCGGCCTGCGCGAATGGCTGGCGCAGGGCTTTCACGGCGAGATGGGGTATATGGCCGTCCACGGCATGCGCCGCGCCCGGCCGGCGGAGCTGGTGCCCGGCACGCTGAGCGTGATCACGGCACGCATGGACTACCTGCCGCGCGGCACGCCCGAAGACTGGCAGGCCGTCGAATGGTCGCGGCTCGCGCGGCCGCACGAAGGCATCGTCTCGCTCTATGCCCGCGGGCGGGACTACCACAAGGTGCTGCGCACGCGGCTGCAGAAGCTGGCCGACCGCCTGGCGGCCGAGGTGGGCCCGCTGGGCCACCGCGTGTTCACCGATTCCGCCCCCGTGCTGGAGGCCGAACTGGCCAGCCGCAGCGGCCAGGGCTGGCGCGGCAAGCACACGCTGGTGCTCAGCCGCGAGGCCGGCTCGATGTTCTTCCTGGGCGAGATCTACGTCGACCTCGCGCTGCCGCCCACCGAGCCCGTGGCGCCGCACTGCGGCCGCTGCACCGCCTGCATTGACGCCTGCCCCACCGGCGCCATCGTGGCGCCGCAGCGTCTGGATGCGCGGCGCTGCATCTCCTACCTCACCATCGAGCATGCGGGGCCCATCCCCGAGGCCCTGCGTCCGGCGCTGGCCAACCGCATCTACGGCTGCGACGACTGCCAGCTGGCCTGCCCCTGGAACAAGTTCGCCCAGCGCAGCGCGCTGCCGGACTTCGACCCGCGCGAGGGCCTGGCCGGCGCCACCCTGGCCCAGCTCTTCGCCTGGACCGAGGAGGAATTCCTGCGCCGCACCGAAGGCAGCCCGATCCGCCGCATCGGCCACGAGCGCTGGCTGCGCAACATTGCGGTGGCGCTGGGCAATGCATGGCGCAGCGGCGACGCGTCCGCGGCCCGGGCCCTGGCGGCGCGGCGCGACTCGGCATCGCCGCTGGTGCGGGAGCACATCGACTGGGCACTGGCCCAGGCGCCCGCCGGTGCGCCCGCCTGAGGCGGGCATTCAACGCGGCAGGCTGAGCGCGAACGGCAGGCTGGCCATGCCCAGCAGCGTCGACAGCGTGACCAGCGCCGCCACGTAGGCGCCGTTGTAGCCCATGCGTGCGGCCAGCACATAGGCGCTGGAGGCCGTCGGCACGGCCGAGAAGGCCATCAGCACCGCCGCCTGCGCCCCATGCAGGCCCAGCCCGCGGCACAGGCCCCAGGCCACCAGCGGCAGCACCAGGTGCCGGATCGCCAGCACCGACATGCCCAGCAGCTTGCCCCGGCTGAGCGCGCCGAACTGCATGCCCGCGCCGGCCGCCAGCAGCCCGAGCGCCAGGGAGGCCGCACCCAGCCGCCCCAGCGTCGGCTGCATCCAGCCCGGCAGCTGCACCCCGGCCAGGTTGAGCACCAGGCCGCTGCCCGTGGCGACGATCAGCGGGTTGCGCACCAGCTGGGCGAGGAAGCCGCTGCCGCCGTGCCGCGCCATCGGCCACACCGCCGCCACGTTCATCAGCGGCACGCACACGCCGATCAGCACCGCGATCACCAGCAGCCCCTCGGCACCGGCCAGCCGCTCGGCCACCGCCAGGCAGATGAAGGAATTGAAGCGGAAGGCCACCTGCGCGCTGGCCGCATGGTCGCGGCGGTCGATGTGGCGGCGCAGGCCGGGCATGTGGGGCAGGGCGTAAGCAAGCCCGATGCCGGCCAGCCCGATGCCGATGCCGGCGGCCAGCAGGTGGCTGGCGGCGCCCAGGTCGATCGGGCTCTTGACGATCGAATGGAAGAGCAGGACCGGAAAGAGGAAGTAGTACACCAGGCTCTCGACCTGGTCCCACACCCGGCGGTCCAGCGCGGTGTAGCGGCACAGCAGCCAGCCGCAGGCGATCAGGGAAAAGTCGGGAAGCAGCAGCTGGGCGTAGTTCACCGGGCGAGGATAAACCGGGGTCTCTATGGCTTTCCCTCAAGGTCCGCCCGGGGGCTGCCGCTAGGATGGCGCCCGCACGGGAAGCCCGTCCCGAATCCCTCAAGAACCAAACCGGAGTCAATGCCGATGCAACGCCGTCACTGGAACGCCCTCGCCGCCGCTGCCGTCCTCGGAGCCCTGGCCGCCCCCGCCGCCTGGGCGCAGGGCTATCCCGACAAGCCGATCGAACTGCAGGTGCCCTTCGCGCCGGGCGGCACCACCGACATCGTGGGCCGCGTCATCGCCGACCCGCTGGGCAAGATCCTGGGCCAGCCGGTGGTGGTCACCAACAAGGCCGGCGGCGGCGGCGTGGTGGGCGCCTCCGAAACCGCGCGCGCCGCGCCGGACGGCTACAAGCTGGGCGTGGCCACGGTCTCGAGCACGGCCGCCAACCCGGCCATCAATCCCAAGACGCCGTACGACCCCATCAACGACTTCACGCCGATCATCAACATCGCGGCCACGCCCAATGTGATCGCGGTGCATCCGAGCTTTCCGGCCAAGGACTACGCCAGCTTCGTGGCCGAGCTCAAGAAGAACCCTGGCAAGTATTCGTACAGCTCGTCGGGCACCGGCGGCATCGGCCACCTGCTGATGGAGCTCTACAAGAGCATGACCGGCACCTTCGTCACGCACATCCCCTACCGCGGCGCGGGCCCCGCGCTGAACGACACCGTGGGCGGCCAGGTGCCGATGATCTTCGACAACCTGCCCTCGGCACTGCCCTTCATCAAGGCCGGCAAGCTGGTGCCCATCGTGGTGGCCGCGCCCCAGCGGCTCAAGGACCTGCCGAACGTGCCGACCTTCAAGGAAGTGGGTCTGGAGCCGGTCAACCGCATGGCCTACTACGGCATCCTCGGTCCCAAGGGCCTGCCCAAGGACGTGGTCGACAAGGTCAACGCCGGCACCCGCAAGGCGCTGGAAGACCCGGCCGTGCGCAGGCGCATCGAGGACACCGGCTCGATCATCGTCGCCAACACGCCCGAGCAGTTCGCGGCGCAGATCAAGGCCGAGTTCGCCGTCTACAAGGACGTGGTGAAGAAGCAGAATCTCAAGCTCGACTGAGTTTGTCGCCTGGCCACCGCGCCCGCAGCGCGGTGGCCGGCACGCTCGACGGCCGCCCGAGGGGCGGCCTTCTCTTTTGCATCGTCCCGCTTCCTGCGATCCCGCTTTTCATGACCGAACCGGCTCCGTCCACCGACGCCGGCGCCGCCACGCCGCCCACCGACATCGACGACTTCATCGATGCGCTCTGGCTGGAGGAGGGCCTGTCGCGCAACACCCTGGCCGCCTACCGGCGCGACCTGTCGCTGCTGGCGCAATGGCTGGCGCCGCGCGGCGTGGCGCTGCCGGCGGCGAAGGAGCACGACCTGCAGGCCTACATGGGCGAGCGCCTGGCCCAGCGCGGCAAGGCCACCTCGGCCAACCGGCGGCTCACGGTGTTCAAGCGCTACTACCGCTGGGCCCTGCGCGAGCACCGCGTGGGCGCCGACCCGACGCTGCGCCTGCTGCCCGCCCGTCAGCCGCCGCGCGTGCCCAAGACGCTGACCGAGGCCCAGGTCGAGGCGCTGCTGGCCGCCCCCGACGTCGCCACGCCGCTGGGCCTGCGCGACCGCGCCATGCTGGAGCTGATGTACGCCAGCGGCCTGCGCGTCAGCGAGCTGGTGGGCCTGCGCCTGGTGGACCTGAGCCTGCGCGACGGCGTGCTGCGCGTGATGGGCAAGGGCAGCAAGGAGCGGCTGGTGCCCTTCGGCCAGGAGGCCGAACGCTGGATCGAGCGCTACCTGGCCGAGGCCCGCGCCGCCATCCTGGGCGGGCAGCACAGCGGCGACCTGTTCGTCACCGCGCGGGGTGCCGGCATGACGCGCGCCATGTTCTGGGTGATCGTCAAGAAGCATGCCGAGGCGGCCGGCGTGCGCGTGCCGCTGTCGCCGCACACCCTGCGCCATGCCTTCGCCACGCACCTGCTCAACCACGGCGCCGACCTGCGCGCGGTGCAGCTGCTGCTGGGGCATGCGGACATCTCGACCACCACCATCTACACCCACGTGGCGCGCGAGCGGCTGCGCCAGCTGCACGCGCGCCACCATCCGCGCGGCTGAAGGCGGCCCGGCCGCCGGGCCCGCGGCCCTCCCGGCCTGCGGACCCGCTGGCATGATGCCGGCCATGACCTTCACTCCCGCTTCCTTCGCGCGCCGCCGCCTGTGCCGCGGCGCCGTGCTCGCCGCCTGCGGCGCCGCGCTGGCCGCCACCGGCCTGCCGGCCCTGGCCCAGAACCTGCCCAGAACCGTGCGCCTGATCGTGGCCTACCCGCCCGGCGGCGTGGCCGACGTGGTGGCCCGCACCCTGGCCGAGCGGCTGGCGGCACAGACCGGCAGCACCTTCGTCGTCGACAACAAGGCCGGCGCCAGCGGCACCATCGCCATGGAGGCGCTGGCCAAGGCGGCGCCCGACGGTGCCACGCTGGGCTTCTCGGCCATCAGCCCACTGGTGCTCAGCCCGCACCTGGGCAAGCTGCCCTTCGACCCGCAGCGCGACGTGGTGCCCGTGGCCAGCGTCATGTACTCGCCGGTCGTGCTGCTGGCCACATCGGCCGAAGGCAGTGCCGACATGCGCGCCCTGCTGGCCAAGGCGCGGGCGCAGCCGGGGGCGGTGCGCTGGGCCACCTCCGGCCCGGCGTCGCTGGGCCATGTGATGCTGGAACAGCTGCGCGCGGCCGCCAGGGTCGACATCACGCACGTGCCCTACAAGGGCGGCGGCCAGCAGATGACCGATGCGCTGTCCGGCCAGTTCGAGGTGCTGTCCACCAATGCCGGGCCGGCGGTGGCCATCCAGGTCAAGGCGGGCAAGCTGCGTCCGCTGGCCGTGGGCGCGCCGGCGCGGCTGGAGAGCATGCCCGGCGTGCCCACGCTGGGCGAGCTGGGCTTCAAGGACGCGAACCTGTCCTCGCAGTTCGGCGTCTTCGCGCCGCAGGGCCTGCCTGCGCCGCTGCTGGCCCGCCTGAACACCGAGATCGATGCCGCGCTGCAGTCGCCCCAGATGCGCCAGCGGCTGACCACCACCGACAACGTGCCCACCGGCGGCAGCCCCGCGGCTTTCGCCAAGGAGATCGCGGCGGAGTACGAGAACAACGGCCGCATCATCCGCGCGGCGGGGATCAAGGCGGATTGAGAGGACGCGGGGCGCGGCCCCGTCACGGCGCTGAACGGAGGCCGCCGCCCGGGCCGATCAGCCCGCGTCCGCCACCAGCGCCTGCAGTTCCGCCTCGGTGAAGCCCGCCTGCGCCCGCGCCTGCAGGTTGAAGGGCGGCTTCAGCCGCGGCGCCTGGTGTTCCCGGTACAGGCGCCGGTAGTGCGCCAGCGGCGCCAGGCCTGCGCGCTCGCACAGCCAGGCGTACCAGCGGTTGCCCACGGCCACGTGGCCGATCTCGTCGCGCAGGATGATGTCCAGGATGGCGCTGGCCGCCCTCGCGTCCGGCGTGCCCACGCGGGCCAGCTTGGCCTGGATGAGCGGCGTGGCGTCCAGGCCGCGTGCTTCGAGCGTGCGCGGCACCAGCGCCATGCGGGCGACCACGTCGCCGGCCGTCTTCTCGCACATGGTCCACAGGCCGTCGTGGCCGGGAAAGTCGCCGTAGCGCCAGCCCATGGCCTGCAGGTGGCCGTGGATCAGCGTGAAGTGCAGCGCCTCCTCGTCGGCCACGCGCAGCCAGTCGTGGTAGTAGGCGGCCGGCATGCCGTCGAAGCGCCAGAAGGCGTCGAGCGCCAGGTTGATGGCGTTGAACTCGATGTGGCAGATGGCATGCACCAGCGCGGCGCGGCCTTCCTCGGTGAAGGGCGAACGGGTGGGCACGTCCCTGGCGCCGACGCGCAGCGGGCGCCCGGGCCGGCCGGGCACGCCGGCCGCGTCGCCATCGGCGCGCACCGGCTGCCGCCAGAGCGGGTCGTCGGCGGGCAGCCGCGCGCAGTCCGCGGCCAGCGCGCGCGTGGCCGCGACCTTCTGGTCGGGGTCGGAAAGGACGAGCGCCTGCAGCGCGCGCAGCCGGGGGTGCATCCCTACAATTCTATTTTTGGCCCGCGCGGCGCCGGCCACCCCACGAACACGACACGCAGGAGACGACGACCATGGCCCTCTACGAACTCGACGGCACCGCCCCGCGCCTGGCCGAAGGCGCCTGGGTGGCCGACAGCGCCGAGGTGCTGGGCAACGTCAGCCTGGCCGAGAACGCCAGCGTGTGGTTCGGCGCCGTGGTGCGCGGCGACACCGAGCACATCGCCATCGGCCGCAACAGCAACGTGCAGGACCTGTCGGTGCTGCATGCCGACGTCGGCAGCCCGCTGACCATCGGCGACGACGTCACCGTCGGCCACCAGGTCATGCTGCATGGCTGCACCATCGGCGACGGCTCGCTGATCGGCATCCAGGCCGTGGTCTTGAACAATGCCCGCATCGGCCGCAACTGCATCGTCGGCGCCGGCAGCGTGGTGACGGAAGGCAAGGAATTTCCGGACAACTCGCTGATCATCGGCGCGCCGGCCAAGGTCGTGCGCACGCTCGACGAGGCTGCGGCCGCCAAGCTGCGCCAGAGCGCGCAGCACTATGTGCAAAACGCCCATCGCTTCGCGAAGGGCCTCAAAAAGATCGGCTGAACCCGCCCGGCGCCACGCGCCGGCCCGTCGGCCGAGGAAAGCAACCCTTGAGCGAACTACACACCTTCCTCTTCGACGGCCTGCCGGTGCGCGGCATGATCGTGCGCCTGACCGGTGCCTGGCGCGAGATCCTGTCGCGCCGCGCTTCCAACACCCAGACCGGCGCCTATGCGCCGCCGGTGGCCGAGCTGCTGGGCGAGATGACGGCCGCGGCCACGCTGATGCAGGCCAACATCAAGTTCAAGGGTTCGCTGATCCTGCAGATCTTCGGCGACGGTCCGGTCAAGGTGGCCGTGGCCGAGGCGCAGCCCGACCTGAGCCTGCGCGCCACCGCCAGCGTGGTGGGCGAGGTGCCGGTCGGCACCGGCCTGGCCGACCTGGTGAACGTGGGCAACAAGGGCCGCTGCGCCATCACGCTCGACCCCAAGGACCGGCTGCCCGGCCAGCAGCCCTACCAGGGCGTGGTGCCGCTCTTCGGCGACCGCGGCGAGCGGCTGGGCAAGCTGTCCGAGGTGCTGGAGCACTACATGCTGCAGAGCGAGCAGCTCGACACCCGCCTGGTGCTGGCGGCCGACGAGCAGGTCGCGGCGGGCCTGCTGATCCAGCGCCTGCCGCTGGCGGGCGAGGCCAACCTCGCCGGCAGCAGCGCCGCGCGCGACGAGGACGAGATCGGCCGCAACGAGGACTACAACCGCATCGCCACCCTGGCCGCCAGCCTGACGCGCGAGGAACTGCTGTCGCTGGACGTGGAGACCATCCTGCGCCGCCTGTTCTGGGAGGAGAAGCTGCTGCGCTTCGCCCCGCGCGAAGGCATGCTGGGGCCGCGCTTCGCCTGCACCTGCAGTCGCGAGCGGGTGGCGAACATGCTGCGCGGCCTGGGGAAGGCCGAGGCCGAGGACATCCTGGCCGAGCAGGGTGCCATCGAAGTCGGCTGCGACTTCTGCGGCCAGCAGTACCGCTTCGATGCGGTGGACACGGCGCAGCTCTTCGCCGAGCCCGGTGGTCAGGTGCCGGGCAGCCCGGTCGTCCAGTAGCGAGCGTCCGTTCCCCGCCGCGTCGCGGCGCGAGTGTCATCGGCGCCACATCGGCCGCGGCGGCGCGCATGTCTTGCGGGTTCCCGTGTCACAACTCTTGACGCTTTCGTAAGGCAGTTTCACGATGGGACGCCGGTCTCGAGGCCGGCGTCAACCAACCATCTCGAGGACGATATGAACACCAAGAAACTCCTTGCCGCAACCGCCGCGCTGGCCGTCGCACTCCTGGCCGCGAGCCCGGCGATGGCCGACGACCCGACCAAGGAGCCGCCCACGCCCGCGGCGAAGAAGACCACCAAGGCCGAACGTTCCGCGGCACGCCAGAAGCGCAAGGCCGAGATGAGCGCGGCCGCCAAGAGCGGCACCGCACCCGCCGGCGGCGAGGCCACCGCGCCCGAGAAGCAGGCCAAGGCCATCGGCGGCACCAGCGAGTCGCGCAAGGCCGAGCGCGCGAAGAAGCGCAAGGAAATGGCCGCCGCCAACAAGGCCGGCGCGATTCCCACGCCCAACGAAGCCGGCGAACCCAAGAAGTGATCGGCCTTCGCTGAATGGCGAAGACGCGTGCCCGGATGGCGGCTGGCGGCTTCCGCGCCGTCTGGCGCCCCGGGCCGTGGGGCCGGCGGTGGGCCGCTTGCGTGGGGCTCGGCCTCGCGGTCCTGCTCGCGGCCTGTGCCAGCCTGCCGGAGCCGCCCGCCGCGGCGCCATCGACGTCCTTGACGCCGGCCGACGTCGGACCGGCACCGCTGGCGCGCGTCGCCGCCGCCAGCCTGCCTTCCGACGCCGTGGCGACGGGGCAGTCCGGCTTTCTGCTCATGCCCGAAGGGCCCACGGCGCTGAATGCGCGGATCGCGCTGATCCGCGCCGCACGCAAGACCGTCGATGCCCAGTACTACATCCTGCAGGACGACGCGACCGGACTGCTCTTCCTGAGCGAACTGCTCGAAGCCGCGCGCCGCGGCGTGCGGGTGCGGCTGCTGGTCGACGACCTGTACACGGCCGGCAAGGACGCCCTGTTCGCCGCCCTGGCCTCCCAGCCCAACTTCGAGCTGCGGCTGTTCAATCCGCTGGCGGTGCGCAGCGGCCCGCTGGCCTGGCGACTGGCCCTGTCCCTGGCCGACCTGCGGCGCATCAACCGCCGCATGCACAACAAGCTCTTGGTGGCGGACAACAGCGTGGCCATCACCGGCGGGCGCAACATCGCCGACGAGTACTTCATGCGCAGCGACCAGGCCAACTTCGTCGACATGGACGTGCTGGCCGCCGGCCCCGTGGTGCCGGCCCTGTCGCGCAGCTTCGACGACTACTGGAACAGCCGCCAGGTGCGGCCCATCGGCAGCCTGATGGCGCTGCCGCCGGACGATGCGCGCACCCGCCGCCTGCTGGCCGAGCGCTGCGAGGACCGTCGGGACCTGCTGCCGGAGGCCGCCACCGATGTGATGGGCCATCCGCCGGTCAGCGCGCAGCTTGCCGCCGGCCGGCTGCTGCTGACGCCCGGCGACGGCCGGGTGGTGGTCGACATCCCGCAGAAGGTCACCTTCGACGACCCGGAAGCCAGCTTCGCCGACAGCGTGAGCCAGCAGACCGTCGCCATGCTCTACGGCGCCCGCCGCGAGGTGCTGATGGTGTCGCCGTACTTCGTGCCCGGCGACGCCGGCCTGGCCCTGCTGCAGCAGCAGGCCGCCCGCGGCGTGCAGGTGCTGGTGTTCACCAACTCGCTGGACGCCACGGACGAGACGCTGGTCTACGCCGGCTATGCGCGCTACCGCCTCGCCATGCTGCGCGCGGGCGTGAAGATCTACGAACTGGGTTCGCGCCTGGTGCCGCGCGACCGCCGCTTCGGCGAGTTCCGGCATTCCTCCGCCCGGCTGCATGCCAAGGTGATGCTGGTGGACCGCGAACGGGTCTTCGTCGGTTCCATGAACCTCGACGGCCGCTCCGCGCGGCTGAACACCGAGGTCGGCGTCATCGTCGACAGCGCGGCGCTGGCGGCGCAGTTCCAGGCGCTGGTGCCGGTGCGCGAGCTGGGCGCCTACGAACTGCGGCTGCGGCCCGGCACCGAATCCCCGCAGTGGATCGAGCACGAGGAGGGCGGCGGGCAGCGGGTGCTGGACGAGGAACCCGGCGACAACCCGCTGTCGCGCATGCGCGACTGGTTGCTGCTCAAGCTGCTGCCGGAGGATCTGCTCTGAGTGACCGCGCTCGCTCCGGGCCCGTGGCGCGCGGCGTCGAAAGGCCCGCCGCGCCTCAGCGCCCGAAAGCGCTGTAGCGGATGTCCGGCGCGCTGGTGTTGTGGCGCGACGGCGTGCTGCGGCCGAAGCTCACCTCGGCGACGCCCGCCGCGCGCTGGAAGTCAGCCAGCGGCTCGGTGTGCACCGCCCCGTCCGGCCCGGCGGTGCGCCACTGCACCTCGCTTATGTCCGCGTTGTCCGGCGCCACGTACATGGAGCGCAGCACCGAGAAGGGCCGCGAGGCCGGCACGGCGCGCGCGAAGCGCACGTCCAGCGCGGTGCGCGTGCGGCTCACCTCGGCCAGCGCGATGCGCGCCGAGCCGCCGCCGGTGAAGCGCAGGTCGAAGCGGATGGCGGGCTGGGTGCGGATGCGGATGTCGCGGATGGCGACCACCGGCCGGCCTTCCTCGCGCACCGGCCCCAGCAGCAGCGAGGAGCCGTACACCCCGTCGGCGAAGCGCGCGAGCGGCAGCGGCTTGATGCGCCAGTAGCCATCGGACGGGTACATCACCAGCGCCTCCTTCATCGCGCCGTCGATGCGGCGGTAGACCTGGATCATGTGGAAGCCGCGGTCGCGCCGGCTGTCCACCTGCACGGGCACCTGCTGCGGGCGCCAGAACACCGGCAGCGTCATGCCCACGATGCGCCATTCGGCGTCCTCGTGCAGCGTGACGGTGCGCGGCGTGAACGTGAACTTGGGGTCGGTGGGATGGTCGCCGCCGTCGAAGTTGCAGCCGGAGAAGTCGGGCGCGGTCGTGTCCTGCGCGATCTGCTCGATGTAGGCCGGTTGCAGCGCCTCCACCCGCAGGCGGGTGATGCTCCCGCGCAGCAGCAGGGAGACGTTATCCTCCTCCGCGCAGCGCGTGGGGCGCGTCTGGTTCTCCACACTGACGGTGGCCTGGGCCTGGGCGGCGGCCGGGGCGGCGAGGGTGGCGGCGGCAAGGGCGCCGAGGGCGAGCAGGCGGCGAAGGGCGGCAGGCATGCGGTGCATCGTCGGTGAAGCGTTCAGCCGCCGGCCCGTGGGCGGCCGGCGATCAGGTCGGTGAAGAGGCGGTGTTCGCATTCGGGGTCGGAACAGCGCTCGCAGTTCCACGTGGGCGGGCGCAGGCGGCGTGCCGGCGGGGGCGCATCCTCCTGCCCGTCCAGCCCGGACTGCAGCGCCATCCAGGCGCGCGCCAGCCGCTGTGTGCCGTCACGGCCGTGGATGACGGCGCAGGGCAGGGCGGCAGCGGCGAAGGCACGGCGCAGCGCGGTGTCGCGTGCGGCCGCTGCCGGCGTGGCGTCGGCGGGGGCGATCAGCAGGGTGAAGGCATGGGCGCGTTCGGCGTCCACCAGGGGCTGAGGCCAGTCGTCGGGGGCCAGGCCGCCCGCGGCCAGCGTTGAAAGCGGGCTGCCGTCGACCACCACGAGGGCCTGACGGCGCGCATCGTCGATGTGCTGGCGCAGGGCATGGGCGGCCGGCCGCAGGTCGGCGGGTTTCACAGCGGCGGCCGCGCTCGCATCGGGCATCACCACCGCCGGCCGGCCGCGCTGCACGAAGCGCTGCGCCAGTGCCTCGGCCAGCAGCCGGCGCGCCAGCGCATCGGCGCTCCAGACCGCCACCACGCTGCCGGGGCCGAGGCGCGGCGTCATGCCTTCGAACGATGGGAAAGAAAGAAGCGCCCGGCGCAGCCGCTACTTGGCGATCTGCACCAGGATCTCGTTGGGCTTGACCATGCCCAGTTCCTGCCGCGCCCGCTCCTCGGCCATCTCGATGCCTTCCTTGAGGTCGCTGACCTCGGACTCGAGCCGCTCGTTGTTGTGCTGGGCGCGCAGGTTGGCCTGCTTCTGGTCTTCCAGGTTCTTGCGCAGCGTGGCCACGTCCGGCAGGCTGCCGCGGCCGGCCCACAGCTGCAGCTGGAGCAGGCCGAGCAGGCACAGCAACACCGCCGGCACGACGAAACGGGCACGCATCGCCGTTCAGCCGATCCGCGGCCGCGGTGCCGCAGGGCGCCGCAGCAAGCCAGAGCAGGCGAGGCGCATCAACGCAGGTTGTAGAACGCCGCGCGGCCGGGGTAGCTGGCGACGTCGCCCAGGTCTTCCTCGATGCGCAGCAGCTGGTTGTACTTGGCCATGCGGTCCGAGCGCGACAGCGAGCCGGTCTTGATCTGGCCGGCGTTGGTGCCCACCGCGATGTCGGCGATGGTGCTGTCCTCGGTCTCGCCCGAGCGGTGCGAGATGACGGCGGTGTAGCCGGCGCGCTTGGCCATCTCGATGGCGGCGAAGGTCTCCGTCAGCGTGCCGATCTGGTTGATCTTGATCAGGATCGAGTTGGCGATGTTCTGGTCGATGCCCTGCTTCAGGATCTTGGTGTTGGTGACGAACAGGTCGTCGCCCACCAGCTGTACCTTCTTGCCCAGGCGCTCGGTCAGCAGCTTCCAGCCGGCCCAGTCGCCTTCGTGCATGCCGTCCTCGATCGAGATGATCGGGTACTTGTCGCACCAGGTGGCCAGCATGTCGGCCCAGCTCGCGGCCTCCAGCTGCAGGCCGCCTTCGCCTTCGAGCACGTACTTGCCGTCCTTGTAGAACTCGCTGGCGGCGCAGTCCAGTCCCAGGGCGATCTGCTCGCCGGCGGTGTAGCCCGCCTTGTCGATGGCCTCCAGGATCAATTGGATCGCGGCCTCGTGGTTCTCGACGCTGGGGGCGAAGCCGCCTTCGTCGCCCACGGCCGTGGGCATGCCGCGGCTGTCGATGATCTTCTTGAGGGCGTGGAACACCTCGGCGCCGTAGCGCAGCGCCTCGCGGAAGCTCGGGGCGCCCACGGGGATGATCATGAACTCCTGCAGGTCCAGGCTGTTGTTGGCATGCGCACCGCCGTTGATGACGTTCATCATCGGCACCGGCAGGCTCATGCCGCCCATGCCGCCGAAGTAGCGGTACAGCGGCAGGCCGGATTCTTCGGCGGCGGCGCGGGCCACGGCCATCGACACCGCCAGCATGGCGTTCGCGCCCAGGCGGCTCTTGTTCTCGGTGCCGTCCAGGTCGATCAGGGTCTTGTCCAGGAAGGCCTGCTCCGAGGCGTCCAGGCCCAGCACGGCTTCGCTGATCTCGGTGTTGAGGTGCTCCACGGCCTTGAGCACGCCCTTGCCCAGGTAGCGGCCCTTGTCGCCGTCGCGCAGCTCGATGGCTTCGCGGCTGCCGGTGCTGGCGCCCGAGGGCACGGCCGCACGGCCCATGGTGCCGCTTTCCAGCAGCACGTCGCATTCCACGGTGGGGTTGCCGCGGCTGTCGAGGATCTCGCGGCCGACGATGTCAACGATGGCACTCATTCAGGGTTCTCCGGTTTTTTGAAATCTTCTGGGCGCAGGGCAGGCAGGGCCTGCTCAGACGCCTTCGACGGCGATCATGTTCATGACCGCGGCGCCGGCACGCGCCTCGCGCGCCTTCTTGTATTCGGGCGTCTCGTAGAAGGCCTTGGCCTGCTCGAAGCTGGCGAACTTGAGCAGCACCACGCGGGTCGGCTGCCAGGTGCCTTCCAGAGGCTCGACCTGGCCGCCGCGCACGCAGACCTCGGCGCCATGTGCCTGCATGGCCGCGGACGACCACTTCTTGTATTCCTCGTACTGCGTCGGATTGGTGACTTCGACGTGGGCGATGACGTAGCCGCTGGGCATGGTGAAAAGGTCCTTCAGTTCGAATCGGGGAATTGGCGCGACAGCAGCACGCCGGCGAAGCGCAGCAGAGCGTCCAGCTCGTGCCGGATGACGGCGACCACGATGGCGACGTCGAGGCTTTGGTATTCGTGGACGGCGATGTTACGGAAGCCGACCATGCGTGCGAGCGAATCGGCCAGCCCGGCGTCGATCACATCCTCTTGTCGCAGCGTCGCGAAAACATCGCGCGCACTGCCCGGTAGGGCCCAGCCCTGGGCGGCGATGACCATGTTGCCCATGTCGATCGCCAGTTCGCAGGCGCGCTGGACGTTGAGGATGGCGGCGTCCTGGCGCGAAAAATCGGTGTGGAAATTGCCGGCCAGCGCAAGTTCTTCGCGAGCACGGTGCACGCAGCGCTCCAGCCGTGCGCTCTTCTGCGCGAGGGCATCGACCAGGGCAGCCGTCATGGTCGTGCTTCTCCCGATCTTTCCTGGCTTCCCGCGCGCATGAGCCTCTGGGCCAGCTGCTTCACCATCGGCTGTCGCCAGGCCTGCATGTGCTGATACTCGCTCAGCACGAAGCCGCAGTAGCCGGCCAGCGCCACCGGGTCCAGGCTGAAGAGCAGGCGGCCGGTGGCCAGCACCTGGTGCTGCATCACGGTGGACAGGCGTCGGAAGTCCAGCAGGTCGACGTCCGCACCGAGTTGCGCGGCGAGCCGTTCGGCGGCGTCCCACTTCGTCGTCGGCGACAAGGGCGTGGGCAGGTCCACGGCGATGTCCAGGTCGCTGTCCGGCCCGAACCGTCCGGCGGCCGCGCTGCCGAACAGCCAGGCACCACGCGCCTGCGGCAGCACATGGCGCAGCGCGGCGACGATCCGGTCCTGGCTGGGCGGCAGGGTCATGCGACGAAGCTGTCTTCCAGAAAGCCGTTCTTCTTGGTGATGCGGTCGAGCTCGACCAGCGTCTCGAGCAGCGCCTTCATGTGCTTGAGCGGCACGGCGTTGGGGCCGTCGCACAGGGCCCGGTCGGGATCGGGATGCGTTTCCATGAACACGCCCGCCACGCCGACGGCGATGGCTGCGCGGGCCAGCACTGGGACGAACTCGCGGGCGCCGCCGCTGCTGGTGCCCAGGCCGCCGGGCAACTGCACGCTGTGCGTCGCGTCGAAGACCACGGGCGCCTCGGTGTCGCGCATGATGGCCAGTGAGCGCATGTCACTCACCAGGTTGTTGTAGCCGAAGCTCACGCCACGTTCGCAGGCCATGAAGGCATCGGAAGGCAGGCCTGCCTCCCGGGCCGCAGCGCGCGCCTTGGCGATGACGTTCTTCATGTCGCTGGGCGCCATGAACTGGCCCTTCTTGATGTTCACCGGTTTGCCGCTGCGAGCGACGGCCTTGATGAAATCGGTCTGCCGCGCCAGCAGCGCAGGCGTCTGCAGCACGTCGACGACGCGGGCCACCTTGGCGATTTCTTCTTCGCGGTGCACGTCCGTCAGCACCGGGACGGCCAGCTCGCGCTGGACCTTCGCGAGAATTTCCAGGCCCTTGTCCATGCCCAGGCCGCGAAATCCGGAATCGCTGGACCGGTTGGCCTTGTCGAAGCTGCTCTTGAAGATGAAGGGAATGCCGAGCGCCGAGGTGATCTCCTTCAGCTGGCCGGCCGTGTCCATCTGCAGTTGCTCGGACTCGACCACGCAGGGCCCGGCGATCAGGAAGAAGGGCTGCTGGAGCCCGACATCGAAGCCACAGAGTTTCATGCTTGCTCCTTGGCGCCGGCCGTTCAGGCCACGACCTTCAGCGCGCTCTTGTCCGAGCCCTGGTGCGACAGCGCCGCACGCACGAAGGCGTTGAAGAGCGGATGGCCGTCCCACGGCGTGGACTTGAACTCGGGGTGGAACTGCACGCCGATGTACCAGGGATGCACGTCCTGCGGCAGTTCGACGATCTCGGTCAGCTGCTCGCGCTGCGTCAGCGCCGAAATCACCAGGCCCGCCTGGCGCAACTGGTCCAGGTAGTTGACGTTGGCCTCGTAGCGGTGGCGGTGGCGCTCGGTCACCACGTCGCCGTAGATGCTGTGGGCCAGCGTACCGGGCATGACGTCGGAACTCTGCGCACCCAGGCGCATGGTGCCGCCCAGGTCGGACTTGGCGGTGCGCGTCTTGATGGTGCCGTCGGCGTCCTTCCATTCGGTGATCAGCGCGATCACCGGGACGCTGGCATTGGGATCGAACTCGGTGCTGTTGGCGCCCTTGAGGCCGGCCACGTTGCGCGCGTACTCGATGGTGGCGACCTGCATGCCCAGGCAGATGCCCAGGTAGGGAATCTTGTTTTCGCGGGCGAAGCGGGCCGCGCAGATCTTGCCTTCCACGCCGCGCTGGCCGAAGCCGCCGGGGACCAGGATGGCGTCGTACTTGCCCAGACGCGACACGTTGTCGGGCTGGATGGTCTCGGAGTCGAGGTACTCGATCTTCACGCGGGCATGGTTCTTCATGCCGGCGTGGCGCAGCGCCTCGTTGAGCGACTTGTAGCTGTCGGACAGGTCCACGTACTTGCCGACCATGGCGATGGTCACTTCCCTCTGCGGATGCTCGACCTCGTAGACCAGGTCGTCCCAGCGCTGCAGTTTGGCCGGCGGCGTGTTCAGGCGCAGCTTGTCGCAGATCAGGCCGTCCAGGCCCTGCTCGTGCAGCATGCGCGGCACCTTGTAGATGGTGTCCACGTCCCACATGCTGATCACGCCCCATTCGGGCACGTTGGAGAACAGCGAGATCTTGGCGCGTTCCTCGTCGGGAATGGGCCGGTCGGCGCGGCACAGCAGGGCGTCGGCCTGGATGCCGATCTCGCGCAGCTTCTGCGCCGTGTGTTGCGTGGGCTTGGTCTTGAGCTCGCCGGCCGCCGCGATCCAGGGCAGGTAGCTCAGGTGCACGAAGGCGCTGTTGTTGGGGCCGGCCTTCAGGCTCATCTGGCGCACGGCCTCGAGAAAGGGCAGCGACTCGATGTCGCCCACCGTGCCGCCGATCTCGACGATGGCGATCTGCACCTCGTGCGGCGTGCCGATGCCGGCGCCGCGCTTGATGTATTCCTGGATCTCGTTGGTGACGTGCGGGATCACCTGCACCGTCTTGCCCAGGTAGTCGCCGCGGCGCTCCTTCTCCAGCACCGACTTGTAGATCTGGCCGGTGGTGAAGTTGTTGGACTTGCGCATGCGCGTCGTGATGAAGCGCTCGTAGTGGCCCAGGTCCAGGTCGGTCTCGGCGCCGTCGTCGGTCACGAAGACTTCGCCATGCTGGAAGGGGGACATCGTGCCCGGATCCACGTTGATGTAGGGATCGAGCTTGATGAGGGTGACCGTGAGGCCGCGGGATTCGAGGAGGGCGGCGAGGGAGGCGGAGGCGATGCCCTTGCCCAGGGACGACACCACACCGCCGGTGACGAAGACGAATTTGGTCATTGCCGAGCGCGGGCGCGAAGGCCCGCGGAGGGGAAATTGCGATTGTACCGGGCGTCCGATGCCCCTTCGCCCGCGCCGAACCATGCCGCTGCGTGCGGCGCGGGCGCCGCGGCGCTCCCTCTACACTGCCCGGATGCAACAAGACCTGGCGGGCAAGCGCATCCTCCTGGGCCTCACCGGCGGTGTGGCCTGCTACAAGTCGGCCGAGCTGTGCCGGCTGTTCGTCAAGGCCGGTGCGACGGTGCAGGTGGTGATGACCGAGGCGGCCGCGCAGTTCATCACGCCGGTGACCATGCAGG
Organism: Pseudacidovorax intermedius; assembly: GCF_001476815.1. GTDB lineage: Bacteria > Pseudomonadota > Gammaproteobacteria > Burkholderiales > Burkholderiaceae_C > Xenophilus > Xenophilus intermedius_A. The sequence goes on along the minus strand of NZ_LDSL01000169.1, from coordinate 8,499 downwards.
CGCTGTCCGGCCAGCCCGTGTACCTGTCGCAATGGGACGCGCGGCAGGCCAACAACATGCCCCACATCAACCTCGGCCGCGAGGCGGATGCCATCGTGCTGGCGCCGGCCAGCGCCGACTTCGTCGCCCGGCTGGTGCAGGGCCGCGCCGACGAACTGCTGAGCCTGCTCTGCCTGGCCCGGCCCCTGCAGCGCGTGCCGCTGCTGGTCGCGCCGGCCATGAACCGCGAGATGTGGGCCCACCCGGCCACCCAGCGCAACCTGCGCCAGCTGGCCGACGACGGCGCCGAAGTGCTGGGCGTGGGCCAGGGCTGGCAGGCCTGCGGCGAGACCGGCGACGGCCGCATGCTGGAGCCCGCCGAACTGCTCGAAGAGGTCGTGGCCCACTTCCAGCCCAAGGTGCTGCAGGGCGAGCACGTGGTCGTCACCGCTGGCCCCACCTTCGAGGCCATGGACCCGATCCGCGGCATCACCAACCATTCCTCGGGCAAGATGGGTTTCGCCATCGCCCGCGCCGCGCGCGAGGCCGGCGCCCGCGTCACGCTGGTGGCCGGCCCGGTGCACCTGGCCACGCCGCGCGGCGTGCAGCGGGTGGACGTCGGCGCCGCCCAGCAGATGCTGCAGGCCGTGCAGGCGGCGGTGGCCGAGGCGTCGGTGTTCGTCGCCACCGCGGCCGTGGCCGACTGGCGGCCGGCCGATCCGCAGTTGCACAAGATCAAGAAGGACGGCAGCGGCCTGCCGCCGGTGCTGCATTTCGTCGAGAACCCCGACATCCTGCAGACCGTGGCGCAGGGCGAGCGTGCGCGAGGCCGCCGGCTGTTCTGCGTCGGTTTCGCTGCCGAGAGCGAGAACCTGCTGGAACATGCCAAGGCCAAGCGGCTGCGCAAGGGCATTCCGCTGCTGGTGGGCAACATCGGCCCGCTGACCTTCGGCCAGGACGACAACAGCCTGCTGCTGGTGGACGAGCAGGGCGCGCGGGAGTTGCCGCGCGCCTCCAAGCTCGCGCTGGCGCGGGATCTGGTGGGCGAGATCGCCGGCCGGCTGCGCCCCTGGCGCGCCTGAACCCGAACGGCCATGCACGAGACCGACTGGAACACACCGCGCAACGGCGACTTCGTGCGCTATGTGGAGCAGCTGACGGCCGATTCGCTGCAGCGTGTGCAGTCGCGTGCCCATGCGGCAGGCCCGGCTGCCCCAGACAAATCGGCCGCCCCCGCCGAGCGACCGCGTGCGGCGAGCTCCCCCGGTGCGGTCGACAAGTCGGAAAGCCAACGAACGAGTGCCACGGTGGGCTGGACCGTCGCCGGGCTGGTCGTGCTGAGCATGCTTGCGGCCGCGGGTGTGCCGGCCGGCCTGCTGGTGCTGCTGGCGGGTGCGGGCCTGTGGCTCTTCAAGCGTTTCGGCCGCACCAGCGCTGCCGGTGCGGCGGCGCGCCAGATGCTCGGCCGGCTGCAGCAGGGCCTTCAGAACGCCCAGCCCACCCTTCCTGCCGCCGGCACGGCCGCGCGGCGCCCTCCCCGAAAGAAGACCTTTCCATGAAGATCGACGTGCGCGTGCTCGACGCGCGAATGGCCGGCCAGCTGCCCGCCTATGCCACCCCGGGCAGTGCCGGCCTCGACCTGCGTGCCTGCCTCGATGCACCGCTCACGCTGGCGCCCGGCGCCTGCGAACTCATCGGCACCGGCCTGGCCATCCACCTGGCCGATCCGGGCTATGCGGCCCTGATCCTTCCGCGCTCGGGCCTGGGCCACAAGCACGGCATCGTGCTGGGCAACCTCGTGGGCCTGATCGACAGCGACTACCAGGGCGAACTCAAGGTCAGTGCCTGGAACCGCAGCAGCACCGCCTTCGTGATCGAGCCGCTGGAGCGGCTGGCTCAGCTCGTCATCGTGCCGGTGGTGCAGGCGCAATTTCATGTCGTCGACAACTTCGAGGCGACCAGCGCGCGTGGAACCGGCGGTTACGGGTCCACCGGAAAGCTGTAACTCTCTGCGCAAAGGTGTAGCGGCTGTCACCATCGGTGGCGGCGGTGAATCTTTTCGGCCCGCCGCGCCTCCAAGCAGCATGGCGGGCGCCTTGCGCGCGCGGCCGCATGGGGCGGCCGGGCATGGTGCCGTTCAGGTCCAGTGCAGGCCCGCCCATCGAGGATACGGACCATCATGATCCACAACAAAGTTAGCTTTCTGGCCGTTCCGGCTGCTCTGGCCGCCGCGGCGGTGCTGTCTGGCTGCGTGACGCCCGTGCCCGTCTACCAGACCAGCTATCCCTACCAGCCCGCACCGGCGCCGGCCTATCCGGCTGCCCCGGCGTACAACCCGGCGGCCTACGTCGAGACCGGCATCGTGGCCAACATCGAGGTGATGCGCAGCGAAACGCCGCCGGTGGCGCCGTCGGGCGGCGGTGCCGTGGTGGGCGGCCTGCTGGGCGGCGTGCTGGGCAACCAGATCGGCCACGGCACCGGCCGTGCGGCGGCCACCATGCTGGGCGTGGTGGGCGGCGCGCTCGCCGGCAATGCGGTGGAATCGCGCAACGGCGCCGCGCGCGTGTACGAGAGCTATCGCGTGTCGGTGCAGATGAGCAACGGCAGCTATCGCTCCTTCGACGTGCCGAGTCCCGGCGACCTGCGCATCGGCGACCGGGTACGCGTGGACGGCAACCAGATCTCGCGCTATTGATGGCTGATGCCTGATGCCTGAGTGCGCGCTGCCTGCGCCAGGCGTGTCCGCGCTCAGTGCAGGGCGTCGCTGCCCGGCGCCATCGGCTCGAAGCGGAAGAAGCCGGTGCCCGCGGTCCCGCGGCCGATCTCTTCTTCCGTCGCATCCCGCACGGCATTGACGGTCAGGTCCAGCCGCAGCGCGATGCCGGCCAGCGGATGGTTGCCGTCGAGCACCAGGTGGTCGGGATAGATCTCCGCCACCGTGTAGAGCACGTTCTTGGGCATGTCGGCATTGACGCCGGAGGGCAGGGCTGCGCCGTCGAAGGTCATGCCTTCTTCCACTTCCTTCGGGAACAGCGAACGCGGCTCCAGGAACAGCAGGTTCTCGTCGAAGTCGCCGAAAGCCTGTTCCGGCTCCAGGTGCAGTTGCACGCGCGCGCCGGGGCCATGGCCCTGCAGGGCGGTCTCGATGGCGTCGAAGAGGTCGTCGCCGCCCACCAGGAATTCGACGGGCTCGGTCAGCACGTCCAGGGTTTCGCCAAGGGTGTCCTTCAGGGTCCAGGTCAGGGCGACCACGCATTGGGGGGTGATTTCCATATGAGAATTCTCCCACCATGCCCCTGACCCAACGATTGCCCCTGCTCGGAGGACTGAGCGCCCAGAGCTTCATGCGCCGCCACTGGCAGAAGAAGCCGCTCCTGGTGCGCCAGGCCCTGCCGATGGCCCAGCCGCCGATGGCCCGCGCGCACCTCTTCGACCTGGCCGGGCAGGAGGGCGTGGAATCCCGCCTCGTCACCCACGACGCCCGCCAGGGCTGGCGCCTGCGCCACGGCCCCTTCGCGCGCCGCAGCCTGCCGCCGCTCGGCAAGCGGGAATGGACGCTGTTGGTGCAGGGCATGGACCTGCACGACGATGCCGTCCATGCGCTGCTGCAGCCCTTCCGCTTCCTGCCCGAAGCCCGCCTGGACGACGTGATGATCAGCTACGCCAGCGACGGCGGTGGCGTCGGTCCGCATTTCGACAGCTACGACGTGTTCCTGCTGCAGGTGAGCGGCCGCCGGCGCTGGTCCTGGGGCCGGCAGAAGGACCTGTCCCTGCGCCCCGGCCTGCCACTGAAGGTGCTGGAACATTTCGAGCCGGAGGACACCCAGGTGCTCGAACCCGGCGACATGCTCTACCTGCCGCCGCGCTATGCCCACGACGGCGTGGCTGAGGGCGGCGACTGCATGACCTGCTCCATCGGCCTGCGTGCGCCCGCACAGACCGAACTGGCGGGCGATCTGCTCTTCCGCCTGGCCGATGCGGTGGCCGACGACGAGGTCGCCGGCCGCCGATATGCCGACCCCGGCCAGCCGGCGTCGGAGAATCCCGCCGCCATTCCCGAGGCACTGCAGACCTTCGCCCGCGACGCCGTCCACAAGGCCTTGGCCCAGCCGGCACGCATCGACTGCGCCCTGGGCGAGTCGCTGACCGAGCCCAAGCCCAACGTGTGGTTCGAGCCCGGCGACTGGCCGGCGCAGGCGGCCGAGGTGCAACTGGACCGGCGCACCCGCATGCTCTACGACGCCCGGCACGTGTTCATCAACGGCGAGAGCCTGCTGGCGGGTGGCCGCGACGCGACCCTGATGCGCAGGCTGGCCGACCAGCGCAAGCTGGGCCCGCGCGAGCTCGCCCGCGCCAGCGAAGAGGCCTTGGCCCTGCTGGCCGACTGGTGCGAAGCCGGGTGGCTGCATGCCCGATGACGTGATCCCGTCCGGCAGCGGCCCTTTCGACGGGCCGTCCGCCTTCGCGGAGCGACTGCGCGAGACGCTGGCCGCCGCAGCGGCCCAGGACTGGTCCGAGATCTGGCTGAGCGACGCCGACTTCGCGGACTGGCCGCTCGGCGATCGCGCCGCCATCGACGCGCTGCAGGCCTGGGCCGGCCGCAGCCGCCGGCTGCGCCTGCTGATGCGCCACGACGCCGTGCTGCGCCGGCAGCATCCCCGCTTCGTCGCCTGGCGCCAGCGCTGGGACCACATCGTCGACGCCCGGCTGTGCGCCGACGGCGATGCGCAGCAACTGCCCAGCGCCCTCTGGACGCCGCGCTGGATCGTCGAGCGCCACGACCCCGAGCGCAGCCGCGGCAGCAGCAGCGCGCTGCCCGTGGCCGTCCAGGACCTGCGGCACCGCATCGACGACGCGTTCGCGCGGGGCCGGCCGGGCTTCGGCGCGTCCGTTCTCGGGCTCTGAGGCGACACCGGACCGCGCCTTCGCGCAGTCGAGGCACAATCCTTCACCGATTTGTGACAAAAGTTGCAAAGTGTCTATAAATGTGCGCACGAGCCCACCGCAAGTCCCGCCGACTGGCGATGATGGGGCACGTCCGCCTCAGCACACCCCGCAACCGCCGGATCGCCCATGAAAGTCTCGCCGTTCGATGAGTTGTCGCTCCCGTTGATCGGCCTGAGCCTGCTGGCGGCCGTGGTCGCGCTGCTGCTCATGATGCGGGAGCGCTGGAAGTCGGCGCGCATCTCCCGCGAACTGCAGGTCGTGTCCCGCCAGAAGAACGAGCTGGAGCGTGGCGACGCGCTCACCGGCCTGCTCAACCGCAAGGGCCTGGAGGCCGCGCTGCGCGCCATGGTGGACGACGGCGAGCACGGCGTCATCGTCGTGCTGCTCGACCACTACCGGCGCATGCGCCAGGCCTTCGGCCAGGAATTCGGCGACTTCATCGTCAAGCTGGCGGCCCAGCGCATCGTCGGTTGCCTGCCGGCCGGCGCCGTGGCGGCCCACCTGGAAGGCGGCGAGTTCGCGCTGGCCGTGCGCGGCACGCGCAGCGACCTCATGGAAACCGCGGAACTGCTGTTCCAGCAACTGGCGCTGCCGGTGCAGTCGGCCAAGGGCCAGCTGATTCTGGTCTCCTCGCTCGGCATCGCGCTGGCGCAAAGGCCGGAAGACCACCTGCGGCTGATCGAATTCGCGTCGCTGGCCGCCGAGCGGGCCGCCAATGGCCTGGAGGGCGAGGGCCGCATCTGCATCTACGACCCGCTGTTCGCCGAGGAGGCCCGCGCGCAGGCCTTCTTCCTGAACGACCTGCGCACGGCCGTCGAGAACAAGGAACTGACGCTGTTCTTCCAGCCGAAGGTCGACGCGCAGACGCTGCAGATCACCGCCGCCGAGGCGCTGCTGCGCTGGCAGCATCCGGTGCGCGGCAACATCACCCCCTCCGTCTTCGTGCCGCTGGCGGAGAGCAGCGGGCTGATGGGCGCGCTCGGCCGCTGGGTCATCGAGGAGAGCTGCCGCGTCGCCGCGCTCTGGCGCGGGATGGGCCTGCGCATGCGCGTGGCGGTAAACATCTCGGCCCTGCAGATGCAGGAGGACGACCTGGTCGATCACATCCAGCGCTGCCTGGAGCGCTATGGCCTGCAGCCCGACCGCTTCACCTGCGAGATCACCGAATCGGTGGCCATGCAGCACACCGCCAAGGCCACCGCCACCTTCGAGCGCATGCGCTCGCTGGGCCTGCACGTGTCCATCGACGACTTCGGCACCGGCTATTCCAGCCTGGCCGCGCTGCGGCGCCTGCCGGCCTCGGAACTCAAGGTGGACCGGGCCTTCGTCGCCGACCTGGAGCACAGCGAGGATGCGCGCTCCATTGCCGCGTCCATCGTCAGCCTGGGCAAGGCCCTGAACCTCAAGGTGGTGGCCGAGGGCGTGGAGACGCGCGGCCAGTGCGAGCTGCTCATGCTCATGGGCTGCGACGAGTTGCAGGGCTTCCTGTTCTCCAAGCCGATCTCGGTGGAGGACATGATGAAGCTGATCGCCGCCAAGGACACGGGCCCCGAGTCGCTGCCCTTCAGCGATTCGCTCTTCCGCACCACCAACCTGGCCAGTCTCTGAGGGCCGGCCGCCGGCGCGCCGGCGGCTTCGTTCACACCTTTTTCAGGCGTCCAGCCAGGGCGAGCCGCCCGCCGCATTGGCCGTCAGCATCTCGTGCTCGGCGGCGCCCAGCGCCTCGGCCATCGCCAGGCGCACGATCTCGGGCCGGTTGTTCTGCGCGGACAGGTGCGCCGCCACCACATGGCGCAGGCCCGGGTGGTGCACCGCGCGGGCGATCTCGGCGGCGGCGGCATTGGACAGGTGGCCGTAGTTGCCGCCGACGCGCCGCTTGAGGAAGGGCGGATAGCGGGACTGCGACAGCAGCTCGACGTCGTGGTTGAACTCCAGCACCAGCGCGTCGATGCCGGCCAGGCGCGCCATCACGTGGCTGCTGGCATGGCCCAGGTCGGTCAGCACGCCGAGCACGCGGGCGCCGTCGGTGCAGCGCAGCTGCAGCGGCTCGCGGGCGTCGTGGGGCACGGTGAAGGGCTGCAGCTGCATCTCGCCCACCTCGACGGCCTCGCCGTCGCGCGCCAGGCGCAACCGGCCGCCATAGTCGGGCGCGCCGGTGGCGAGCCAGGTGCCTTCGCTCATCCACACGTCCACCCCCTCGCGCTGCGACAGCGCATGGGCGCAGCCGATGTGGTCGCCGTGCTCGTGGGTGATGAAGACGGCGTCCAGGTCGGACGCCGTGAGCCCCTCGCGCGCCAGCCGCTGGTCGAGCTGGCGCAGGTTGAAGCCGCAGTCGATCAGCAGGCGGGAGGTGCGCGATTCGCTGCGCACCTCCACCAGCGTGCCGTTGCCGCTGCTGCCGCTGCCGAGGCTGCGAAAACGCAGCGCCACCCGCTTACTTCAGGTCGTCGGCAAGCACGCGCACGATGCGCTGCGCGTTCTCGGAACGCTCGGGCTGGCCGGCCTCATTGAGCACCGTGACCGTCGAGGCGTTGCCTTGCGACTGCACACGGATGCGGTACTTCATCGGCGCTTCGGTCTTGTTGTCGCGGCTGAAGAGCTTGCCGAACAGGCCGGGCTCCTTGCGCTCGGGGTTGGGCGTCACGTAGCGCACGTAGTAGATGCCGGCGGCGCGGTCGCGGTCTTCCACGGTGAAGCCCGTGCGGTCCAGCGACAGGCCGACGCGGCGCCAGGCACGGTCGAAACCATCGGCGACCTGCAGCACCGGCTGGCCACCGACGTTGGCGATGGTGGCCGAACGCGAGGCGGGCGCGGCGGCCACCGAGGCGGCGGCGGCGCGCGACTGCTCCTGGCTGACGCCCAGCTTGACCATCAGGCGGCGCAGGAATTCGGTCTCCAGCTCGGGGTCGACCGGGCGGGGCTGCCACACGGTCTGGTCCTGGCGCTGGTTGGTGTAGACCTCCTGCATGCCGCGGTGGCTGATGTAGATCTCGGTGCCCTTGGCCGTGCGCTCCATGCGGGTGCGGAAGCGGTCGAGTTCGCCGGTGGAATACACCGAGTCGATCAGCTTGCCCAGCACGCTGCGGATCGGGTCCTGCGGCAGCTTGGCGCGGTTCTCGGCCCAGTCGGTTTCCATGATGCCGAGGTTGCGCTGCTCGGTGGTCAGGAGGAAGCCGTTCTCCATCCAGAAGTCGCGCACCGGGTCCCACAGCTGTTCGGGCGGGCGGTCGACGACGATCCAGCGCTCGTTGCCGGCGCGCTCCATGCGCACGTCGCCGAGCTTGTCGACGGCGGTGGGGATGCCGGGCGCATTGGCGCGGCCGGCCTCATAGGCATTGGCGGACACGACGCCGCCGGGAATGGCGTAACGGTTGTCGCGCGAGAGCTGGCTCAGGTCGGGCGGGACCTCGAGGGTCGGGGCCTTGCCGGCGCTCTTGTAGTCGATCTTGTCGGACTCCAGCACGGAGCAGGCGGCCAGGCTGGCGACCAGGGCCAGCAGGGCGAAGCGCAAAGGGGTGTTCAAGTCGTCTTCCTTCGGCGAGGAGGGGAAAAGGGGGGAGGGCGGTCCGGTCG
>NZ_LDSL01000168.1 GCF_001476815.1 Pseudacidovorax intermedius | reverse complement strand
TGACCGGCGGTACCGAGGACTGCTACTTCAACTGCCACGAGAAGGTGAACGAGTACCGCTACCGGATGATCGGCCACATCGATTTCCAGAACTCGAACACCATCATGGGTGTGCGCGCCCTGTGCGCCTACTTCACGGCCGCGAACCTCTTCGTGAAGCTCGACCTCGGTGGCCAGCGCACCTTCGGTATGAAGGGCTTCCCGAATGGCCCGCTCAAGAAGCCCGGTCCGAAACCGAAGATGAAGCCGCCCATCATGCGCGTGCCGCTGCACTTGGCTGCCGAGCGCTTCGTGACCTGGATTTGAGGAGCCCGTGATGCACAAAGCTTCGCGCATCGCCTCGGCCGCGTCATTGGCAGCATATGAGGGGGCCCTGGACCCGTCCCTGTTTGCCGTTCCGGCCGCTTCCAGCGATCTGCCGCTGACCAAGCGGCATGCCGCCTTGCAGACGATCAAACACCTCGCCGGCCGCGCGCCCGCGGTCGTCGAGGACTGGGTGAAGGTGCGCAAGACGCCGACGGGCGACCGGCTCTGGCTGGCCCAGGACGCCCTCATCTTCCTGGCCGCGCTGACGTACGCGGGTCAGACGGTGGGCCAAGTGCGACTGAGCGGCGTCGACGACCCGAGGCTCTCGGCCGTCTTCAAGCACATGAGTCCGTTCATGGGTGTGCAGATGCGCCATGACCAAGTGCAGCACGTCCTGCAGGCCAATCCCTGGCGATGGGCGCAAACGCTCTACAAACAGCTCACACCGCTGATCAAGCTCCTGAGCAGCCGCTCCCAAGTCGAGCGCGAAGTCAAGCATGAGCTGAAGTTGGAGGAGAAGTTGCGCAAGATGAAATCGCGCCTCCTGGCCCTAGCGAAGAAGCATCCCGACGCCGTCGTGCTGCGGCTGGAGCTGTACGCACCCTGCCCAGCGAACGTCGAGCACGGTGAAGACGGGTGGGCGCAGAAAATGGCCTCGCTGGCGCGCACGTGGGTCGAGAAGCTCGGCAAGGAACTGGACGCGCAGATCGTCAGCGCCGAGATGTGTCCGCAGCAAGACGGGCAGCTCAATGTCGGCATCCATGCGATGGTCATCGTCGCCAAGCAGCCCAAGGACGCCAGCATTCGCCTGCACGAGAAGGCGGGCGAGTTCTGGAAGAAGGAGGCGGGCGCAGGCAGCAGCTACGTCATTTGCAAGGGCGCGACCCTGCAGGTTCGCTATCGGGGTCGTCTGCTCAATGCGGAAGGCGACCGTCTGCAGTCGGAACTCACCGACGCCGCGGCGTACTTCATCTATG
>NZ_LDSL01000167.1 GCF_001476815.1 Pseudacidovorax intermedius | reverse complement strand
CCAAGCCGGTGGTGGAGCAGGGTAATGCGGGGCTGGGAAAGCGGGCCCCCCTGCCCGAGTGCCGCGCGCGCATCGAGGACACCGGCGGCCAGGTCGTCACGACCACGCTGCCGCAGGCCAGCGACTACCTCAATGCCGAGTTCACGCGCTGGGCGAAGGTGGTCAAGGAACGAAACATCAAAGCAGACTGAGAGCCCACCCCGGTTGGACTTGCTCACTTCGTGTGGCCGGCCTCTCCCCCTCGAGGGGCGCACCCGGCGGCCCGGCAAAGCCGGGTCCGCGGGTGCACTGGCTTGGCCTGCTCCGCGGCCTTTCGATCAGTGTGGGGGCGGCGCCGGTTTCGTGACGGGCGGGTGGCGGGCTGGCGCTGAGGAAGCTGAAACGGGCCGCGGAGTCTGGCATTGCAGGAGCGGCGGGCTCATCGGACCGCGGCGTCGTTGTAAGACGGGCGCGCATGCCTTCCGGCACGTGAATCCAGCCCGGTGAGCTGGGCGTATCTGAATCGTGCGCCGGTTCTGTCCCATGCGGCAGGCCGGGCTCCCTTTCAACCACGCCCCAGGAGTCTCTCCATGAACCGCAAGCTCACCGCCCTCGCCCTCGCCGCTTTCTTCGCCGCTGGCGCCGCCCATGCCGTTGACGGCGAAATGTCGCCCAACCCGCCTGCGCCCTTCCAGCCGATGCTGTCGCGCACGCAGGTGCAGGCCGAGGCGCGCAATGCACCCACGCCCACCAATGGCAGCACCGGCGTGATGCAGCTGCGCAGCGGCACCGACCGCGCCACGGTGCGCGCCGGCGCCGTGGAGACCGCCCGCCAGGGCGGCTGCGCCAACTGCGCCGAAGTCGGCACGATGTAAGCGCCAGGCGGCGGCTGACCCGCGCCACGCGTTGGGGCCAGCCGCCCCGCCCGCGCCCCGTCAGGGATAGCGCCGCACCACCGATTCGGCCACGCAGGCCGGCTTGTCCACGCCCTCGAGCTCGATGGTCGTTTGCCAGACCATCTGGTAGCCACCACCGTCGATGGGGTCGCTGGACAGCAGCTTGAGGTGGCCGCGCAGGCGGCTGCCCACCGGCACCGGCGCCATGAAGCGCACGCGGTTCAGGCCGTAGTTGACGCCCATGCGCGCCTCCACCACCTCGACCGCCGTGTCGAAGAAGGTGGGCAGCAGCGACAGTGTCAGGAAGCCGTGCGCGATCGGCGCGCCGAAGGGGCCGGCCTTGGCCTTTTCCACGTCCACGTGGATCCACTGGTGGTCGCCGGTGGCCTCGGCGAACTGGTTCACCTGCGCCTGCGTGATGGTCGTCCAGTCGCTGGTGGAGATGTCCTGGCCGGCACAGGCACTGAGGTCGGCGAGGGTCTGGAAGGTGCGCTTGGTCATGCGCGGCATCATGCCGCCGTCATGCGGCCCGCGCTGTCGGCGTCGGGACAGGCGGGCTCCGGGCTTTCCCGAAAAAGCCGGCAATCTTTTCGGCGGCATCCGCCAGGCCAATGGCAGACGACAGGGCGCCTTGCCGGCGTTCGGCGCCCCGCCACCTGCTCAGCCTTCCAGCCAATCGACGAGCGGTTGCCATTGCGCCAGATCGCGCTCGTAGCGCGCCGGCGACAGGTCGAACAGCGTGAGCCCGTGCGCCGCCAGCTGCACGTAGTTCTGCGTCTCCCGCAGCTCCGTCACCAGCGGCATACCCAGTTGCGCGGCGAATTCGCGCAGCCGCTCGGCCGCCAGCGTGCGGCCGTTCACCCGCATGCCCACCAGGCCGACGCGGTGGGCGCCCTTGCCGTCGGCGCGCTGCGCCAGCCGGTCCAGGAAATCGCGCGTGGCATAGATGTCGAACAGGCTCGGCTGCACCGGCACCACCACCCGGTCGGCCAGCGCCAGCACCTCCTTGAAGCGCCAGCCATGCAGGCCGGCCGGCGTGTCCAGCACCGCATGCGTGGTGCCGGCAGGCGGCCGCACGATGCTGCCGTCGCCCTGCGCCGCCCAACCGCGGATGGGCGCCGCCTGCGACGGCCGCAGCGACAGCCAGAGCTGCGCGGACTGCTGCCGGTCCACGTCGCCCAGCATGACGGCATGGCCGCGGCTGGCGAAATAGCCGGCGATGTTCGTGGCGAGGGTCGACTTGCCGACACCGCCCTTGGGATTGGCGACGAGAACCACCGGCATGCAGCACTCCAGGAGGTGGACGACCGCCAATGGTAGGCCGCGCGCGCGACGGCCGTCGTGCCGCGGGCGCCCCCGCCGCAGGCGCGCCGCGCCGAAAGGTCGCGATGCCGCCCGCGCCCGCTTGAGATATGGTCGCCGCCATGCCGAGCATTCCAACCCCAACATCCGGCGCAGTTCCCCAGGCGCAGCCCGTCATCTACGTGCTGGCGGCCCATCCGCACTGGCGCGAATCCCGCGCCAACCGCCGCCTGCGGGATGCCGCCGCGCAGTTGCCGGGAGTGCAGGTCAACGACCTCTACGCGCGCTATCCCGACTACGTGATCGACGTCGACGCCGAGCAGGCGCGCCTGGCCGCGGCCGACCTGGTGGTGATGCTGCATCCCATCCAGTGGTACAGCATGCCGCCGCTGCAGAAGCTCTGGCTGGACGAGGTGCTCGGCTACGGCTGGGCCTACGGCCCGGGCGGCCGGGCGCTGCGCGGCAAGGCGCTGTGGCTGGTGGCCAGCACCGGCGGCGCGCAGGACAGCTACCACCCCGCCGGCTACAACCGCTATTTCTTCGACGCCTTCCTGCCGCCCTACGAGCAGACCGCCGCCCTGTGCGGCATGCGCTTCCTGCCGCCGCTGCTGCTGCACGATGCCCGCCGCGTGCCCGAGGCCGAACTGGCCGCGCACGTGGATGTCTTCGTGCAGCGCCTGGCCCGCTACCCCGACTGGCCCGAGCTGGAAGACCTGGCCGACTGCCCCGAATGCGCCGTGCCCCTGGGCGACCGGCCCGAACCCGCCCGCGCCGCCTGACCATGGAACATTCCCCCGCCTGGCTGACCAACAGCCTGATCTACCTGGGCGCCGCCGTGCTGGTGGTGCCGCTGTCGCGCGCCCTCGGCCTGGGCGCCATCATCGGCTACCTGGTGGCCGGCATCGCCATCGGCCCGGCCGGGCTGGGCCTCGTGGCCAGTGTGGAAGAGGTGCTGCACTTCGCCGAGTTCGGCGTCGTGCTGATGCTCTTCCTGGTCGGCCTGGAGCTGGAGCCGCGGCGGCTGTGGCTGCTGCGCCGGCCCATCTTCTGCTGGGGCAGCGCACAGGTGCTGGGCTGCGCCGTGGTGCTGTTCGGCGTCGGCTGCCTGGCCGGCGCGCCCTGGCGCGTGTCGCTGGTGGCGGCGCTGGGCCTGGCCCTGTCGTCCACCGCCATCGCACTGCAGGTCTTCGGCGAGCGCAAGCTGCTCAAGACGGCCAGCGGCCAGGCCGGCTTCTCGATCCTGCTGTTCCAGGACGTGGCGGCCATCCCCATCCTGGCGCTGCTGCCGGTATTGGCCAGCGGCCCGGCCGACGCGCCGCTGGACGCCACCGCCCGCGCGCTGGAGGCCGCCAAGATCGTCGGCGTGGTCGGCGGCATCGTGCTCGGCGGCCGCCTGCTGCTGCGGCCGATCCTGCGCTGGATCGCGCGCAGCAACACGCCGGAGATCTTCACCGCCGCCTCGCTGCTGCTGGTGGTGGCCATCGCGGCGCTGATGCAGTTCGTGGGCCTGTCGATGGCGCTGGGCGCCTTCCTGGCCGGCGTGCTGCTGGCCGAAAGCGAATACCGCCGGGAGCTGGAAACCGACATCGAGCCCTTCAAGGGCCTGCTGCTGGGCCTGTTCTTCATCGCCGTGGGCATGAGCATCGACTTCCGCGTGCTGCTGGCGCAGCCGCTGCTGATGGCGGCGCTCGTCGTGGGCTTCATGGTGCTCAAGTTCGGCGTGATCCTGGGGCTGGCGCGGGCCATGGGCCTGCCGCCGCGCGAGCGGCCGGTGTTCACGCTGCTGCTGGCGCAGGGCGGCGAGTTCGCCTTCGTCGTCTTCCAGACGGCGGTGGGCGCGCAGGTGCTGGCACCCGAGACGTCGTCGCTGCTGGTGGGCGCGGTGGCGCTGTCGATGCTGCTGTCGCCGCTGCTGCTGGTGCTGTTCGACCGGCTCGTTCCCGACCCGCAGAGCCAGGCGCAGGTGGAGGAGATTTCCGAGCCGCAGGAAGCGCAGGTGCTGATCTGCGGCTTCGGCCGCTATGGCCAGATCGTCGGCCGCGTGCTGCTGTCGCAGGGCATGCCGGTGACGGTGCTCGACCACGACCCCGACACCGTGGAAGGCCTGCGGGAGTTCGGCTTCCGCGTGTTCTATGGCGATGCGACGCGGCTGGACCTGCTGCGCATCGCCGGTGCCGGCCATGCCCGCGCCATCGTGGTGGCGGTGGACGAGGTGGCGACCTGCCTGGCCATCGTCGACCTGGTGCGCGAGCATTTTCCGCAGGCGGAGATCATCGCCCGCGCCCGCAACCTGGGCCACTACTACCAGCTGCGCGACCGCGGCATCACGCTGGCCGAGCGCGAACTGTTCGAATCGTCCCTGCGCAGCGCGCGCTCCGTGCTGGAGACGCTGGGCTGGCCGGCGCACGAGGCGCGTGAAGCCGCCATGCATTTCCGCCTGCGCAACCTTCGCATCGCGGAGGACAGCTATCCGCACTACAAGGACCGCAAGAAGCTCATCGCCGTGGCCAAGGAGGGCCGCCAGCAGTTCGAGGAGCAGATGGCCCGCGAGCGCGAGGACCGGCGCCGGGCGCGCGACTCGTGGGGCGTGCGGCAAGACGGCCGGGAGGGGTGACGGCGCGGGGCTCCTGCTCCCTCTCCCCTTGCGGGAGAGGGCTGGGGAGAGGGGTCGACGGCCGGGGCCAGGCGCGTGGCGTTGGTGCCGCCCCCTCTCCCCAATCCCTCTCCCGCGAGGGGAGAGGGGCTTCCAACGCCAGTGCCGCGAAGTGCGGGGCGCGAGGTGCGGGGCGCTGCAGCTCTACGTCAATCCCAGAAGCCGCACTGCGTTGTCCTTCAGGATGCCCGGCATCACCTCCGGCTTGAAGCCGGCCTCCTGGAAGTCCTTCATCCACCGGTCCGGCGTGATCAGCGGGTAGTCGCTGCCGAAGAGGATGCGGTCCTTCAGCAGCGTGTTGGCGTACTGCACCAGCTGCTTCGGGAAGTACTTGGGGCTCCAGCCCGACAGGTCGATCCACACGTTGGGCTTGTGCGTGGCCACCGACAGCGCCTCGTCCTGCCACGGGAAGCTGGGGTGGGCCATGATGATCTGCATGTCCGGGAAGTCGATGGCGACGTCGTCCAGGTGCATCGGGTTGCTGTACTCCAGCCGCAGGCCGCCGCCGCAGCGCATGCCCGAGCCGATGCCGCTGTGGCCGGTGTGGAAGATGGCCGGCAGCTTGTGCTCGGCGATCACTTCATAGAGCGGCCAGGCCATGCGGTCGTAGGGATGGAAGCCCTGCACCGTCGGATGGAACTTGAAGCCCTTGACGCCGTGGTCCTCGATCAGCCGGCGCATCTCGCGCGCACCCATCTTGCCCTTGTGCGGATCGACGCTGCCGAAGGCGATCATGATGTCGCTGTTCTTCTGCGCCGCCTCGGCGATCTCCTCGTTCGGGATGCGGCGGCGGCCCAGGTTGGACTCGCTGTCCACGCCGAACATCACCAGGCCGATCTTGCGCTCGCGGTAGTAGTCGATGCTCTCCTGGATGCTCGGACGCCGGCTGGAGCGGAAGTACTTGTCGGCCGCGCGGTCGTATTCCTCGCCGTAGTTGTCGAAGGGGTTCCAGCAGCTGATCTCGGCGTGGGTGTGGATGTCGATGGCGCTGAGGTTCGCGATGTCCATGGGGCGCGTCTCCGTTCGGGTAAGTACTGATGAGTTGGCCGTTCCGGGCCGTTGAATTGATTATTTTCAATAACCATAATCGATCCAACTTCCGAACGCAATCATGACCCATCCGGACCTCAGCCTCGACATCCAGGGCGACATCGCCATCGTCCGCCTCACGCGGCCGGCCAAGCGCAACGCGCTCAACGACGGCCTGATCCTCGCCCTGCGCGACACCTTCCAGAACCTGCCCGATACCGTGCGCGCCGCGGTGCTCGACGGCGAGGGCCCGCATTTCTGCGCCGGGCTGGACCTGTCGGAGCTGAGCGAACGCGACGCCGGCGCCGGTGTGCGCCATTCGCGCATGTGGCACGCCGCGCTGGAACTGGTGCAGCACGGCCCCGTGCCCGTGGTCGCCGCGCTGCACGGTGCGGTGGTGGGCGGCGGGCTGGAACTGGCCAGTGCGTGCCACATCCGCGTGGCCGATGCCAGCACCTTCTATGCGCTGCCCGAAGGCACGCGCGGCATCTTCGTGGGCGGCGGCGGCTCGGTGCGCATCCCGCGCCTGATCGGCGTGGCCCGCATGACCGACATGATGATGACCGGCCGCGTCTACAACGCCGAGGACGGCGAGCGTGCCGGCTTCGCGCAGTACCTGGTGCCCGAAGGCGCCGCCTTCGACAAGGCCGTCGAGCTGGCACGCCGCATCGCCACCAATGCGCCGCTGACCAACTACGCGCTGATGCATGCCCTGCCCCGCATCGCCGAGCAGGGCGCCGACCACGGCTTCTTCACCGAGGCGCTGATGGCCGGCATCGTGCAGGACGCGCCGGAGGCCAAGGCCCGGGTGCGCGCCTTCCTCGAAGGCAAGGCCGCGAAGGTCAGCAAGGGCTGAGGCATCGGTCCCCATCGGAGAAGAACATGACGGAGACACTGGACATGCCCACGCCCACCGCCACCGCCGCACCGGCCGCCCGCTACCGCGCGCTCGAATTCGGCATCACCCGCGCCGTGCTGCGCGAGGCCGAGGGCGGCGTGCAGTACCTGCAGGCCGACAAGCCGCTGGCCCACCATGCCCACCGCATGACCGACCGGCTGGTGTACTGGGCCGCCATGGCGCCCGACCGCACCTTCGTCGCCCGCCGCGCCCGCAATGCCGACGGCAGCAGCGGCGACTGGATCCGCATCAGCTACCGCGAGGCGCTGGCCAAGGCCCGCGCCATCGGCCAGGCGCTGCTGGACCGCGGCCTGAGCGCCGAACGGCCCGTCGCCATCCTGAGCGAGAACAGCATCGAGCACCTGATGCTGGCGCTGGGCGCACTCTACGTGGGCATTCCGCACTGCCCGGTGTCGCCGCCCTATTCGCTGGTCAGCAAGGACTACGACAAGCTGCGCCACGTCATGGCGACGCTCACGCCCGGCCTGGTGTTCGCCAGCGACACGCGCTATGCGGCCGCCATCGCCGCCGTCGTGCCGGCCGACACCGAGGTGGTGCTGGGCGGCGGCACGCTGCCCGGCCGCGAGGTGACGCCGCTGTCGCAGCTGCTGGCCACCGAGCCCACCTCGGCCGTCGAGGCGGCCATGCACGGCACGCATCCGGGCACCATCACCAAGTTCCTGTTCACCTCGGGCTCCACCAAGAACCCCAAGGCGGTCATCAACACCCACCGCATGTGGTGCGCCAACCAGCAGCAGCTGCGCGCCTCCATTCCCGCGCTGGGCGAAGAGCCGCCGGTGCTGGTCGACTGGCTGCCCTGGAACCACACCTTCGGCGGCAACCACAACGTCGGCATCGTGCTGGACAACGGCGGCACGCTTTACATCGACGACGGCAAGCCCACGCCCGCCGGCATCGCCGAGACGCTGCGCAACCTGCGCGAGATCGCGCCCACGGTCTACTTCAACGTGCCCACCGGCTTCGAGTACATCGCCAACGCGATGGAGGAAGACCCGGTGCTGCGCAGGAAGCTGCTGTCGCGCTGCCGCATGTTCTTCTACGCCGGCGCCGCCCTGCCCCAGGCCGTGTGGGACCAGCTGCACCGCCTGCAGGAGGCCGAGATCGGCGAGCGCCTGGTGATGGGCACCGGCCTGGGCATGACCGAGTCCGGCCCCTTCGGCCTGT
The DNA here is from genome assembly GCF_001476815.1 of Pseudacidovorax intermedius. Lineage (GTDB taxonomy): Bacteria > Pseudomonadota > Gammaproteobacteria > Burkholderiales > Burkholderiaceae_C > Xenophilus > Xenophilus intermedius_A. The sequence goes on along the minus strand of NZ_LDSL01000167.1, from coordinate 9,045 downwards.
ACATCACCCGGCCCGAAGTGCGCACCGGCGACCTGGGCCTGCCCACCGCCGGCATGGAGATCAAGCTGGTGCCCACCGACGGCAAGGTCGAGATCCGCTACCGCGGCCCCAACGTCACGCCCGGCTACTGGCGCATGCCCGAGGCCACGCACGAGGCCTTCGACGAGGAAGGCTTCTTCAAGACCGGCGACGCCGTCACGTGGATCGACCCCGACAACATCCACCTGGGCCTGCGCTTCGACGGCCGCATCGCCGAGGACTTCAAGCTGGCCACCGGCACCTTCGTGAGCGTGGGCCCCCTGCGTGCCAAGGTGATCGCCTTCGGCGCGCCCTATGTGCAGGACGTGGTGCTCACCGGCATCAACCTGAAGGAAGTCGGCGCGCTGATCTTCCCGACCCAGGCGGTGCGCGAGCTGGCGCCCGGGCTGCCGGCCGATGCGCCGCTGAAGGACGTGCTGGCGCATGCCGACGTGCAGCTGCACTTCCAGAAGGTGCTGGACCGCCTGGCGGCCGATGCCACCGGCAGCGCCAACCGCATCGCCCGCGCGGCGCTGGTGGCCGAGCCGCCCTCCATCGACAAGGGCGAGATCACCGACAAGGGCTCGATCAACCAGCGCGCCGTGCTCAAGCACCGCGACGAGGCGGTGCAGGCGCTGCATGCCGACACCCTGCCCTTCACGCTAAAGCCCCAGTGGCAGTAGCCATCGGCTCCCTCCCCCGCTGGGGGAGGGCTGGGGTGGGGGCCTGCGGCGGTCGAAAAGCGGCAACGCATCCAGCGCCCAGGGCCCCCCTTCCCAACCTTCCCCCAGAGGGGGAAGGCGCAAGACCCGACAAGGAGATGAATTCATGAAGATCGAAGGACAGAGCGCGCTGGTCACCGGCGGCGCTTCCGGTTTGGGCGAAGCCACGGCCCGCGAACTCGCCCGCCTGGGCGCGAAGGTGGCGGTGCTCGACCGCAACCTGGAGCAGGCCAAGAAGGTCGCCGCCGACATCGGCGGTACCGCATTCGCCTGCGACATCACCGACACCGCCAGCGTCGAGGCCGCCCTGGCCGCCGCGGCCGAGGCCCATGGCCCGGCGCGCATCCTGATGAACGTGGCCGGCATCGGCAGCGCCAAGCGCATCGTCGGCAAGGACGGCAGCGCCGCGCCGCTGGAGGACTTCGCCCGCGTCATCCAGGTCAACCTGATCGGCACCTACAACGTGAGCCGCCTCTTCGCCGCCCGTTGCGCGAAGCTCGAAGCGCTGGACGGCGGCGAGCGCGGCGTGATGATGTTCACCGCCTCCGTCGCCGCCTTCGACGGCCAGGTGGGCCAGCAGGCCTACAGCGCTTCCAAGGGCGGCCTGGTGGGCATGACGCTGCCGATGGCGCGCGACCTGGCGCAGCACGGCATCCGCGTGTGCACCGTGGCGCCCGGCATCTTCGCCACGCCGCTGCTGCTGGAACTGCCGGAGCCGGTGCAGCAGTCGCTGGCGGCGTCCATCCCCTTCCCCCCGCGTCTGGGCAAGCCCTCGGAATTCGCCGAGCTGGCCTGCCACATCGTGACCAACGGCCACCTCAACGGCGAGGTGATCCGGCTGGACGGCGCCCTGCGCATGGCGCCGCGCTGACCCCCGGGGCGGCAGAGGGCCGCCCCCTTGTGCGAAGACCTTCACCACAACCACACGGAGACAACCGATGACGAAGAAGGAAGACGGCAAGACATTCGCGCTGCGCGCCCTGGCGGCCGCGGCGCCGCTGGCGCTGCTGGCGGCCTGCGGCGGCTCGGGCAACGACAACGCCCAGAACGCGGCCCTGGCAGCGGCGCTGATCGCGGCCAACCGGCCGGCGCCCGCGCCGGCCCCCGCACCCTCGCCCGCGCCGGCCCCGGCGCCCGCGGTGGAGACCATTCCCCAGCTGTCGGCGGCCGTGGGCGCCTCGCTGCAGTCCTGCACGGACCTGGCCACGCGCATCAGCTTCGCCAACACCACCATCACGGCATCGACGCTGGTGACGGCAGGCACGCTCAAGGTGGCGGGCACCGACGTGCCCGAGCATTGCCTCATCACCGGCAGCATGTTCCCGCGCACCAGCAGCGTGGACGGCAAGAGCTACGCCATCGGCTTCGAGATGCGCCTGCCGCGCGCCTGGAACGGCCGCTTCTACTACCAGGCCAACGGCGGCCTGGACGGCAGCGTGGTGACCGCCACCGGCACGCTCGGCGGCGGCCCGCTCACCGGTGCGCTGTCGAGCGGCTTCGCCGTGCTCAGCTCCGACGCCGGCCACACCGCGGCCGTGGGTGCCACCTTCGGCATCGACCCGCAGGCCCGCCTGGACTACGGCTACCAGGCCGTCGCCAAGCTCACGCCCATGGCCAAGAGCACCATCCAGACCGCCTACGGCAAGGGCCCGGACCGCTCCTACTTCGGCGGCTGTTCCAACGGCGGCCGGCATGCCATGGTCGCCGCCTCGCGCTATGCCGACCAGTACGACGGCATCATCGCCGGCGACCCGGGCACCCGCCTGCCGCTGGCCGCCACGGCCAACATCGCTGGCGCGCAGACCTATGCCACGCTCGCCACCACGCCCGGCGACCTGAGCACCGCCTTCACCCAGGCCGAGCGCACGCTGGTGACCAAGGCAGTGCTGGCGCAGTGCGACGGCCTGGACGGCGCCGCCGACGGCATGGTGCAGGACACCGCCGCCTGCCAGGCGGCCTTCGACATCAACCGCGACGTGCCCACCTGCGCCACCACGCGCAACGGCACCTGCCTCTCGGCCGACCAGAAGACGAAGATCGACAAGCTGTTCAAGGGCGCCACCACGCCCAGCGGCACGCGCATCTACAGCAGCTTCCCCTACGACGCCGGACTGGACACCGATGGCTGGAAGTTCTGGAAGTTCACCGTGCCGCTCGCACTCGACTCCGGTTCGGTGGGCCTGGTGTTCCAGTCGCCGCCGGAAGACCCGAGCTTCAACGGTCCCAACTTCGCGCTGACGGCCAACCTCGACACCGTGCTGGCCAAGGTGCTGGGCACCACCAGCCTGTACACCGAGAGCAGCATCGCCTTCATGACGCCGCCCAACTACGGCAAGCTGCCGGCGCTCAAGAAGCGCGGCGCCAAGCTGATGGTCTACCACGGCACGGCCGACCCGATCTTCTCCAGCGACGACTCGGTCAACTGGTACCAGCAACTGCAGCAGGACAACGGCGGCGACGCGTCCAACTTCGCCCGGCTGTACCTGATCCCCGGCATGAACCACTGCTCGGGCGGCCCGGCCACCGACCAGTTCGACATGCTCAGCGCCATGGTGAACTGGGTCGAGAAGGGCCAGGCCCCCGACCGCGTGGTGGCCAGCGCCCGCGGCACCGGCAATGCCGGCGGCGTCAATGCCGACCTGCCCGCCACCTGGTCCGCCAGCCGCAGCCGGCCGCTGTGCCCCTATCCCAAGGTCGCCCGCTACAACGGCACGGGCAGCCAGGAAGACGCGGCCAGCTTCAGCTGCCGCTGACACCGACTTTTTCCCTCGCTCTCCGGAGACATCCATGCAACACCGTCGTCACTTCCTCCAGACCCTGGGCGGCGCCGCCGCCCTGGGCGCCATCTCGCCGCTCACGGCCTTCGCGCAGGCCATCGAGCAGGTCAAGATCATGTATGGCTTCCCGGCCGGCAGCGCGGGCGACACCGTCGCCCGCCGCGTGGCCGAAAAGATCGCCGGCACCGCCTATGCCAAGGGCGCCTACGTCGAGAACAAGCCGGGCGCCGGCGGCCGCATCGCGGTCGAGACGCTGAAGAACTCGCCGCCGGACGGCTCGGTGCTGACGCTGGCGCCGGTGTCGGCGCTGTCCGTCTATCCGTACATCTATCCCAAGCTCACGTACAAGCCGGAAGACGTCACGCCGGTGTCCATCGGCGCCATCATGTTCCACGGCCTGGCCGTGGGCCCCGCGGTGCCGGCCGAGGTCAAGACGCTGAAGGACTTCCTGGCCTGGGCCAAGGCCAATCCCGGCCAGGCCAGCTACGGCTCGCCGGGCGCCGGCTCCATGCCGCACCTGCTGGGCGCGCTGCTGGGCCTGCGCTCGGGCGTGGAGCTCAAGCACGTGCCCTACCGCGGCACCGTGCCCAGCATCACCGACCTGGTGGGCGGCCAGATCGCCGCCGCCATGAACCCCAGCGGCGACTACCTGCAGTACATGAAGAACGGCCGCGTACGCGTGCTGGCCACCTCGGGCAGGAAGCGCTCGCCCTACCTGCCGGACGTGCCCACCTTCACCGAGCTGGGCTACCCGGACGTGACCTCGGAGGAATGGTTCGGCTTCTACGCCCCGGCCAAGACGCCGGCCGCCACGCTGGCCTCGGCCAATGCGGCGATCAACGCGGCGCTGAAGGACAAGTCGGTGATCGACTCGCTGGCGCTGGTGGGCCTGGTTGCGCATGGCACCACCGCGCAGGAGATGGCCGCGGACCAGAAGGCCGAGTTCGAGCGCTGGGGTCCCCTGGTCAAGCAGATCGGCTTCACCGCGGAATCCTGATCGCCCCCAGGCTGCGCGCTTCGCGCTTCGCCTACCCCCTCGCGGGGGCGCTCCCGGCGGCCTGGCAAAGCCAGTTCCGCGGGAGCCCTGGCGTGGCCTGCGCCGCGGCCATTCGACGAACGTCGCGCGTGCTGCCGCGACATCGTTGCTTCTCGTCAGCGCCGGCTCTTAGGATGCCGGCTTCGCGCCATTTGCGAGACCCCTCCCATGACCGCCCTCCGCCTTGCCGCCACCTGCGGCGCCATCGCCCTTCTTGCTGCCTGCGGCTCGCGCCCGCCCGACGCGGCCACGGCCATGAAGGCCGCGCGGCCGGGCGAGCTGCATACCTGCGAACGCCTCGAAGCCGCGCCGGGCGTGGTGTTCACCGCCGTGCGCAGCGTGCCGGCCGGCCCGGTGGCGGTGCGTGGCGGCAGTGAACAGGCGCCGGCCCACTGCCTGGTGCAGGGCCGCATGGCCGAGCGCACCAGCCCGGTGGACGGCCAGCGCTATGCCATCGGCTTCGAGCTGCGGCTACCGCAGGCCTGGAACGGCCGCTTCCTGTTCCAGGCCAACGGCGGGCTGGACGGCGTGGTGGTGCCGGCGCTGGGCGGCATCGGCGGCGGCGGGCCGCGCAGCAATGCGCTGGCCATGGGCTTTGCCGTGGTCAGCAGCGATGCCGGCCACCCGGCGCCCAATCCGCGCTTCGGCCTCGACCCGCAGGCCCGGCGCGACTACGGCTACAGCGCCGTCGCGCAGCTCACGCCGGTGGCCAAGCAACTGGTGGCGCAGGCCTATGGCCGGCCGGCCGACCGTTCCTACATCGCCGGCTGCTCCAACGGTGGCCGGCATGCCATGGTGGCCGCCTCGCGGCTGCCGCAGGCCTTCGACGGCGTGCTGGCCGGCGACCCCGGCTTCCACCTGCCGCGCGCGGCCGTGGCCCAGCTGTATGGCGCCCAGCAGTACGCGCCGCTGGCCACGGGCAAGACGCCGCAGGGCGAGCCCGACCTGCAGACCGCCTTCACGCCCGGCCAGTTGCAGACCCTGTCGCGCGCCGTGCTGGCGCGCTGCGACATGCTGGACGGCCTGACCGACGGCATCGTCGGCGACCTCAAGTCCTGCCAGGCCCGCTTCAACTTGGGCCGCGACGTGCCCACCTGCACCGCCGGCCGGCAGGACAGCTGCCTGGACCCGGCGCAGAAGATGGCCCTGGCCCGCGTCTTCGCCGGCGCGCGCGACGGCAGCGGCCGCGCGCTCTACAGCAGCTTCCCCTTCGACCCCGGCGTCGCCGGTGCCAACTGGCGCGAATGGAAGTTCGCCAGCCCCGCCACCCGCGATGCCGGCGCCGTGGCCTTCATCTTCAGCACGCCGCCGCTGGCCGACCGGCCGCAGGGCCTGCCCTTCGCCCTCGGCTTCGACATGGACCGCGATGCGCCCCGCATCGATGCCACGCAGCCGCCCTACGACGAATCGGCCATGGCCTTCATGGTGCCGCCCAATGCCGAGCGCCTGCAGTCGCTGCGCGCGCGCGGCGGCCGCATGCTGGTCTACCACGGCACCGGCGACCCGGTGTTCTCGTCCGACGACACGGCCGCCTGGTACGAGCGCCTGCAGGCCACCCATGCGGGCCGCGCCGGCGACTTCGTGCGCTATTTCCCGGTGCCGGCCATGAACCACTGCAGCGGTGGCCCGTCCACCGACCAGTTCGACATGCTCGGCGCGCTGGTCGACTGGGTGGAGAACGGCCACGCGCCGGACGAGGTGATCGCCCAGGCCCGCGGCCCTGGCAGCGCCCAGCCCAACCCCGAGGTGCCCGCCAACTGGGCCCCCGACCGCAGCCGGCCGCTGTGCCCCTATCCGGCCGTCGCACGCTTCCGTGGCGGCGACACCGAACGCGCCAGCAGCTTCGCCTGCGTCGCGCCCTGACCCGTCTTCCCGATTGCCGACCGCCCGATGGATTACACCCCCCGTCCCGACGACATCCGCTTCCTGCTCGACGCCGTGCTCGGTGCGCCGGCGCGCCTGGCCGCCCTGCCGCCCTTCGCGGAGGTCGATGCCGACCTCCAGGCCCAGGTGCTGGCGCAGGCCGCCACCTTCGTCGGCGAGGTCGTCGCCCCGCTGAACCGCGGCGGCGACGAGACCGGCTGCCGGCTGGAAGGCGGCGCGGTGCAGACGCCGCCCGGCTTCGCCGCCGCCTACCAGGCCTTCGTCGACGGCGGCTGGCCCGGCCTGTCGGCCGCACCCGAGGACGGCGGCCAGGGCCTGCCCGCGGTGCTGGAGGCGGTGCTCTACGAATGGCTGGCCGCCGCCAACCACGGCTTCACCATGGCGCCCGGCCTGCTGCACGGCGCCTACGAATGCCTGCGCCACCATGCCAGCGACGACCTGAAGGCCCGCTACCTCGGCAGGATCGCCACCGGCGAATGGCTGGCCACGATGTGCCTGACCGAGTCGCACGCCGGCAGCGACCTGGGCCTGGTGCGCACCCGCGCCGTGCCGCAGGCCGACGGCAGTCTGCGCGTGTCGGGCACCAAGATCTTCATCTCCGGCGGCGAGCACGACCTCACGCCCAACATCGTCCATCTGGTGCTGTGCCGCCTGCCCGATGCGCCGCCCGGCCCCAAGGGCCTGTCGCTGGCGCTCGTGCCCAAGGTGATGGACTACGGCCGGCGCAATGCCGTGCACTGCGAGCGCATCGAGGAAAAGATGGGCCTGCACGGCAGCCCCACCTGCGTGATGCGCTTCGACGACGCCACCGGCTGGCTGGTCGGCGAGCCCGGCCGCGGCCTGGCCGCCATGTTCGTCATGATGAACGCGGCCCGCCTGCACGTAGCGCTGCAGGGCATCGGCCTGCTCGATGCCGCCTGGCAGAAGGCCAATGCCTATGCGCAGGAGCGCCGGCAGATGGTGGCGCCCGGTGCCGACCGTGCCGCCGGGCCCAGCCCCATCGCCCTGCATCCCGCCGTCGCCCGCATCCTCGACGTGCAGCGCGCCTGGATCGACGGCGGCCGGCTGATCGCCTACCGCACCGCCCTGCAGCTGGACGTGGCCCGCCACGCGCCCGACGCCAGGGCCCGCGAACGCGCGCAGCAGTGGTGCAGCTACGTCACGCCGGTGCTCAAGGCCGCCTGCACGCAGCAGGGCTTCGACGGCGCCAGCGCCTGCCTGCAGGTCTTCGGCGGCCACGGCTACGTGCGCGAGTGGGGCATCGAGCAGACCGTGCGCGACGCCCGCGTCACGATGATCTACGAGGGCACCAACGAGATCCAGGCCATCGACCTGCTGGTGCGCAAGGTGCTGCCCGATGCCGGTGCCGGCTTCGCCGCCGCCTTGCTCGTTCTGCGCGACGAACTGGACGCCTCGCGAGACGCCGACGCCGACGTGCAGCGCCGCCTGGCCCAGCTGCGCTACCTGACCACGAACATCGCCATGGCCGCCCATGCCCGGCCCGCCCTGCCCTACGAGCTGGCCGACGACTACCTGCGGCTCGTCATGGTCACGCTGCTGGCCTGGGCCTGGGCCCGCATCGAGCAGGCCCCCGGTGCCGGCGAGCCCCAGGCCCGCGCTGCCGCCGCCTTCCGGCGCTGGGTGCTGCCGGAGTTCGACATGCGGGCGGCGATCGTCAAGAAGGCGTGCGAGCCGCAGCCTTGAGATCAATGGGAGAGCGACATGAACCCAGTCGATTCGAAAAAAACCACTCGTGCCGACGGCCTGGCCGATGACGGCGAAAAAGTCGGAGGCGCCCCGAACGCTCTGCGCGACCTGATCGCGCTGAGAGACAACGAAGGTGTGGAAGACGTTTCGCTTCTGGAGAAAGACAGCGAACCGGTTCCCCTTCGTGACCCCTTTGCCGACTGGAAGGAATGAGGGGGTGGCCGATGCCCCGTTCGGATCGACACGGCACCTCGATCAAGGCAGGGCACCATCATCCGGAGATTGCACCGGATCGCCTTCCTGTGAGCGCACCGGTGCATATGAGGGCGGAAAGCGTTCATGCTGAGGCAACGCATCGGCGATCTCGAACCATGGCGCTTTCGAACCCACGAACACGTGGCAGATCGGCCGGCCACCGGGGTCGTCGTCCAGCACGCCCAGCGCCAGCCCCAGTTCGCGAGGCTTCGCGTCGAACCGGGTGAACATGTTGGAGCCACACACCGAGCAGAAGCCACGATGTTCACCTGGCGACGACTCGTAGAAGCGCAGCAAGTCCTCGCCGCGCACCCACCGCAGATCCTGCGTGCGAATACGGCCGCGTGCACGAAATGCCGTGCCATGCGCCTTGCGGCACATGCCGCAGTGGCAATACAGCATGTCGCGGATGCTGCCGTCGATCTCGAAGGCGATGCCCTGGCACAGGCAACTGGCGCGCAAGACCATGGAAGGCTCCTTTTCGCGTGGGAAGTGCAGGCGACCGAGTCAGGGCCGGCTGGCGGCGATTTTGCGTCGCCCAACCTCGGGCTTGCGCGCAGCTCCGCGCCCACGCCCATTGCCCGGCATTCGCTCTAGACTCGTCCGCCCATGGCCATCCCCAAGCCCCGCGCCCGCAAGCCCGTCC
>NZ_LDSL01000166.1 GCF_001476815.1 Pseudacidovorax intermedius | reverse complement strand
CGTCATGGGCGGCGAGCAGGCCGCCAGCGTGCTGGCCACCGTCAAGCGCGACGGCATCGAGTCCCGCGGCGGCCAGTGGAGCAAGGAGGAGGAGGAAGCCTTCAAGGCCCCCATCCGCCAGCAGTACGAGGACCAGGGCCATCCCTACTACGCCACCGCCCGCCTGTGGGACGACGGGATCATCGACCCCGCCGACACCCGCCGCGTGCTGGCGCTGGGCCTGGCCGCGGCGCGGCATGCGCCCATTCCCGAGCCGAAGTTCGGCGTGTTCCGCATGTGACGCGGGATGTGTATGATTTTCTCGTTTCATACACATAGGGAGAGCCATGCGGACCAACATCGTGATCGACGACGCGCTCATGGCGGCGGCCATGCGTGCAGGCGGCTTCAAGACCAAGAAAGAGGCCGTGGAAGAGGGGCTTCGGCTGTTGGCCCGGCGGGAGGCCTACCAGAAGTTGCTGGCATTGCGCGGCAAGCTCCACTGGATGGGCGACGAAAGCATCGACTGGACGCGCCTGCCTGCGGAGCCGCAGACCGTACAGGAGCCAGCACCCCCGCCGTACGTGACGAAGAAGCGGGCGCGGCCATGATGACGGTCGATTCCAGCGTCTGGATCGACTTCTTCCGCAATCGGGAGACGCCCAAGACCTCGGCGCTGCGGATGCTGATGGAGGGCAACGAGGACCAGCTGGTTCTGCTGGACCTGGTCCTCATGGAGGTGCTGCGCGGCTTCGCGCATGACCGTGAGTGGCGCCTTGCGCGCGAGGCCCTCGCTGCCTTGCCCATCGCCACAGCCGGCGGCGAAGCCGTCGCGCTGCGCGCGGCCGACATCTACCGCCGGCAGCGCCGGCGCGGCATCACCGTGCGCAGCCCCATCGACCTGATGGTTGCTGCCTGGTGCGTCGAGCATGGTTGCGCACTGCTGCATGGCGACCGCGACTTCGACGGCATCGACGGCCTGATCGGGTGGAAGGACTGAGGCGATGGCCCCGCGCGACTGGCGTCCATCCCGCACCCCGCGCGTCGGCGTTGGGCAAGGCGCGGCATGGCGTGCGCTGGCGCGGGCGGCGGCCCGCCTTCTGCGCCGCGCAGGGCTGGCCCTGCCGCTGGCCGCCATCCTGCTGCCGGCGCATGCCACGCTGCGCGAAACCCAGCTCGACGTGCCCGTCACCGTGCAGGACATGCACGGCCAGCGCATCGCCCAATCCATCCGCGTCACCGTGTTCGACGACGACGCCAACCCGCATCCCGCGCCGGTGCTGGTGCTCAACCATGGCCGCGCGGTCGATGCGACCGGCCGCGCCGCGCTGGGCCGGGCGCGCTACCACGAGGCATCGCGCTTCTTCGTGCGCCACGGCTTCATCGTGGCGGTGCCCACGCGCATCGGCTACGGCGTGACCGGCGGGCCGGACGTGGAGGGCAGCGGTGCCTGCCAGCGGCGCGACTACGCGGCCGGCTACGGCGCGGCGGCCGACCAGGCCCTGGCCACGCTGGCCGCCGTGCGGGCGATGCCCGGCGCGGACCTGTCGCGCGCCGTCATCGTTGGCCAGTCCTACGGCGGCGCCACGGCCATCGCGGCGGCGGCGCGCGACACGCCCGGCGTGCTGGCCGCCATCAACTTCGCCGGCGGGGGCGGCGGCAATCCGCGCACGCGCGCCGGCGACCCTTGCTCGCCGCAGCAGATGGGCGCGCTCTTCGCCAGCTATGGCCATAGCGTGCGCATGCCCACGCTGTGGCTCTATGCCGAGAACGACCAGTACTTCGGCGCCGACTGGCCGCGGCAGTGGTTCTCGGCTTTCCGCGCTGCCGGCGGCAACGGCGAGTTCGTGCAGTTCCCGCCGCAGGGCGAGGACGGCCACAGCACCTTCACGCGCGCACCGCAGGCCTGGCAGCCAGTGGTGTCCGGCTTTCTGCAGCGGCTGGGTTTTCCAGCACTGCGCGACTGAACCCTTCGAACAACCGAGACACGCCATGACCGACTTCACCACGCTCGAACTGGCCATCGACGGCCCCGTCGCCCGCATCTGGCTCAACCGGCCCGAGATGCGCAATGCCATCGACGACGTCTTCATCCGCGAACTGGCCGAGGCCTTCGCGCAGGCCCAGGCCGCGAGCGGCGTGCGTGCCGTGGTGTTGGGCGGGCGCGGCCCGGCCTTCTGCGCCGGCGCCAACCTCAACTGGATGAAGCGGGCCGCCAGCTTCACGCCCGAGCAGAACCTGCAGGACGCCGCCGGCCTGCCGCGCATGCTGCGCACGCTGGCCGAGAGCCGCCTGCCGGTGATCGCACGCATCCAGGGCGACGTGTATGCGGGCGGCATGGGCCTGGTGTCGGTGTGCGACGTGGCCATCAGCGCCGACAGCGCGAACTACTGCCTCAGCGAAGTCAAGATCGGCCTCATCCCCGCCACCATCAGCCCCTACGTCATCCGCGCGATGGGCGCGCGGGCCGCGCAGCGCTACATCCTCACGGCCGAGCGCTTCACGGCGGCCGAGGCGCATCGCATCGGCTTCGTGCACGAGGTGGTGGCGGCGGACGCGCTGGACGCCAAGGTGGACGAGGTGCTCAAGAACATCCTGGCCGCGGCGCCGCATGCCGTGGGCGAATCCAAGCGCCTGCTGAGCGACGTGACCGGCCAGCCCATCGACGACGAGCTGGCCGCCGAGACGGTGCGCCGCATCGCCGCGCTGCGCGCCAGCGAAGAAGGACAGGAAGGCCTACGTTCCTTCCTGGAAAAGCGCAAGCCGGCCTGGACGCAGGCACGCTGAGGACGATGGCGATGCGGTTGGTTGCCAGTCAGCGGGTCCTGCGGGCCTGGATTCGTCGGCCCGTTCAAAGCCCCTCTCCCCTCGCGGGAGAGGGGTTGGGGAGAGGGGGCGCCGGCCTTGAAAGACGCCCGGGCGCCGCTTGCCGCCGCTGCCCCCTCTCCCCAGCCCTCTCCCGCGAGGGGAGAGGGAGCAGGACACCTCCGCGTTCGGCGTCCTGCGCCGTCGAGTGCTGAATGGCTGGCCTGGACTTTCCCCAACTGCTCGCGCTGGCCGCCGCCCTCGGCTGGGCCAGCGGCGTGCGCCTGTACCTCGCGGTGCTGCTGGTCGGCCTGGCCGGCTGGCTGGGCTGGGTGCCGTTGCCGGCGGGTCTGCAGGCGCTGTCGCATCCGGTGGTGCTGATCGTGAGTGGCTTCCTGGTCTTCGTCGAATTCTTTGCCGACAAGATCCCGGGCCTGGATTCGCTCTGGGACATGGTTCACACGGTGATCCGCATTCCGGCCGGCGCCGCGCTCGCGGCCTCGGTGTTCGGTGCCGACCATGCGGCCATGGCCGTGGTGGCGGCGCTGGTGGGCGGCGGCTTCGCGGCCACGGCCCACGCGGCCAAGGCCACGACGCGTGCGGCCATCAACACCTCGCCCGAGCCCTTCACCAACGTGGGCGCCTCGCTGGCCGAGGATTCGCTGGTGCCGGCGGGGCTGTGGCTGGCGCTGGCGCATCCGCTGGTCTTCTTGGTGGTGCTGGTCCTGGTGCTCGTCCTCAGCGTGTGGCTGATCCGCAAGAGCTGGCGCTTCCTGCGCGCGCTCGTCGGCCGCCTCACGCGCATCTTCAGCGGCCGGCCCGACCCGGGTGTCGCGCCGGCCTTCACCCGCGCCCGCCGCGGCACAACATCGTCCGGAGACCTGCCCCATGTTCATGAAGATCCTCATCGCTAACCGAGGCGAGATCGCCTGCCGGGTGGCCGCCACCGCGCGTCGCCTGGGCGTGCGCACCGTGGCCGTCTATTCCGACGCCGACGCGCAGGCCAACCATGTGCGCGCCTGCGACGAGGCCGTGGCCTTGGGCGGCAACGCGCCCAAAGAGAGCTACCTGCGCTGGGAGCGCATCCTGGAGGCTGCCCGCGCCACCGGCGCCGAGGCCATCCACCCCGGCTACGGCTTCCTGTCCGAGAACGAGGACTTCGCCCGCGCCTGCGCCGAGGCCGGCCTGGTCTTCATCGGCCCGCCGCCCTCGGCCATTCAGGCGATGGGCCTGAAGGCCGAGTCCAAGCGGCTGATGGAGAAGGCCGGCGTGCCGCTGGTGCCCGGCTATCACGGCGCCGACCAAGATCCGGCCCTGCTGCAGCGCGAGGCCGACCGCATCGGCTACCCGGTGCTCATCAAGGCCAGTGCCGGTGGTGGCGGCAAGGGCATGCGCATCGTCGAGAAGAGCGAGGACTTCGCCCCCGCCCTGGCCAGTTGCCAGCGCGAGGCCATCAACAGCTTCGGCGACGACGCGGTGCTGATCGAGAAGTACGTGCAGCGTCCGCGGCACATCGAGATCCAGGTCTTCGGCGACACGCAGGGCCACTACGTGCACCTGTTCGAGCGCGACTGCTCCGTGCAGCGCCGCCACCAGAAGGTGCTGGAAGAGGCGCCCGCGCCCGGCATGCCGCCCGCGCTGCGCCAGCGCATGGGCCAGGCCGCCGTCGATGCGGCGCGCGCCGTGGACTACGTGGGCGCCGGCACGGTCGAGTTCATCGTCGAGCAGACCGGTGGCTACGACGCGCCCGAGGCCATGACCTTCTACTTCATGGAGATGAACACTCGGCTGCAGGTGGAGCATCCCGTCACCGAGGCCATCACCGGCCTGGACCTCGTGGAATGGCAACTGCGCGTGGCCGGCGGCGAGCCGCTGCCGCTGGCCCAGGCCGACCTGCGCATCCACGGCCATGCCATCGAGGCGCGCATCTGCGCCGAGAACCCGGACAAGGGCTTCCTGCCGGCCACTGGCCCGCTGACGGTCTACCGCAAGCCGGCCGCTGCGGCCTTCGCGCGGGCCGATGTGCGCATCGACGATGGCGTGCGGGAGGGCGGCGAGATCTCGCCCTACTACGACTCCATGATCGCCAAGCTGATCGTGCACGGCGACACGCGCGAACAGGCGCTGGCCCGGCTCGACGCCGCGCTGGCGCAGGTGCAGATCGTGGGCGTGGCGACCAATGTGCAGTTTTTGCGCGGCGTGCTTGCCACCGAGTCCTTCTCGAAGGCGCGGCTGGACACGGCGCTGATCGAGCGCGAGCGGGCGCAGCTCTTCGACCGCGATCCCCTGGGCCTGCCGCTGCTGGCGGCGGCCGTGGTCGCCCGCCAGCTGGCCGATGAGGCGGCGCAAGGCACGGGCGGCCCTTTCGGCCGTGCCGACGGCTGGCGCGGCCTGGGCACCGCCACGCGCACCTTTGCCTTCGACTTCAACGGTCATGGCGCCACCGCGCTGCTGCGCTACGGTCCGGGCCGCACGCGGCATCTGACGGTGGGCGAGGGCGAATCGCAGGTCGCCGCCGAGCTTGCCTGGCAGCCACTGCCCAACGGCCGCCTGTCGCTGGACTTTGCCGGCCGCCGCGAGGTGCTGGCCGTGCATCGTCACCAGGACCAGTGGCATGTGTTCGGCCAGGCCGGCGCCGGCCGCATCGATGCCGTCGACCGTCTCGCCCATGCCGGAGACACCCAGTCCGAAGGCGGGCGCCTGACGGCACCGATGCCCGGCAAGGTGGTGTCCTTCGCGGTCAAGGCCGGCGACACCGTGGCCAAGGGCCAGCCGCTGGCGGTGATGGAGGCCATGAAGATGGAGCACACCATCGCCGCGCCGGCCGATGGCACCGTGGCCGAGCTGCTGTTCGCGCCCGGCGACCAGGTCACCGAGGGGGCAGAGCTGCTGCGCCTGGCGGCGTAGCATCGCGGGCTGTGTTCCACAGCCTCCCTGCACACGACCCATGCGCATCGCCCTCTGCCTGACCGACACCAAATCCGCCCCATGGATCGAGGGCCTGCACGCCGCCTTGCCGGATGCCGAGATCGTCGACTGGACGCCCGGCTGCCCGCAAGCCGACTACGCCGTGGTGTGGTCGCCGCCGCAGCAGATGGTGGACGAGCAGCCGGCCCTGAAGGCCATGTTCAACATCGGCGCGGGTGTGGACGCGATCACCAAGCTCAGCCTGCCGCCCACGCTCAAGATCGTGCGGCTGGACGATGCCGGCATGTCGGTGCAGATGGCCGAGTACGTGTGCCATGCGCTGATCCGCCACTTCCGCGAGTTCGACGTCTACGAGGCCGAGGCGCGGCAGGGCCGCTGGGTCTACCGCAAGCCGCTGGCGCGGGCCGACTTCCCGGTCGGCATCATGGGCCTGGGTGTGCTGGGCGAACGCGTGGCGCGCGCGGTGCAGCAGTTCGAGTTTCCGGTGCTGGGCTGGAGCCGCACGCCCAAGTCCATCGAGGGCGTGCGCACCTTCGCGGGCGAGGCGCGGCTGGGCGACTTCCTGGTGGGCACGCGGGTGCTGGTCAACCTGCTGCCGCTGACCGATGCCACGCGCGGCATCCTCAACCGCACCACGCTGTCGGCGCTCCGGCCCGGCGGCTACCTGATCCACATTGCGCGCGGCGGCCATCTGGTGGAAGAGGACCTGATCCCGCTGATCGACAGTGGCAAGCTCGCCGGGGCCACGCTGGACGTGTTCCAGCAGGAGCCGCTGCCCGCCGACCATGCCTTCTGGCGGCATCCGAAGATCACCGTCACGCCGCACGGCTCGGCGCGCACGCTGCGCAGCGAATCCATCGCGCAGATCGCCGGCAAGATCCGCGCGCTGCAGGCCGGCCAGCCCATCGCGGGCGTGGTCGATCCGCAGCGCGGCTACTGAGCATCGGCGCGCGCGGGCCGCAACCGGCCCGCAGCAGCGCCCTTTCAGCGCACGGTCAGACTCACCGGCTTGGCGACGATCACGTAGCTGTAGGTGCCGTCGCCCATCTTGTGACGGTAGCCGGGCAGCACGACGGCGGTGCCGGCCGCGGTGAAGCGCAGGTCGCCTTCCGCGCTCTGCACGAAAGGTGCCGTGCCGTCGATCACGGCCATCACGTTGCTCTGCGCGGCGATGCTGCCGCCCACCTGCGTGGTCAGCGTCACGGGCAGGGTCACGGCGGTGTTGACGCCCACGGTGGCGGTCGCCGCCGTGGCGATCTCCACCGGGAAGTCCCTGGCCCAGAAGGCGTAGTCGGTCGTGATGCCGTGCGTGCCCCAGCTGTAGAGGCGGTGGAACGCGGCCTGGTCGTTGACGGTCCAGGGCCAGAAGGTGATGCCGCGGTGCTTGCCGGCTTCCATCGCCCCCTGGCTCAGCCCGCCGTAGGCCGGGTTGTCGGTGGACGAGTAGGGTTGCACGGCTGCCAGGATGTCGCGCACCGCGACCTGCGGGTCGCTGGCGTCGGCATTGCTGTTGAGCAAGCCCGTCGACAGTTCGGGCAGCGTCTGGCCCGCGCGCTTGAGCTGGTCGCCGAGGAAGGAGATGGCCACCGCCTGGTCGCGCGTGCCGGCCGCGTCCAGCTCGTTTTTGAGCTGCGCCACCAGGCCGGCGTTGCTGCTCTTGAGCTCGATGAAGTGCGTGACCGGCCGGCCCTTGAAGGCGCTGAAATACTCCTGCAGCGTCGGCACCTCGCGGTTGCCGACCTTGGTGCGCAGCTGCTTGACCTGGGCCAGCGTCATCGACTCGATGCGGCCGGTGCCGTTGGTGGTCCGGTCCACCGTGTCGTCGTGCATGATGACCAGGTGCTTGTCGCTGGTGAGGTAGATATCGTTCTCCACCACGTCGGCGCCGGCGTCGACGGCCGCCTGGGCACTGGCCAGCGTATTCTCGTCGCCGGTGCCCTGCGGCATGCCGCGGTGCCCGATCACCAGCGGCTTGCGCAGCAGCGTGTTGGCGGGCAGTTGGCGCATCACGCGGGCGAAGACGGAACCGTCGCTGGCGAGCACGCCGTTCACGCCGGTGGTCAGCACCTGCGCCGCCTCGCTGGGCGTGGTGGCGCTGCTGGCGGCCCAGGCGGTGATCAGCAGGCGCTGCAGCTGGGCCACGGTGGCGCGCTGGGTCATGACCGGCGGCAGCACGGCGATCTTCGCGCGGGCCTTGTTGGTGGCGCTCACCACCTGCATCACGCTCTGCGTGCTGGCGTCGAGCAGGCCGGAGCCCGAGAAGTCCACCGCCGCGCGCGCCATCGGCATCAGGCCCCGCGCCCGGGCCAGCAGGCTCACCTGGTCGGACAGCAGGGTCACGTCGCCCAGGTCGTTCTCCTGCGCGTAGCGGGCCAGCGCGTCCACCGTGGCGTCGTCGGCCACGCGCAGCACGGGGGCCGTGGCCCGGTTGCGGTCGGCCAGGTACTGGGCCAGGCTGCCCAGGCTTTCGCCGTTGGCGCTGCGCAGGCTCAGCGTGCTGTCGATGCGGAACAGCGCGTTGCTGGCGCCGCTGGCGGCCAGGTTGGTGTTGGCGGCCATGGGCTGCACCAGGGTCGGTGCCATGGCGGCCGCCGTGCCCGTGTCCTGCAGCGCGGCGGGCGTGGCGATGTCGGGCAGCGGCTTGAGCTGCTCGCTCACCTTGATGCTGTCCACCCGCATCAGCAGGCCGGCGGTCTGCAGGCCGATGCCGCCCCGGGCTGGCGCCACGGCATCCAGGGTGACGTCGTGCATCAGCACGTTGTCCAGGTAGTGGCGGGCGCGGTTGCCGTGCACGATCACGGTGGCGGTGTAGGTCTTTGCGCTGTCGATGGCCGAGCCGAAGGCCTTGGTGGCCTGCACCGTCCACGCGCCCGCCTTGCGCAGCGCGAACTCGGTGCCGTTGCTGGCGGTCGCGTTCTGGCGGATGGCGAACTGGTGGTAGGGCTCGTAGGCGGGCGTGGCCGTGGCAGCGCTGCTGCGGTACATCACGCTGCCCCAGCGCGCCGTGTTGTTGGCGGCCTCGAAGGTGAAGACCACGTCGATGCGGTAGTTGGACAGCTCGGCCAGCGCCGGCGGCAGGGCGACCGCGGTCATGGCGAAGCTGTCGGCCCGGCCGTCGATGTAGAGGCTGCCGTCGCGCACGCCCACCGTGCCCTTGTTCGCCGCGGGACGGACCCAGCCTGCGGGCAGGTCGCTCAGGCTGGTGAAGCGTTGCTCCAGCAGCACCTTGGCGGTGGGCTCGGGCTCAGGGGCGGGGCTGGGAGCCGGCGCGGTGCCGGGCGCCGGTGCCGGCGACGTGCCGGGTGCCGGGCTGGGCGCAGGTGCAGGCGAGGGGGCTGGCGCGGTGCCGGTGCCCGGCGTGAAGGCCGTGTTGGTGCCGCCGCCCCCGCCGCAGGCGGCCAGGGCCAGGCTCACGGCAATCGCGGCGGCGATGCGTGTGTGTTGCATGAAGAAACTCCGACTCTGTTCTTTAATGGAGGCTGCAATCTAGGCAGCCGCCGTGACGTCGGTATGTCGTGCGCGACGACGCCGGCGGCGCCTGCGCGCCGAATGCGTGCACTTGCACGCGTTCGTGGCGCCCCCCATCCTGTTTCCCGGAGACCCCATGAGACTTCCTTCCCGCGTCCAGATCGTCGACGTCGGCCCGCGCGACGGGCTGCAGAACGAAAAGCAGCCCGTGCCGGCCGAGGTCAAGGTCGAGCTGGTCCATCGCCTGCAGGCCGCCGGCCTGGCAGAGATCGAAGTCACCAGCTTCGTCAGCCCCAAGTGGGTGCCGCAGATGGCCGACAACGCGCAGGTGATGCACGGCATCCGCCGCCAGCCGGGCGTGCGCTATTCGGTGCTCACGCCCAACATGAAGGGGCTGGAGGCCGCGCTCGCGGCGCCGCGCGAGGAATGGCCCGACGAGATCGTCGTCTTCGGTGCCGCCAGCGAGGCCTTCAGCCAGAAGAACATCAACTGTTCCATTGCCGAGAGCATCGAGCGCTTCGCGCCCGTGGTGGTGGCGGCGAAGGCCCAGGGCATCGCGGTGCGCGGCGCCATGAGTTGCACCGTCGGCTGCCCCTATGAGGGCGACATCGCGCCCGCCAAGGTGGGCTACCTGGCCGGGCTGATGAAGGGCATCGGCGTGGCGCGCGTGGACGTGGCCGACACCATCGGCGTCGGCACGCCGCGCAAGGTGCAGGCGGCGCTGGAGGCGACGCTGGCGCATTTCGACGTCGACGCGGTCTCGGGCCATTTCCACGACACCTACGGCCAGGCCCTGTCCAACACGCTGGCGGCGCTGCAGCTGGGCGTGTGGAACCACCAGTCCTCCATCGCCGGCCTGGGCGGCTGCCCCTATGCCAAGGGCGCCACCGGCAATGTGGCGACGGAGGAGGTGGTCTACATGCTGCACGGCATGGGCATCGACACCGGCATCGACCTCGATGCGCTGATCGACGCCGGCGTGTTCATCAGCCAGGCGCTGGGCCGCGAGCCGAACTCGCGCGTCTCCAAGGCCGTGCGCACCAAGCGGGCCGGCTGATGGCGCTCGGTGACGACCTGCCCGCGCTGCCGGCCATCCGCCTCGGCCGCTACCGGCACTACAAGGGCCTGGACTACGAGGTGCTCGGCGTCGTGCGGCACAGCGAGACGCTGGCGCCGATGGTGCTCTACAAGCCGCTCTACGACGACCGCGGCCTCTGGGTGCGGCCCTTCGGCATGTTCGAGGAAACCGTGGTGCACGACGGGCGGGAGCAGCCGCGCTTCGCCTTCGTCGGTTGACCTGGCTGGCGGCACCTGCCTCGGTCGTGTCGCATGGCCCTGTGGCCACGGCCGCCGCCGCGCCGGCCGACAATCGCGCCCATCTATGTGCGGATCCGAACTCCATTCCCTTCCCGACGGCGTGCAGCGTGTGGCGCGCCACCTTCTCGACGCCGGCCATCCGCATGCCCCGCGCATGCTGGATGCTTCCTGCCGCACGGCGCAGGAAGCGGCCGACGTGCTCGGCGTGGCCGTGGGCCAGATCGCCAAGAGCATCATCTTCCGCCGCAAGGCCGACGACGTGGCGGTGCTGGTCGTCACCTCGGGCGACCGGCGCGTGGACGAGAAGAAGGTCGATGCGCTGGTCGGCAAGACCGGCCGGGCCGATGCCGACTTCGTGAAGGCGCGCACCGGTTTTTCCATCGGCGGCGTGTCGCCGGTCGGCCATGTGACGAAGCCGGTGGTGCTGATCGATGCCGAGCTGTTCCGCTTCGACACCGTGTGGGCGGCGGCCGGCCATCCGCATGCGGTGTTCCCGCTGCGGCCGCAGGACCTCTCGGCGCTCACCGGCGGCGCGCCGGTGGCGGACGTGGTGCAGGCGGTGGCGGCATGAGCGCCCGCGCGACCGCACCCGACGACCTGGCGCCCGCGGCGGCAGGCGCCGCTGCCAGCCCGCTCGCCGCACGCGCCGCGCTGATGCGCGAAGCCGTGCGCCAGGGCCTGGAGCCCGTGCCCTCGCCCTGCGTCAACGTCTGCCGCATGTCCGCGACGACCGGCCTGTGCGAAGGCTGCTTCCGCACCATCGAGGAGATCCGGCACTGGAGCCGCACGCCCGATGCCGGTCGCCTGGCCGTGTGGGAGCAGGTGCTTGCGCGCAGCGCCCCGACTGCCGCCGCCCACACCGATTGAGTACACCGACCCAGCACACTGACCGAGCGCACAGGCCACCGGCGCGAACGACAAGGAGACTGCCGCCATGAAGCACATCGACTTCTACCTGGACTTCATCTCGCCCTATGCCTACCTGGCCTTCGAGCACCTGCCCGAGGCGCTGGCCGGCCTGAGCTACAGCGTGGCCTACAAGCCGGTGCTGCTGGGCGCCATCGTGCGCCACCACGGCCACAAGGCGCCGGCCGAGGTGGCCAGCAAGCGGCAGTGGACCTATCGCCACATCCTCTGGCTGGGCCATTCGCTGGGCGTGCCCATCGACATGCCGGCCATGCATCCCTACAACCCGCTGCCGCACCTGCGCCTGGCGCTGGCCGCCGCGCGCGGCGGCGAAATCAGCCGGCTGCAGGCCGAGCTGCTGTTCCGCGAGGTGTGGCGCGGGGGCCAGGATGCCATCGACCCGGCGCGCCTCGAAACCCTGAAGGCCCGCCTGGCGCCGGCACGCGATGCGGCGGATGCCGCCGTGAAGGCCGAACTCAAGGCCAACACCGACGCCGCCATCGCGCAGGGCGCCTTCGGCGTGCCAGCCTTCGTGGTGGACGGCCGGCTGTTCTGGGGCTTCGACAGCCTGCCCATGCTGCGCGCCTACCTGCAGGGCGATGCCTGGTTCGACGGCCCGCAATGGGCGGGCGCGGACCAGCGGCCGTCGGCGCTTGCCGGCTAAAAAGGCTTTCGCTCCAGTGAGGCATTACGTGGTTGCCCAGGGGCCTACGAGCGCCGAGCGATGCCTTTGAGCTGTGGTGTTGGCAGCACGGCGGTGCCTGGGTATGCCAACTAAATCACACGGAAAAACCTAACTTTTCTCACTACTCGCTTGATCTAGCAAACGCACCTCGGGGACCGCCTTACTCTCCCTGCCCCGCCTCGCATGAAGGCGGTCTGTCAGGGAGAGAACCATGTCCACGCTGTCACATACGCTGCGGGTGAGCTCGCCCGCGCTGCCCGTCTTCGCCGGTGAGCCGCTGCTGCATCCGGTGCGGCTCTCTGGCCACGAGGGCGTCAACACCCTCTTCTGCTACGAGCTGCTGCTGCAGACCCCGGATTCCCTGACCCCCGGCGCCCTGGCCGAGGCGTGCGCCAACCTCGACCTCGATGCCCTCATCGGCCGCGAGATCTGCTGCGAGATCGAACTCGATGGCTCGGGTTATTTTCTCCCTGGTGCGGTCGGTGAGGCCGTGGACGCCGTCGGCGCTGGTCTGCGCCAGATCAACGCCCTCATCACCGAAGCCTCCCTCCTGGGCGAGGAAGGCCGCCACCTGCAGTACCGCCTCGTGCTGCGCCCCTGGCTGCACCTGGCCACCCTCAACGCCGACTGCCGCATCTTCCAGAACGCCACCGTCGTGGACATCCTGGATGCCGTCCTCGCCCACTACCCCTTCCCCGTCGACAAGCGCCTGCTCGAGCGCTACCCCATCCGCGACTACCAGACCCAGCTCAACGAGAGCGACTTCGCCTTCTTCGAGCGCCTGTACCACGAATGGGCTGGCAGCCACAATCTCGATCATGCCGGCGGGTGGCCACCCCTGGCGCCCTCGCAGCACCTGAGCCCCACCCAGCCCAACCCCACACAGGCCAACCGCA
>NZ_LDSL01000165.1 GCF_001476815.1 Pseudacidovorax intermedius | reverse complement strand
CCCGCTGCCAGCGGCGCGTCTGCCAAAGCCGCCGCACGCCCCGCGCCGAAAAGCGCACGCGCCCGCCCCACCCAGGGCCACCGCCGCCCCGGGGAGGGCCCGACCACCACCATCAGCATCGCCACCGTGGCCGTGCTCTTCCTGCTGTGGTGGGCGGCCGCCCGGCTCGCCTGGCTGCCACCCCTGGTGCTGCCCTCGCCCGCCTCGGTATGGGACGCCTTCATCGCCGCCATCCAGGGCCAGGGCCAGGGCGGCAAGCCGCTGCTGGAGCACTTCCTGTGGAGCCTGGGCCGCGTGTTCGGCGCCTTCGCGCTGGCCTGCATCACGGCCGTGCCGGTCGGCATCCTGATGGGCGTGTCGCGCACGCTGCGCGGCATCTTCGACCCCCTCATCGAGTTCTACCGCCCGCTGCCGCCGCTGGCCTACCTGCCGCTGGTGATCATCTGGTTCGGCATCGAGGAAACCTCGAAGGTGGTGCTGATCTACCTGGCCTGCTTCGCGCCCCTGGCCGTGGCCGCGCGCGCCGGGGTGCGTTCGGTGGGCAGCGAGCAGATCGACGCCATCCTCTCGCTCGGCGCCAACCGCTGGCAGGTGATCCGCCACGTGGTGCTGCCCGCGGCCCTGCCCGACATCCTGACCGGCATGCGCATCGCCATCGGCTTCGGCTGGACCACCCTGGTCGCCGCCGAGATGGTGGCCGCCACCGCGGGCCTGGGCCAGCTGGTGCTCAACGCCTCCAACTTCCTGCGCACCGACGTGGTGGTCATGGGCATCCTGGTGATCGGCGTCGTCGCGCTGCTGTTCGACCTGCTGATGCGGCGGATCGAGGGGTGGGCGGTGCCGTGGAAGGGGAGGATGTGATCCGCCGTCGACCAGTCCGCGTCAGCGCGCTGGGTGCTCGATGACCATCCCGCTTTTGTCGTCCAGCAACGATGGACTGATCAATGCACTGCGGGCTGATGCGCGACGCCCAGCCGCACGGCCACTTCATTCAACCGGCGATCCAGCCGGAGGTGTCGACCATGATGCGCTTCACGCCCCCTGCGGCAGCGTCCGCTGCCGAGCCACGTCCTGCATGTCCGGCTGCGTGCCGCCCAGGGCGGCCAGACGCTTCGCCGCCTGAACCCGGACGAAAGTCTTCACGGCCTCGCGGAACAGATCGGGCTTGTCCATGCCGGGCTCTGCCATCTCCAGGGCCTGTTCGTAGAGTTCGTCGTCGATGGTGACGGTGGTGCGCACAGGGTTCTTGGTTGCTTGGAGCACCAATTTTGATGCAAGAGCGCATCGAATGGAGCATCACCTGATGTGGGTGCTTTCAGTCGTGGCAGGGTGGCAGAAGAGCAATCACATCCGACACCGTTGCGCGTGGCTTGCCGCAGAGGCCAAACAGTTCAAAGAATGATGTGCGTCGCATGACCGCCGAACAGGTGACTTACCGATTACCGGTAAACAGCATAAACTCTCCATCCCATGGCCATCGTTTCTTTCTCGTGCCAAGAGACACA
Source organism: Pseudacidovorax intermedius (assembly GCF_001476815.1). GTDB lineage: Bacteria > Pseudomonadota > Gammaproteobacteria > Burkholderiales > Burkholderiaceae_C > Xenophilus > Xenophilus intermedius_A. The sequence continues at coordinate 5,967 of NZ_LDSL01000165.1, read as the reverse complement.
GCAGCTGTTCACCAGCGGCCGGACACGGCGCTTCGCCAACATCCAGAGCGTGGCGGAGCGAAAGCTGGCCCAGTTGGATGCCGCGCAAACCCTGGACTTCCTGCGCAGCCCGCCAGGCAACCGACTGGAGCGGCTGAGCGGAGACCGTCAAGGCCAGTACAGCATCCGTATCAACGACCAGTGGCGTGTGTGTTTCGTCTGGACAGAGAGAGGCGTTGCCAACGTCGAGATCGTGGACTACCACTGAAGGCCGCTGCGCCGAACTAGCGAGCGGGCCACGGTTAAAAAGGATGGAAAAAGCTATGTTCAAGAACGGCATGCGCCCCGTGCATCCCGGCGAGATCCTGCGGGAGGACTACCTCAAGCCCATGGAGATGAGCGTCAATGCGCTGGCCAAGCAGTTGCATGTGCCGGCATCGCGCATCAACGACATCGTGCTGGAGCGGCGTGGCATCACGGCGGACACCGCACTGCGGCTGAGCCGCTTTTTCGGCGGCGATGCGCAGTCCTGGCTGAACCTGCAGACGGCCTACGACCTGCGCGTGGCCGAGTTGGACGACGCCGTCCAGACGGCGGTGATGGCCGTCACGCCTCTGCAGCTGAGGGCCGCCTGAGCGTCATCGGCAGCAGCATGTCATGCATGCGGGCGTGTTCCAGGTCGACCAAGCGACGGCCAGGGAATAGCTTGCCGGACGGCAGCAGCGCCACCCGGGGCTGCGCGTCGACGTGCCACGAATCGGCGCTGGTCGCCGGCCTTCCGAGCAGGCCACGAAGGTCGTGGGTCTTGAGCCGGAACGGCTCGTGCAAGGTTTCGAAGCCAGGCTTGCAACAAGCCGGCTGGTCCGGCCGCTCGTAACGGCGCAGGTTGCTGCCCAGCACCGTCATGTTGGCACCGGCCACCGGCCCGGCGCGATGCCGACGTACCTGCCCGGCGAGCTGGATCAGCGAGCGCATGGACGAGGGCTCGACCATCGCCCAGTCGTCATGGTCGAGGAAACGATTCGCCGCATCGGTGCTCTCGCCCCGCTTGGCGCGGGTGAATTCGCCGTAGCGCGTGGCCTGCGCCGCGAGCTTGAACAGGTGCTTGCTCAGCCGCGCCTCTTCGGTGATCAGATGAATGTGGTCCGGCGCGGCGTCGATGCCGCGCGGCCACCTCCATTTGTCAAAGAGCGGCATCGAAGCGCCGTTGTCACATGGGCACAATCCGCGAACAAGTTCAGAGCCCGCCCCGCCCGCCATGAAACCTTCGACGCTGTTTCAACAAAAGCGATCGGCCATCCGCGCCGTGACAGGCAGGCACCGCGTCGCCAATCCTCGCGTGTTCGGCTCCGTGCTGCATGGCGATGATCAAGAGGGCAGCGATCTTGACCTGCTTGTCGATCCGCTTCCGGACACCACCATGTTCGACATCGGCCGGCTGAGAGGCGAACTGGAAGAGCTGCTCGGGATCAAGGTCGACGTGCTTACGCCAGAGGCCCTTCCGGACAAATTCCGCGCCGCCGTGCTGGCTGAGGCGGAGCCGGTATGACGCCAGCCCCACGGGTCAGAGACCTCTGGCCGCGCACGGCTGAGTGATCCTGAGCACCGAGACCAGCTTGCAGGCGGTCGCCAGCCTGCGAGCATTGGCTCGAGGCCGACTGCCCCGACCTACAACAACCGCCTCAAATACCGCCCCGTGTGGCTCGCCTCGCACGCCGCCACATCTTCCGGCGTGCCCGCCACCACCACCTGGCCGCCGCCCGCCCCGCCTTCGGGGCCCATGTCGATCACCCAGTCGGCGGTCTTGATGACGTCGAGGTTGTGCTCGATCACGACGATGGTGTTGCCCGCGTCGCGCAGCTGGTGCAGCACCTTGAGCAGCAGCTCGATGTCCGCGAAGTGCAGGCCGGTGGTGGGCTCGTCCAGGATGTAGAGCGTGCGGCCGGTGTCGCGCTTGGACAGCTCCAGCGCCAGCTTGACGCGCTGGGCCTCGCCGCCCGACAGCGTGGTCGCGCTCTGGCCCAGCTTGATGTAGCTCAGGCCCACGTCCAGCAGCGTGCGCAGCTTGCGCTCGATGGTGGGCACGGCCTGGAGGAATTCGTGCGCGTCCTCCACCGTCATCTCGAGGATCTGCGCGATGTTGCGGCCCTTGTACTGCACCTCCAGCGTCTCGCGGTTGTAGCGCTGGCCGTGGCAGACCTCGCAGGGCACGTACACGTCGGGCAGGAAGTGCATTTCCACCTTGACCACGCCGTCGCCCTGGCAGGCCTCGCAGCGGCCGCCCGCAACGTTGAAGCTGAAGCGGCCCGGGCCGTAGCCGCGCTCCTTGGCGGTGTTGGTCTCGGCCATCAGCTCGCGGATGGGCGTGAACAGGCCCGTGTAGGTGGCCGGGTTGCTGCGCGGCGTGCGGCCGATGGGCGACTGGTCGACGTTGATGACCTTGTCGAAGTATTCGATGCCCTCGATGGCCTCGTGCGGCGCCGGCTCGTCGTGCGAGCGGTAGAGCGTGCGCGCCACGGCGGCATAGAGCGTGTCGTTGACCAGCGTGGACTTGCCCGAGCCCGACACGCCCGTCACGCAGGTGAGCAGGCCCACGGGGAAGGCGGCGCTGACGTTCTTGAGGCTGTTGCCGGTCGCGTTCAGCACGCGGATCTCCTGCAGCGCGCCCTGGGTGAGCAGGTGCTGTGCCTCGCGCTCGGCGCGGCGCTCGGCGGCCGGGCTCATCGGAAAGCGCGAAGGCTTCTTCTTGCTCTCGGCGGGCGCCGGCGCGGCGGCCACCACCGGCAGGCGCGGCGTGCGTCGGGCCGGCACCTCGATGCGGCGCACGCCGCTCAGGTACTGGCCGGTGAGCGACTGCGGGTTGTCCGCCACCTGCTGGTGCGTGCCCTGGGCCATCACCTCGCCGCCGTGGATGCCGGCGCCCGGGCCCATGTCGATGACGTGGTCGGCGGCGCGGATCATGTCCTCGTCGTGCTCGACCACGATCACGCTGTTGCCGATGTCGCGCAGGTGCTGCAGCGTGCCGATCAGCCGGTCGTTGTCGCGCTGGTGCAGGCCGATGCTGGGCTCGTCCAGCACGTACATCACGCCCGTCAGGCCCGAGCCGATCTGGCTGGCCAGGCGGATGCGCTGGGCCTCGCCGCCCGACAGCGTCTCGGCGCTGCGGTCCAGGCTCAGGTAGTTGAGGCCCACGTCGTTGAGGAACTTGAGCCGCAGGCCGATTTCGCGCACCACCTTGTCGGCGATCTCGGCCTTGCTGCCCTGCAGCTTCAGCTGCTCGAAGTAGGCCAGGCTGTCGCGCAGCGTGAGGTGGCTCAGCGCATGGATGGAGCGCTCGGTGGGCGGCTCGGCCGCATGGTCGACCAGGAAGACGTTGCGCGCCTCCACCCGCAGCCGCGAGCCGCCGCAGTCGGGGCAGGGCTGCAGGCTGCGGTAGCGGGCGAGGTCGTCGCGCACCATGGCCGAATCGGTCTCACGGTAGCGCCGGGCCATGTTCGGGATGATCCCCTCGAAGGGATGCTTCTTCGTGACCTTCTTGCCCGCAAAGTTGCCCGACTCCATGGTGTAGCTGAACTTGATCTCCTCGCCGGCCGAGCCATTGAGCAGCACCTGCTGGATCGACGAGGGCAGCGACTCGAAGGCCGTGTCCAGGTCGAATTTGTAGTGCTTGGCCACGCTCTCCAGCATGCTGAAGTAGTAGCCGTTGCGGCGGTCCCAGCCCTTGATGGCGCCACTGGCCAGGCTCAGCGACGGGAAGGCCACCACCCGCGCGGGATCGAAGAACTCGCGGTGGCCCAGCCCGTCGCAGCTCGGGCAGGCGCCCACCGGCGAGTTGAAGGAGAAGAGGCGCGGCTCCAGCTCGGTGATCGAGTAGTGGCACAGCGGGCAGGCGAACTTGGCGTTGAAGAGGTGTTCCTTCTCTTCGGTGCCTTCCCCACCCATCTCGAGTGCGATGGCCCGGCCCTCGGCCAGGCGCAGCGCGGCCTCGAAGCTCTCGGCCAGGCGCTGCTGCATGTCGGGCCGCGCGCGCAGGCGGTCGATCACCACGTCGATGTCGTGCTTCTCGGTCTTCTTGAGCGCGGGCAGCTCGCTGTATTCGTAGACCTGGCCGTCGACGCGGAAGCGCACGTAGCCCTGGGCCTGCATCTCGGCGAAGAGCTCGAGGAACTCGCCCTTCTTCTCGCGCGCGACCGGCGCCAGGATCATCAATCTAGGCTCGTCGGGAATCGCCAGCACCGCATCCACCATCTGCGACACGGTCTGCGCCTGCAGCGGCAGGTGATGGTCGGGACAGTAGGGCGTGCCGGCGCGCGCGAAGAGCAAGCGCAGGTAGTCGTGGATCTCGGTCACCGTGCCCACGGTGGAGCGCGGGTTGTGGCTGGTGGCCTTCTGCTCGATGCTGATGGCGGGCGACAGGCCCTCGATCAGGTCGACGTCGGGCTTGTCCATCAGCTGCAGAAACTGCCGGGCATAGGCCGACAGACTCTCGACGTAGCGCCGCTGGCCTTCGGCATAGAGCGTGTCGAAGGCCAGGCTGGACTTGCCCGAGCCCGACAGCCCGGTGATCACCACCAGCTGGTTGCGCGGGATGTCGAGGTCGACGTTCTTGAGGTTGTGGGTGCGCGCACCGCGGATGCTGATGCGCTGCTGGGCCAGCAGGCGGCCCAGGTAGGCGCGGTCGGCCGCGGCCGGGGCGGAGTCGTCGAAGGCGTCGTCGTGGGGGGCGGTCACAGGCGGGCGGTTCGTGCAGGGCAACCGGGCATGATAGACCGCGCGGGCTTTTTCAGCGCTCCGGGGCGGATTGCGGCCCGGCGGGCGGCGGGGGCTCCGCCGGCACGGATGCCGTCGCGGGCGGCTCGTCGACCGGCGGCGCCGGGCGGCCCACTACGCCGGCCACCATGTGCTCGGCCAGCGCCTCGTACAGCGGCCGGCTGATCAGGCGCGAGGTCAGGCTGGCCAGCATGGCGCAGGCCATCAGGCTCAGCACCATCGAGTGGCCGTCCACCATCTCCATGACGATGATGAAGGCGGTGAGCGGCGCCTGCGTCACGGCCGCCAGGAAGCCGGCCATGCCCATGGCGATGAGCGCCGGCCCCAGTCCCTGGCCGGCCGCCGAGGCCACCGCGTCGCCGATGCCGGCGCCGATGGACAGCGAGGGCGCGAAGATGCCGCCGGGCACGCCGCTCCAGGCGGTGATCCAGGTGGCGAGGAACTTGAGCAGGGTGTAGAGCGGCGTCAGCTCGTCGTGGCCGGCCAGCATCTGCTTGACGGCCTCGAAGCCGGCGCCGAAGGTGGCGCCGCCCGAAGCCAGGCCCAGTGCCGCCACCAGCAGCCCGCAGGCGGCCGCGAAACGGATCGGTGCCCGCGCCCGCAGCCGGGTGAGCCGCTGCGGCGCGTTGGTGAGCGAGGCGATCATCAGCCGCGAGAACACGCCCCCCGCCACGCCGCAGGCCAGCGCCACGCACAGGCCGGGGCCGGCGACGTCCCACCAGCCTAGCCGGGGCACCTGGATGACGCCGAAGTAGCTGAAGTTGCCGAAGGCCGACACGGCCACCAGGCCGGCCAGCACGATGGCGGCGATGACCAGGCCGCTGGCGCGCGCCTCCAGCCGGCCGGCCAGTTCCTCGATGGCGAACACCACGCCGGCCAGCGGCGCATTGAAGGCGGCGGCGATGCCGGCCGCCCCGCCGGCCACCAGCAGGGCCCGGGCGTCGATGGTGGAGCGCGGCGACAGCCAGCGCCGCGCATGCTGCATGACGCCCGCCGCCACCTGCACCGACGGCCCCTCGCGGCCCACCGACAGCCCGGCCGCGAAGCTGGCCACGCCCAGCACGATCTTGCCGAGCGTGAGCCGCAGCGAGGCGAAGCGCCCGCGCTGGCCCGGCGGCAGTTCGTCGTCGATGGCCGCCTTGACCTGCGGAATGCCCGAGCCCGAGGCGCCCGGGAACCAGCGCTGCGTGGCCGCGGCGATGCCGGCGGTGGCCAGCG
>NZ_LDSL01000164.1 GCF_001476815.1 Pseudacidovorax intermedius | reverse complement strand
CTCCCCAACCCTCTCCCGCGAGGGGAAAGGGAGCAAGACTTCTCCCCCCAGCAGTCTCCCAAGCGGCGAAACGGGGCAAGCCCTCGCCCCGTGTGGGCCGGCATTTGTCCCGCCGCCGGCAGGCCGCGCCCCGCCTGCGCACAATCGCCCGCCATGGAGACACTCACCCGCCGCCAATGGGCGTTGCTCATTCCCCTGACCATCGCCTGGGGCATCAACTGGCCGATCATGAAGCTGGGGGTGAGCGACCTGCCGCCGCTGGCCTTCCGCGCACTGTCGCTGTGGCTGGGCGTGCCGGTGCTGATCGCGGTGCTGCTGGTCATGCGCCTGCCCTTCCGCGTGCCGCGCCGCCACTGGCCCGAGCTGCTGTGGCTGTCGGCCACCAACATGTTCGTCTGGCATGTGTGCATCATCATTGCGCTGCGCCACCTGTCGGGCGGGCGCGCGGCCATTCTGGGCTACACCATGCCGGTGTTCTCGGCCATCCTGGGGGCGCTGCTCTTCAACACCCGCCTGTCGGCGCGCGCCTGGATGGGCGTGGCGGCCGCAGCGCTGGGCGTGGCCTTCCTGCTGTGGCACGAGTTCACCGGCCTGGCCGGCAGCCCCGGCTTCGTGGCGCTGGCGCTGGTGGCCGCTGCCACCTGGGCGCTGGGCACGCAGCTGCTGCGCCGCACGCAGCTGCCGGTGCCCACGCTGACGCTGTCGTTCTGGATGACCACGCTCACCGCCATCGTGATGGGCGCGCTCTCGGCGCTGGCGGAGCGGGCCGACTGGCACATGCCGGGCCCGGCGGCCTGGGGCGCCATCGTCTACAACGCCGTGGTGATCTTCGGCTTCGCGCACGTCGCCTGGTTCGTGCTGGCGCGTGGGCTGCCGCCGGTGGCCTCGACGATCAGCGTGATGATGATCCCGGTGCTGGGTGTGCTCAGCAGCGCGCTGTGGCTGGGCGAGGCCATCTACTGGCAGGACTGGCTGGCGATGGCGCTGCTGATGGTGGCCATCGCGGCGGTGCTGCTGCCGGCGCGCACCAAAGGCTGAGGGCCGCCGGGCGGCGGTGTTCGGCAGGCAGCGCGGCGGGGCCATGACCTGCGAGGTCATCGACCGCATGCCCGCCGCGGCGCACAGTGAGGCCATTCCCACCACCCAGGAGCCTCGCCATGAACACCGCCTCGACCTTCAACATCCTGCCGCTGGCCGTCGCGCTGCTGATCGGGATGAGCGCCGTGGGCTCGTGCATCGGCATTGCGCTGCTCGGCAGCAAGCTGATCGAGGGCTCGGCCCGGCAGCCGGACCTGATGCAGGCGCTGCAGTCCAGGTTCTTCCTGGCCGCTGGCGTCACCGACGGCGCCTTCATCATCGCCACCGGCATCGGCCTGTGGTTCGCGACGGCCAGCCCCTTCTGACGGGGCTGCGCAGCGCGCTCAGTCCGCGGCGCGCAGCGTGTCCGACGGCGACTCGCCGAAGCGCGCCCGGTAGGCCTGCGCAAAGCGGCTCAGGTGCGCGAAGCCGCAGTCCAGCGCCACGGCGGCGACGGTGATGCCGTCTTCGCCCGCGCGCAGGCGCTGTCGGGCACGCGCCAGACGCAGGTCGCGCAGGGTCTGCATGGGGCTTTCGTCGCGCACGCGGTGAAATGCGTCGAGCAGCGTGCGCACCGACACGCCCGCGGCGGCGGCAATGTCGGCCAGGCGCAGCGCTTCGTCGGCATGGGCTTCCATGTGGGCAATCGCGCGGCGTACGCAGGCGGCCTGACTGGCGCCCGCGCCGGCGGGCCGCGCGGCGATGCGCAACGGCACGTCGTCGGTCCAGGGCTGGCCGGCCAGCAGCAGGTGCACCAGCAGGCGCTCCATCTCGACCGCGACGATGGGACTGGCCTGCACGGCCTGCATCAGGGCCTCGGAACTCAGCAGCAGGTGCAACTGGGCGCGCCAGGCCTGCAGGGCGGGGCGCTGCAGGTCCAGCGCACTGTCGAAGCGCAACGGCCGGCCGGTGTGCGATTCCAGCATGCGGCGGTCCAGCCGCAGCACGAACTGCTCGCAGTCGGGCGACAGGTCGGCCACGAAGCGGCTGCCGGGCGCGCACACCATGCCGTGGCGGCCATCGGCCTGAAGCATGCGATCGTCTGCCAGCACCTCGGCATGGCCCTGCAGGCAGAACATGAGCAGGTGGTAGTCCTCCACGTGGGAGACGTCCACCCGCGTGGTCTCGCCGAAGCGGATGGTGCCCAGGCCGATGCCGCCCACGCGCACGAAGTCCATGTGCGAGCGCCCGCCCCGCGGACGCTCCAGCGCCTGCAGCCGGTGCGGCTGCATCACGCGCGAGATGCGCTCGCGCGCATCGTCCAGGTCCGAGGACTCGAACAGGCGGTGCGCGCGCAGCAGCCCCGGCGCGAAGGCCGTGCCGGTGGCGGGAAGGGCGTCGAAGGAGGAGGCGGCAGCTGGACGCATGAGGGTCTGGCGGGGCTTCCGAGCAGGGCATGACGCAGCGCAAGAAGCGCGCCAGGCGTCTGTGGCAGCCGCCAGCGCCGATCGGGGGGCGCAAGTCCTGCGCGATCCGGACATCCGCGGCCCCGATCCCGCGCGAATCGGATAGCCGCCGCGGCGCCGGCCTTCGACCATGCGGCCCATGACGCCCTGCAACCGCCGGGCCCGCACACGGAAGGAGTTCTTGCCATGAATCAACCGGTCGATCCTGGTGCGCTGCAGGCCGCTGCCGCCGAGCAGCAGCAGCGCGTGGTGCACTTTCCGCAGGCCGACGGCTCGCGCGTGCCCTACGCCGTGTTCAGCTCGCAGGACGTGTTCGAGCGCGAGCAGGAGCGCATCTACCGCGGCCCCACCTGGAGCTTCGTCGCGCTGGAGGCGGAGATTCCCAACCCCGGCGACTACAAGAGCACCTTCGTCGGCGACACGCCGGTGGTGGTCACCCGCGCGCCCGACGGCGAGCTGGCCTGCTGGGTCAACCGCTGCGCCCACCGCGGCGCCATGGTCTGCCGCAATGCGCGCGGCAATGCCAAGGTGCACACCTGCGTCTACCACCAGTGGGGCTTCAGCGCCAAGGGCGACCTGCAGGGCATTCCCTTCAAGCGCGGGCGCGACGGCGCGCCCGGCATGCCGCCGGACTTCGACAACAAGGCGCACGGCCTGCGCAAGCTGCGCGTGGACAGCTACAAGGGCCTGGTCTTCGCCAGCTTCAGCGACGAGGCGCCGACCCTGGCCGACTACATCGGCGAGCAGATGCGGCCCTGGGTCGACCGCGTGATGCACAAGAAGGTGGTGTATCTCGGCTGCACCCGCCAGTACGCCCGCAGCAACTGGAAGCTCTACTACGAGAACGTCAAGGACCCGTACCACGCGAGCCTGCTGCACCTGTTCCACACCACCTTCAACATCTTCCGCGTGGGCATGAAGGCGCGCTCGATGGCCGACAAGGCGCACGGCCTGCACAGCATCATCACCGCCACCAACATCGAGCAAGAGGGCGACACCGCCACGGCCTACAAGCAGCAGGCCATCCGCTCGATGGACGACGGCTTCCACCTGGAGGATGCGTCGGTGCTGGGCTTCATCTCGGAGTACGAGGAAGACTGCACCAACCACATCCAGACCATCTTTCCGCAGCTGGTGCTGCAGCAGATCCACAACACGCTGGTGGCGCGGCAGGTGCTGCCCAAGGCGCCGGGCGAGTTCGAGCTGGTCTTCCACTTCTTCGGCTACGAGGACGACACGCCCGAGCTGCGCGCGCTGCGCATCAAGCAGGCCAACCTGGTGGGGCCCGCCGGCTTCATCTCGATGGAGGACACCGAGGCCACCGAGCTGGTGCAACGCGGCACCGCACGCGATGCCGATGCCACCTCGGTGCTGGACCTGGGCCGCACCGACCCGAACCGGGAGGACACCATGATCACGGAGAACCTGATCCGGAAGTTCTGGACCGGCTACCAGAAGCTGATGGGCTATTGAGATGAGCACCGTGATGGAAGCCCCCCAGACCACCGCCGCTGCGGCCACGCCCGACGTCGACATCGCCCTCTGGTTCCAGATCCACCAGCTGAACGAGCGCTACTGCGCCCTGCTGGACAACGACCGGCTGGAGGACTGGACGGCCCTCTTCATCGAGGACTGCCTGTACGAGATCGTGCCCAAGGAGAACGCCGACATGGGACTGCCCATCGGCCTCGTGCACTGCACCAGCGCCGGCATGCTGCGCGACCGCGTGGTGGCGCTGCGCCACGCCAACATCTACGAGTCGCACAGCTACCGCCACATGACCAGCGGCCTCGCGATCACGCCGGTGGATGCGCAGACGGTGACGGCCGAGTCCTCCTACGTGGTGGTGCAGACGCGCACCAACGGCGAGTCCTTCATCTTCCAGGCCGGGCGCTACCTGGACCGCCTGGTGCGCACGCCGGCGGGCTGGCGCTTTGCGCAGCGGCGCGTGGTGTACGACACCTCGCGCGTGCTCACGCTGCTGGCCACACCCATCTGAGCCGCGCGCTGCCGTCGGGCCCGGCGCCCGATGGCATGCCGATTGCTGACCGCCGTCCATCCCATTCACACGCATCCCCCGGAGAGGAAGCCCATGACCCCCGTTCGCACCCGGCCGCTGCTGGCCGCCGCTCTGGCCCTGGCCTTCGCCGCGCCCACCCTCGCCGCCGATCCCATCAAGGTGGGCCTGGCGCTGGACATCTCCGGCCCCTTCGCGGCCGGCGGTGCCGAGACGCGCGACGCCATCAACCTGGCGATCAGGCTGCTCGACAACAAGCTGGGCGGCTACCCGGCCGAGTTCATCCAGGCCGACACGGCAGGCAGCCCGGACCAGGCCAAGCAGATCGTCGACCGCTTCATCCAGCAGAACAAGATCGACTTCTTCACCGGGCCCGTGCCGTCCAACGTGGCCCTGGCCGTCGGCCCGGCGCTGTTCGCGGCCAAGGTGCCGTTCATCACCGCCAACCCCGGGCCCAGCCAGTACGCGGGCGCGCAGTGCAATCCCTACTTCTTCGGCCAGAGCTACCAGAACGACACCTGGGACGAGGCCGCCGGCCAGTGGGCCAGCGACCAGGGTTTGAAGAGCGCTTTCATCCTCGCGCCCAACTACCCGGCGGGCCGCGACCACCTCACCGGCTTCAAGCGCACCTACAAGGGCAACGTGGTGGCCGAGGTGTACGGCAAGGTGGGCCAGCTGGACTATGCGGCCGAGCTGGCGCAGATCCGCGCTGCCAAGCCCGAGGCGGTGTTCTTCTTCCTGCCCGGCGCCATGGGCATCAACTTCATCAAGCAGTTCGTGGCCTCGGGCCTGTCGAAGGACGTGCGGCTGGTGACCAACCCCGCCTCCGCCGACGAGGACACCATCGCCGCCGTGGGCGAACCCATGCTGGGCCTGTTCTCCACCTCGCAGTGGTCGCACGACCTGCCCAATGCGGCCAACCAGAAGTTCGTGGGCGAGTTCCGCAAGGCCTACAAGCGCTACCCCACCTTCTATGCCGCGCAGGCCTACGACGCCATCCTGGCCATGGACGCCGCGGCCCGCGACGTGAAGGGCGACGTGAAGAACAAGGAGGCCGTGCTCAAGGCCCTGAAGGCCGCCAACTTCCAGTCGATCCGCGGACCCTTCAAGTACGGCAACAACAACTTCCCGATCCAGGACTATTACCTGCGCGTGATCGGCAAGGATGCCGAAGGGAAGATCACCAACAAGACGCTGTCGACGCCGCTGAAGGGCTACCGCGACGCCTACTGGCAGCAATGCAAGATGAAGTGAGCCGCCCCATGCGAGTACACGGCCTTGGCCCCTCTCCCCTAGCGGGAGAGGGGTTGGGGAG
>NZ_LDSL01000163.1 GCF_001476815.1 Pseudacidovorax intermedius | reverse complement strand
AAGAAGGTCGTGCTCATCGGAGGGGGCAGCTACACCGAGTGGAGCGCCGAGGGCATCCGCCACGGCACCGCCGGCAGCTGGCAGGAGCATGCGGCCATGCATGCGCAGGTCGGGCCCATGAGCCGGCCTATCCAAGAGGTCCCGTTACCCGCCGCAGCAGAGGCACCCACCACCGAGCATCCCGGGCATGCACCCGACTTCTCAATGTGAGCCCAGGTCCATGATCATCAGTCCCCCCTTTCTGCTGGCCAACGCCGGCTTTCCGGAAAGCTACGACATCGAGTGCGTCAACAGCGTCATGCAAGGCGGTGTGGTTGGCTCTGGCGGTTTTCCTGTCAGCCAGGGCATGGCCTGGCATGGCGGCACGCATCTGGCGGCCCCCCTCAGCGACAGCCCGGTGCGCGCCATCGCCGACGGCACGGTCATCTTCCGTCGTGACAACACCCCGCTCACTCACGGCGGAAAGGAATACAGCTGCGGTTGCGTGGTGATCCGCCACGAGACCGAGATCGGCGCCACGCCGGGCGCCAATCCCACACCTACGACCCTGACCTACTACAGCATCAGCCAGCACCTGAGCCGCCTGGACAAGGACTTGCCCGAGGTGGGCAAACCGGTGTGGCGTCGCATGCCGCTGGGCTTGGCGGGCAAGATTCGAGGCGAGGATGCACGCATCCACTTCGAAATCATCTGCGGCGACGATGATTTGGCCGCCCTCGTTGGCCGGCGCACCGGTCGTTTGATTCCGGAGCGCGATGGGCGCACCGACGTTCTCTTCGGCACCATCTATGTATACGTGCCGCGTGGCGCCGACCTGTACACCAGCCATCCCGGCGCCAATCCGCCAGCCTCGGCGTCCGTCACCACAGAGGACCTCGTATTCGGCATCGAACACGACAAAGGCGCCATCCGCCTGAGGACTTGGCGCTTGGCTGGCGGTGAGCCCGTGGGTCTGTTCGAAGAAAAGAGCTTCGCGAGCAAGTCAGACTGGAAGCCCGAATATGGCCTGTATTACGAAGCACTGGACCGTCACAAGCACACGCCTACAGGCAACAGCCCGAGCGGCATCTATGAATTGATGCGCCTGGGCCGCAAGCTTGGCCCCGACGCTTTGGCACCGGACATGCCGCATTGGCGCCGCGTGCAGTTGCCGGACGGCAGCGAGCGATTCATTAACCTCAATGGCAAGAAAACAACCAAATTCAGCGATGCGGACTTTCCGCATTGGCGCGGCTGGAGATTGGTGGATGACGACGTGACCGACGACGACAGTCGATGTGACTCGGCCATCATTCATCGCTTTCTGAATACCACGCCCGAAGGCGACCCCGTCGAACAGGACACACCGCAGACACGCAAGCAGCGTCTGTGCGCTCCCGACGTGCAGCGGCGCCTGACGCGTACCGTGTGCAAATTTCCGACCGAATGGTCGAAGGAGGATGTGGAGCTGCGCTGGCGCTGGACCAAGGAGCGCAGCCCCTACAACGACCGTCCTGTGGACGAAGCGGGATTTCAGCAGATGGTGGCGTTCGCCAAGCAACTGTGCTTCTGGGAGGACTTACCCGACTCCGACCGCCAGCGCCTAGGCAAGAAGCATTGGCACTGGCATCCCAGAGAATTCATCCTGCATATGCGCCAATGCATGTGGCTGAGCGTGTGCGAAATGCTGCAATTGCTGCCAAGTCATGCGGTGCGCAGGGGCACATACAAAGATGCGCAGGGTGTCCAGCATCCAGCGATCCTTTGGGAAGGGGTCCTCGGCCCCAAGCCTAAACCCTCTGATCGGACAACTGTCCACAAGATCCTCTCCAATCACCGGATTCCCCTAAATCAAGCATTGCGAAAATGGGGCATAAACACGCCAATACGGTTGGTTTCTTTTTTTGGAAATTCAATCCAAGAGACGACTTGGTGGCAGAGCCTTTCAGAGGGAAACGGGGCAGCTTTGGTATATGCGCCATGGTATGGGCGCGGCTTCTTACAGATGACCAATCCCGACAACTACATAGATTACTGGCGATACCGAGGAAGAGCGTTCCCTGTCAAACTGGGAACAACGTTGATCGACGCAGCAAAGAAAAAGAAATGGGGCGCATTGCAAGATACCAACTTCCCTGAAATAACACAAAAAATTATTCAATGGAGGCAAGAAATTGCCGGAGATATCTCGATAGATGTAGATGAGGGCAATTGGGCCCCCTCAGATAGCGCTGGATTTTATGCTGCCAAACAGGGGCTAAACTTTTATGCAGACGGCGTTCACATATTTGAACGGATGGTAGTTCCCACTGTGAACAGCAAAGGTCAGAGCATGGGAGATAAAGTTTATTATCGCAGTCAAGCCTTTTGGAAGGTCTCGGCAGGAGTCAACATTCCCGGAGAAGTCAATAACACGTACTCCACGATTCTCAATGGATTCGAATCTAGATGCTCTGGGTACGGAGTAGCCCTAGCGGTGCTAACAGAAACCCATTTGCCGAACGCAAACGGGCATTTATCACTCGACTACCCCGAAGGGTATGTGCCACGAAAAAACAATGCTTAATAAAGCAATTTTATTTCTAATTGTTGCATCTTTCATTTATGCTGTTCATGCAAATGAATTTAAGGAAAATTCCAATAAAATAAATTATGAAACATTAGATATGGGGAAGAGTTGTAAAATAAGATTCATTATTTCTGCTAATTTTAAATATCAAATCGGGAATGGTGGAAATCCAAAAAATAATGTTGGAGGCATAACTATATATCCTATTCCAAACGCTTGGAAATCAAATATGGATACCCTAACCCTGTCTTTTTCGTGCAAGGAAAAGAATTACATAGATAATCCACAACCCTCCGGCATCTACGATAAAAAACTTGAAAGGTGGAAGAAAGCTCCAAAGGAGTTGCGCAATTATCTTAAGCAATCTCAAGACTACAGTGACCCCGACTTTCTGAACTCCACTATAGCTGCAATGCGTGTTTACGACATCAAAACACCTAATGCTCAAGGATGGGCTGACACGAGCGATCAACTCACGGGGGACGACGCCGGACGCACAAGATATATGAGCTTCTGCATCTATCACGCTTCCAAAGCACTTTGCGGACTTGGTAAAGTAGGTCTTTTGCGTGATGGCCCAAGAGGAGACCTGGTGCCTCACGCGCTAAAAATCCTTCGGAGTATTGAATTTCTCGAATAGGGATTAATTCAAAAACAAAGCCATTGATCAGTCCAAAATCAAGATATTCTTACTACATATCGAGTTTTGTCTAACCAGGAAATTCGGAAATGGGCTCGTTCCTCGACAAGTTGAAAAAAGAAGCCTGGCGGATTCAAACCTGAAGTGCAACACCCACGCTTTCAGTGAACGGTGTTGGATTGTGGCTCGGAGTGCGTGATCAAGAGTTGGCGGTACACGGCCAATGGCGTTCTCACGCCCAGACCCTTGCGGGACCGGTTGTTGATCTCGTCGGCGATGGCGTCGAGTTGCTCCTGGCTGTAGCCGCTCAAGTCCGTGCACTTGGGCAGGTACTGGCGCACCAGCCCATTGACGTTCTCGTTGGAGCCGCGCTGCCAGGGGCTGTGCGGATCGCAGAAGTACACCGCCACGCCCGTGTTGGCCGTCAGCTCCTTGTGTCGTGCCATCTCCCGGCCCTGGTCGTAGGTCAGCGTCTTGCGCATCGGCTGGGCGATGCTGCGCAGCTTGTCCGTGAAGGCCTGCAGCACGCTGGCCGCACTGGCAGGTTTGGACTGGTGCAGCTTCACCAGCATCAGCAGCCGGCTGGTGCGCTCGACCAGCGTGCCCACCGCGCTGGCGTTGGCCTGACCCTTGATCAGGCCGCCCTCCCAATGGCCGGGGAACTGCCGGTCTTCGACCTCGGGTGGGCGCACGTGGATGCTGAGCATGTCCGCAATTTGCCCGCGCCGATCCTGGCCCTTGCTGCGGGGCGTGCGCTGGTTGTGCACCTGGCGCAGGCAGGCCACCAGTTCGCGCTTGAGCTCGCCCACAGGCTGGGCGTAGATGCAGTTGTAAATCGTCTCGTGCGACACGCGGTAGGGATGGCCCTTGGGATAGATGCTCGCCAGTGTCAGGGCAATCTGTTCGGGCGACCAGCGCCAGCCCAGGCACTGGCGCACGACGCCGAACATGACGCCTTCGGGATCGAGCTTGCGGGCAGGACGCGCGGCCAGTCTGCGTTGCCGGCAGCGGGTGCGCGCCGTGACGTTGGCGTAACCGCTCGAATCGGCGTTGCGTTGCAATTCGCGGTTGACGGTGGACGGCGAGCGCCCCAGCACACGGGCCATGGCGCGCACGCCCAGCCCCTGTTGGCGCAGGCTCGCCAGCGTCAGGCGATCCTCAGGCTGCAGGTGGTATGTCTTCGTCGAAGTGCTCGGCATCTTCTGACCTTATCGAATGGCAGGCGTTGCACTTCAGGTTTGAATCCGCCCCCTGAAGTTTCATTCCAAGAAAGCCATGAATGAGGCGTTTATTTCCAATTTTTTCTGCGCTTTTTCTTTGCTGCATTTTTCTCGATTTGCACGCTGATCCGGCGAAATTAATAACTCAAGGTTATGTTCCGGTCTCGACCCCCGGTGCCTACGATATACATACAAGTTTCGACGCCTGCAAAATGAAATTAGCTGTTCCAAATAAAGGACGAATATGGTTTGACGGAGATTGGAGTGTGTTTATCGATCAAGGCAAGCAGAAAACTATAAAAAAGAACGATGCTCATATTTTAAGAAGCCGAGTTTCATGGTCAGTGGAGCCTCCGAAAAAATATGACAATTACTGGGTTTGGATCTCTTGCGACCCTCCTGATGATCCGCAGGGCTTGGTTCTCGATAACAACGCCGATCCTTGTACACTAAAAAATTTCGTTGCAAATCCTAAAAGCGCCCTTCTTGATGTTCGCCAATCGCAAGGCCTACCGATGCGTGCTGTCATCTCAAAAAATGAGTCGGATTACTCATTTGCTTTTTGTTTTTACAACTCTAAACAGGCCATTATCGGCGGTGGTGAAACAAAAAATGGCACATCTAATATTGAATCTATAAAATCAATTATAGAATCGATTTCTATTGATGATGGTAAATAATGGAGGCCGCGGGAAATCCTATTTGGGATACTCTCCACGAATACCGTTCTTAGTCCGCCCTGAACAACCCGTAAGCCGTTGATCTTGCGTGAAGTTTTGTGGCTGAGTGGGCGCTGGACTTGCAAGGTATAGATTCAGTTGAGCCCGTTTTCTTGCAAATTCCTCCAAGGAGTCCGATGGGTCCGAAGCCTTCGCATCCACACACGGCCGAGCTGTTCCGTCCAAGGCTGGACGAGCAGATCAACATGAAGCACCCGCTGGTCAGGCTGGCGGCGCTGATCGACTGGACCGAGATCGAGCGCACCTTCGCGGTCTCGTTCACTTCTGGCCGCGGCCGGCCCGCCTTGCCACCGCGCCTGATTGCCGGGCTGCTGTACCTGCAGCACACCTTCGATGCTTCCGACGAAGCCGTGGTCAACACCTGGGTCGAGAACCCGTACTGGCAGTTCTTCTGCGGCGAGACCTATCTGCAGACCGAAGCGCCCATCGATGCGTCCAGCCTCACGCGCTGGCGCCAGCGCGTGGGGGAAGAAGGCGTTGAAGCGCTGCTGGCTGCCAGCATCGACGCTGCCCGGCGTGGTGGCGTGATCCAGAAAGCCAGCGTGCAGCAGGTCATCGTGGACACCACGGTGATGCCCAAGGCCATTGCGCATCCCACCGACGGCCGACTGCTGGACAGAAGCCGCCAGCACCTGGTCAA
>NZ_LDSL01000162.1 GCF_001476815.1 Pseudacidovorax intermedius | reverse complement strand
GCGCGCCGGTGGCGAGCAGCCGGTAGCGCACGTTGTCGAAGAAACCTTCGAAGGTCTCCAGCTTGAGCTGCAGCCGCGGCCCTTCGTAGACGTTGCCGGCCTGGTTGATGCGCACGCCGCCCTCGGCGGTGGCCAGGTCCTGCGGCTGGTCGTAGGTCAGGCGGTCGGCGCGGATGACGGTGTCCCCGCGGCGCAGGGAGGCGTCGCCCTCCACGGTGGTCTCGAGGTCGGGCCGGCCGGAGATGCGCTCGCCCTGCACGATGCTCGGGCGCAGGCTGCGCTCTTCCTGGGGAATGGTTTCGGCCAGGCGGGGACTGCGGCGCAGCACCAGCGGCGGCTCGTCGGTGAGCGGGGGGGCCGACTGGGCCCAGGCGGCCTGGCAGCCCATGAGCGCCAGCGTCAGCAGCGCACGGGGCAGCGGCGGCAGGCGTCGGTGCCCGGGGGCGCGGCTCTGGTCAGGCATGGATGCGTGTTGCAAGCGTCTCGGCAGGGGCAGCGCGCGGCAGGTGGCCGGCGCTCGCCCGGTTCGGAGAGGGCGGATTTGTAGAATGTGGATTATCCATGACCGCTCCCGCGCCCCTTTCCGG
>NZ_LDSL01000161.1 GCF_001476815.1 Pseudacidovorax intermedius | reverse complement strand
GGTGAGTGGCGCGGGCTCCGCGGGTTCGGACAGCTTTGCTTACTGGACGGAGGACGAGCTGGTGCTGTAAGGCGGCTTCCGCCGCCTGGCAGGAGGTCGCCGCGGTCTTGCGCTGCGGCTGCGGCAGGAGGCGCTGGCGACTGCCCGACAGGCAGCTCCGCCGCCTGCGCAGAGCGGTGCAGGCGGCGCGCGATGGATGCGGTGGGCATCCGCGTTCTTCCGGGCAGACGCCAAGCGGGCAGATTCGGCCGCTTGGCGCCTGCGCCACCCGGATCTCCCCGAACCGCAAAACCAGGCCGTCTCACTCAGACTTACATTTTCCAATAGGTATTATGTCGAATTTTGTTGGGTAATTTTGCTGGGGATGGCTACTTGGCTTGCCACGACCTTCGAGCGCGATTGGCCGCCTTCAATGCCCCTGGTACAGCGCCTGGAGCGCGAACACGACTGGGGCACTGCCAACAGCACCGCTCTCCACGTCCGTTGACCCCATGCTTTACCATCCCCCCATGGAACTCGAGATCTACAACGCCTTCGTCAAGGCCGGCGTGCCCGAAGCCGACGCCAAGGCCGCCGTGGAGTCGATCAACCGAGAGATCGACAAGCGCTATGCCCTGCACGCCACCCAGCTTGCCACTCGCGGCGACGTGGAAGGCGTACGGCGCGACGTGGCTCAGTTGAAGGCCGAGGTCAAGACCGACACGGCCGAAATGGAGGCGCGCCTCCTGCGCACCCTGGCCGACATGCAGCGTTGGACCATCGGCTCCATGTTTGCCGCCGTGGGCCTGTTCGCTGCCGTCACCAAGATCTGGCACTGAGCGGCCATCACCCCAACGACAAGGGCGCCCGCGGGCGCCCTTGTCGTTGACGCTGGCCGGTAATGATGACCGCGGCCACGCTGACGCTCATGCTGAGGCGCAGCAGGTCGAGATCATCCCGATGTCGGTCAGGCGCCTCCCGCCTTCTCGATCTGGTCGTCGTTCGTGGAGGCACGGGTGCCCTTCAGGTGCATTTCCACATCGGGCGCCTTGTCGCCGACGGCGGCAACGGCTTCCTTCAGCTGCGCAGCTGTGACATCCAGCTTCTTGCCCCACTGGGCGAGCGCTTCGTCGGACTTCACGTCGATGCGGTCGACGCCGCTCGCGTTGCTGGCGTCATTGGTGGACGGGTTGTCGGCCATATGTCGGAACTCCTGTTGTGATGGATGACGTCCATGCTGGTGGCCCGCCAGGCATCCCGATGTAGGCGCACGGAGGCCAGCCCTGCAAGCATCGACACCCCTTCGCCTGACACCGCATTGCGGGACTCGGAAGCACTTTCCTACGGGCGCCGCTGCCCGCGCCCCGCATGGCTCTGGCCCACGCCGTGGCACAAGCATCGCTTTGCAAGGAGTTGTCGCGCCATGCCATCCCCCACGCCATCGCAAAGCGCCACGCTGAGCCTCAGCACGCGCCCCTTCAAGCTCGATGCGAAGGTCGAGGTCACGCAGGGCGGCCTGCTCGCCATCGCGGCGCTGGTCGCAGGCATCCTGCTGTCGACCGCCGTGGTGGTGCGCGTCGCCAAGCATTGAGCGCGGCCCCGGGCCAAGGTCAGGCAGCCCGAAAACGAAACGGTCGACGCATCGCGCCGGCCGCTTCCAATGGTGACGGTACGAGCAGGCGGGGCCGCCGAAGCGGCCCGGTCCACGCTCGTCCGGCCTCAACCCGCCGTGCTCGTCATTTCCGCTTCCAGCGCCTGCTTGCGCTCCATCAGCTGATCGCGCATGGCCTTCAGGTCCAGGTCGGTCTTGCGGGCCTTCTCGAACATCTCCTCGCGTTCCTCGGTGACGTGGTGGTCGATGTACTCGCCGAGGACGATGACCTTTGCGTCGAACATCGGCTCGTCGGCCTGCATGGCTTCGATCTGCGCGATCAGATCCTTGGCGGAGGCGTGTTCGACGGTGGCTTCGTCCATCATGCCGGTGTCGCCGGTGGCTTCGCGCACGGCGGGATAGAAGATCTCTTCCTCGATCTGCGCATGCACCGTCAACTCATGGCAGATCTGCGTGGCCAGCGCCTTGCGCTCGTCGGCAGGCGCGTCGGCCTCGGCCAGCTTGTTGTACTGCTGGAAAAGCTTCTTGACCGCGATGTGGTCGGCATCGAGCAGGTCGACGGCGTCGTTGCGCTTGGTGGGGGCTTTGCTCATGGGGACTCCTGAAATCGTGGGGTTGAACCAGGGCTTCAGCGTGCAGGCGAGCCGTGGCCGCCATGTCGGTGCTTGGTCGTGCGCTTTGTAGGCGCGCTCAGGCGCCGCTTGCCAGCCACGCCCGGCCGCCCGCGTCGCTTGCGCACGCAGGGCACGCGTTCCTACACCCGGCGACGGGCAAGCATGGCGACGATCCACGCATTCCCACTCTTTGCCGAATCGACGCCATGCTGACCGACATGCCCACGATGCACGACCTCTTCGCCCAACTGGGACTGGACCACGACGAAGAGGCCGTTCAGGCCTTCATCGCCCAGCACGGTCCGTTGCCGGAACATCTGCCGCTGCACCAGGCGCCCTTCTGGACGCCGGCCCAGGCCCGCTTCCTGGAAGAACAGATCAAGGCCGATGCCGAATGGGCGCCGGCGATCGACCAGCTCAACCTCAGCCTGCACCGCTGAGCGAGGCGGCGGCGCCAGTGCCTTCCGGCGCTTCCCAGCCGCCACCCAGCGCCATGAAGACCGCCACCTGTTCCTGCGCCACGCGCGTCTGCGCCGCAGCCAGGCTCGCCTCGGCTGACGCCAGCGAGCGCTGGGCGTCCAGCGTGTCGAGGTAGGAACTGCGGCCGCCCAGATACAGGCGCCGGGCTTGGTGCGCGACCTCGGCGCTCTGGTCTCGGGCCCGCGTCAGCGCCGCCACCGTGACCAGCTCCTGCCGGTAGGTGGACAACGCGGTCTCCGTCTCGCGCAGTGCCTGCAGCACGGCACCGTCGAAGCTGGCCAGGGCGCCCCGGGCCGACGCCTCGGCCCCGGCAATGCGGGCCCGCGCGGCGCCGGTGTTGGGCACGCTCCAGCGGATCAGCGGGCCCAGGTTCCAGGCAAAGGCGTCGCTGCCGAGGAAGTCGCGCGCCGGTCCGGCCGAGGTGGCCGACAGGCCCAGCGACACCTTGGGATAGAGCTGCGCCGTCGCGACGCCGATGCGCGCCGTGGCCGCGGCCAGCTGGCGTTCGGCGCGACGCAAGTCGGGCCGGCGGCGCAGCAGTGCGGCGCCATCACCCACCGGCAGCGCGCCGGCGACGCGCGGCACGTCAGCGCATTGCTGGACGTCGGCAGGCAGATCGCCGGGCGTGCGGCCCAGCCAGGTCGCCAGCTGGTACAGCGCGGCCTGGCGTTGCGCACGCAGTGCGGGCGGCGCGGCCTCCAGCTGGGCCAGCAGCGACTGGGCGCGCGCGAAGTCGGTGGCGCCGGCCCGACCGGCATCGCGCAGGCGCCGCACCACGTCCACCTGTTCCTTCTGCAGGGCGACGGACGATTCGGCCACGCGCAGTTGCGCACCCGTGGCGCAGGCCGTGGCATAGGCACGGGCCGTGCCGGCGGCGACGTTCACGCGCGCCAGGTCCACGCCGGCCTGCGCGGCGGCAGCATCGGCCTGCGCCGCTTCGGCCGCGCGCCGCAGTTCGCCGACCACGTCGATCTGGTACGACAGCCCCGCCCCCAGGCTGTAGGCGAACTGGTCGGGCGGGCTGACGCCCGGCGCCAGTTCCGACAGGCCGGACACGTGGCCGAAGGCGGGGCCGCCGGACAGCGACAGTTGCGGCCGTTCCTCGGCACGCACCTGGGCCAGGGCGGCGTTCTGCCGCTCCAGGGTGGCGGCGGCCACGCGCAGGTCGGTGTTGCGCGCCAGCGCCTGCTGCACCAGGGCGTCGAGCGTGGGGTCGCGGAACAGGTGCCACCAGCGCGGCGGCAGCGGGTCGGCCGCGATGGCCGCCGCGGCGTCGGGCGCCTGCGATTCCTGGAAGGGCTTCGCGGCGGCGGCGCCGCGCGCGACGGCCTCGGGCGGCACATGGTAGTCGGGGCCCACGGCCAGGCTGCCGCAGCCGGCCAGCAGCAAGGCCGCCAGCAGCACCGGCGCGCGGCGGGCGAAGGCCGTGGCGCGGCGATGGCGGCGTCGCGTCATGCCCGGCCTCCCTTCCCTGCCGTCGCCGTCGCGGCGTGCTCGCCGTTCGCAGGCGCGGCGGCGGCGGGCGCACTGCCATCCCGGGCAGGGCTTGCAGCGGCGTTGCCGCGTGCCACCACTTCCACCAGCACCGTCTGGCCTGCGACCAGACCCGCCGCACCCGGCTGGGCGTCCAGCTGCACCCGCACCGGCACGCGCTGCGCCAGCCGCACCCAGTTGAAGGTCGGGTTGACGCTGGGCAGCAGGTTGGCGCCGGTGGACCGGTCGCGGTCGGCGATGCCCGCGGCGATGCTCTGCACCGTGCCCGCCAGCGGCTGGCGGCTGCCCATGGGCGTCACGCGCACGGCGTCGCCCGGGTGGATGCGCGCGAGCTTGGTCTCCTCGAAATAGCCTTCGACGTAGAAGGAGCCGCGGTCCACGATGGCCATGGCGCCCCGGCCCGCAGCGGCATAGGCGCCGGTGCGCATGTCCAGGTTGGTGACCCAGCCGTCCACCGGCGCACGCACGGTGGCGCGCTGCAGGTTCAGCTCCGCCGTGCGCAGCTCGACCTCGGCGCGGGCCATGGCGGCGGCGGCGGCCTCGACCCGCGCACGGGTCTGCTCGCGGGCCTCGCGCGGCACCAGGTCCGACAGGCTGGCGTTGCGGGCGTCCTCGCGGCGGGCCTGCGCCAGGCTGGCCTGGGCCGACTGCACGCCCGCGCGGGCCTGCGCCACGGCCAGCGCGAAGCGGGCCGGATCGATCTCGAACAGCACCTGGCCGGCCTTCACGGGCTGGTTGTCCTGCACCTGCACGGCGCTCACCAGGCCCGAGACATCGGGCGCCACCTGCACGACGTTGGCGCGCACGCGGCCGTCGCGGGTCCAGGGCGCGAGTTCGTAGTGGTCCCACAGGCGCAGGCCGGCCCAGGCCGCCAGCGCCACCACGCCCAGGGTGATCGCCACCCGGGCCAGTTGCGCCGCGAAGGCGCGGGCGCGTGTCGTCGTCATCGTCGAAGTCATGAGAAGAATCCTCCCGGCGCGGTCAACCGCGTCAGCACAAAAAGAACGAGCACATAGAGCGCCGTGTCGAACAGCGCCGCGTGCCAGACCCAGCGGTACACGCCCAGGCTGCCCAGCAGTCGGCGCGCGCCCCAGCACAGGCCCCAGGCCACCACGGCCAGCACCAGCAGCCAGGGGATGTAGACGCCATAGAACGTGGCTTCACCGGTCATGCACGGGCCTCCTGCGTGGCGAGGGGCGCGGCCGGCCAGGGCCGCGCGGGATAGAGGTTGCGGCGCAGGCCGACCAGGGCGGCCAGGGTGCGGCGGCGATCGGCATCGGCCTCGGGGCCCGGGCCGGCATCGGCCGCCGCGCCGCCGGGCAGCAGCGCCCGCAGCGCCTCGTCGATGCGCTCGGCCAGCGCCGGCTGGTCCTGCGCGGCCTGGCCGGTGGTGCGCTGCGCCGGATGCTCGCGGAACAGCCGCGCCACGCGCGCCAGGATGTCGGGGCCGAGCCCGCCGGGCAGCAGCGCGGCATCGCGGCGCAACGCATGCAGGTCGGTGCCGATGCGCAGGTCCACCAGCGCGTCGTCGGCGCTCACGCCGTCCACCGTGCCGCCGGCCTGCGCGATGCGCGGGGCCAGCAGGCCGATGCGGTCCAGCACCCGCGCCGCATGCAGGCGGGCCTGCGCCGCATCGGCCTGGCGCAGCGGCCGGCCCAGTTCGCGCCAGGTCGTGCGCTGGATGCGGCGGGCGCCCCAGCCGGCGCTGACCGAGCGCACCAGCGCCGTCACCACCGCCGCCGCGGCCACGCCCAGCACCTGGCCAACCATGGCGTTGGCGAAGCCGGCGAAATCGGCCTGGCCGGTGTCGTACAGCGACAGCGTGCCGATCACGCCCGACAGCAGCAGTGCCATGGCCTTCATGAAGGTGGCGGGCCGCGCCAGGTAGCAGCCCAGCACCAGGAAGGCCGGCGCGCACACCAGCGCCAGCGTGGGCAGGTCCACCACCAGCGGCATCAGCACCAGCACGTACAGGGCGCCGAGCGGCAGCGACATCAGCAGCGCCTTCAGAAATCCGTAGATCGAGGGCGCCGGGTCGTCCATGCCCGCGAAGAAGGAGCAGAAGACCGCCGCCATCATGGCCATCGCCGCGCCACCGGGCCAGCCGGTGAGGATCCAGAAGGCGGCGCACAGGCAGATGGCCAGCGCCGCGGCCAGCGCCGACCAGGCGGCCATGCCGACGTCGCGGTGCAGCACGTTGCGGGCGGCGGGCGCGGCATGGCGGTCGGCAGGCAGCGCCGAGGGGCGGCCGGCCAGGCCGGCGTCGATGCGCTGGCGCAGCTGCACGCAGGCCTGCCAGGCGTCGACCAGTTCCTCCAGCCGCACGGCCAGGCCGATGCGCAGCGCGCGGGTCCAGGCATCGGCCTGCGGCGCGGCGTCGGCGACCGCACGGGCGGCGGCGCGCAGGCCGGCCAGCTCGGCATCGGCCAGGGGCGCGGCTGGCGTGCCCGGTGCCGCACGGCCGCTGTCGGCCAGGCGCGCCAGCACGCCGCCCACGACCTGCTCGACGTCGGCGGGCAGCCGGCCTTCGGCGTCGCGCAGGGCCTGCAGCCGGTCGTCCACCGCCGAGGCGAAGGGCGTGAGCGCCGCCACCTCGTGCTGCAGCGCGCGGATGGCCGACGCGGTCCATTTCAGATGGCTGGTGTCGAAGGGCACGTGCGTTGCCATCACCCGCAGCTGCGAGATGTCGCCGGCCAGCTTGCGGCGCGCGGCCTGCAGGCCGGCCGCGCCGTCCGCCGTGGCGGCGGCGGGCTGGACCATGCCGCGCAGCCAGGCGCCGGCATCGGCAAGGGTCCGGTCCATCAGGCCGACCAGGGTGGGCCGCAGGCTCACGGGCAGCACCAGGCTGTGGACCAGCGTGCCGCACACGATGCCGATGGCGATCTCTTCCACGCGCGCGGACGCGGTCTCGAAGATGCCCAGCGGCGCACCCACGGCCGGAAAGCCGATGAGCGCGGCGGAATAGCCTGCCAGCATGAACAGGTAGGACCGCGGCGTGCGGTCCAGCAGCGACACGAACAGGCACAGCGCCACCCACAGCGCCAGGGCCAGGGTCAGCAGCTCGGGCACGTCGACCAGCGCCGGCACCAGCAGCAGCGCCGCGGCGCAGCCCAGCAGCGTGCCGGCCAGCCGAAAGACGGCCTTGGACCGCACGGCGCCAGCCAGCGGGTTGGCGACGATGTAGGCCGTCATCAGCGCCCAGAACGGCCGCGGCAGGCCGGCAAGGCTGGCCACGGCCATCGCCAGC
This sequence comes from Pseudacidovorax intermedius, assembly GCF_001476815.1. GTDB lineage: Bacteria > Pseudomonadota > Gammaproteobacteria > Burkholderiales > Burkholderiaceae_C > Xenophilus > Xenophilus intermedius_A. The sequence goes on along the minus strand of NZ_LDSL01000161.1, from coordinate 456 downwards.
ATGGCGGCGGCGAAGCACTTGGCGGAAAAGACCATCTCGGCCGCGCTGAAGCGGGGCAGCGTCATGTCAGTTGTCCATGGCGCTGGCGCGCCACCCGCAGGGCATGAAGCCGGCGCCGCTGTTTTGATCGAAGGGCCGCGGAGCAGGCCATGCCAAGGCACCCGCGGAACGGGCTTGGCCCGGCCGCCGGGTGCGCCCCTCGAGGGGGATGGGACTTCCACACGCAGCGAGGAAGTTCAAACGGGGTGGGTTCATCTCATGGTGCCTCGACGCTGCGATTCTGCGACGAGCCGCTGCGCACCACGGACTGGTGGTCGTTCAGCACCGCGGGGAAAACCATGGGCGTGTTGGGCGGCTGCATCCAGCGCCATTCCCATTCGGTCTCCTGCAGGAGCGCGTAGCGCGCCACGTGCGGCGGCTTGCCACGCAGCTTGGGCAGGTCCTCCAATGGCATGC
>NZ_LDSL01000160.1 GCF_001476815.1 Pseudacidovorax intermedius | reverse complement strand
ATCGGCTGGGTCGGCGTGCGTGGCGGCCTACGTGGGCTGGGCCTGCTGGCAGGCCCGCATCTTCACTGCAGCCGACGTCAAGGCGCGGGCCCGCTCGCTGGACCCGCCCGGTGCCATCATCCTGGCGCTGGTGGCGGCGGCCATCGTCAGCAGCGTGATCGCCATCGGCCTGCTGCTGCAGCAGGTCAAGCAGCTGGGCGGCGTGGAACGCGGCGCGCACATCGTGCTGGGCATGGTGGCGCTGGCGGGCTCGTGGCTCATGATCCACACCGTCTACGCCTTCCATTACGCGCACCGCTACTACGAGGACGACGGCACGCCCGACGAGGGCGGGCTGGACTTTCCCGGCAAGGCCGAGCCCGACTACGGCGACTTCCTGTACTACGCCTTCGTGGTCGGCATGACCTCGCAGGTGTCGGACGTGCAGGTCACCACGCCCGAGATGCGGCGCCTGACGCTGGTGCACAGCGTGCTGTCCTTCGGCTTCAACATGGTGGTGCTGGCGCTGTCGATCAACGTGGCGGCGGGGGTGATCCAGTGACGCGCCCGCTTCATGCGGGGAAGGCGTCGGCGGCCCGTGCCGGCGCCACCCTGTCCTGCGCCAGCGTCCAGCCGGCCCCGTCTTCATCCCTTCGCTGAAAGAGCCTGCCATGCCCGTCATCGACCCGGCCATCGTGGCCG
>NZ_LDSL01000016.1 GCF_001476815.1 Pseudacidovorax intermedius | reverse complement strand
TGTGTCGGGGGCCGGGGGCGGGCGAGCGGGGCGCAGGGGCGGCGCAGCTTCGTGCGCAAGGGCGGCCTGAAGTGGATCGCCAGCCGCGGGCCGGTGCAGGTGCAGGCGCACCAGGGCGAGGTGGTGCTGGTGGCGCACAAGGACGTGCGCATCACCAGCGTGGAGGGACGCATCCGCATCCAGGCCAAGAAGAAGGTCGTGCTCATCGGCGGGGGCAGCTACACCGAGTGGAGCGCCGAGGGCATCCGCCACGGCACCGCCGGCAGCTGGCAGGAGCATGCGGCCATGCATGCGCAGGTGGGGCCCATGAGTCGGCCGGTGGAAGGCAAGGACTTCGCTCGCAGCGAGTACCAGCCCGGCGAGAAGGCAGCACGCCGCTTTGGGCCTTCCAAATAAGACCCCGCGGCGATCACAGCACGTCTGTCACGAACCCCTTTCTCTACCTTCTCTCTTCAGACGGCCGCAGCACCCCCATGCTCATCAGCCCACCCTTCCTGCCGCCCCTGCAAGCCAGCGAAGCGGCCTTCCTCGACGCCGCCATGCCGGAGCCCAAGGACTCTTCCCACGGCACCAGCGGTGCACCCGAGGGCTCGTTCCCGCTGGTGACCAAGCTCACCTGGCACAACGGCATGCATCTCGCGGCGCCCAAAGACGCCCAATATCGCCCGCTGCCCGTGCGCGCCATCGTCGATGGCACCGTCATCTTCCGGCGCGACAGCACCCCCCACACGGACGACCCTCATCACCCGTTGAACTACAACCCCTACGGCAAGGAAGCCGCCTGGACCGACAACGGCCTCGTGATCGTGCGCCACACCACCGACATCGGCGCCACGGGCAACACCCCGACGCAACTCACCTTCTACAGCGCCTACATGCACCTGCGGGACATCGAGCCCGGCGTGCAGCCCGGCAAGCCGATCTGGCGCAAGGATGCGATCGGCAAGCCGGGCCGCGACTGCGGCCGCGACGGCCGGCTGCACTTTGAGATCTGCATGGATGCAAACAACCTGCAGACGCTGCTGGGCCCGAGCCGCAACCTGAAGTGGACCGAGCCCAACAAGGCGCCGACGGCGAATGGGCGGGAGGATGCCGTCTTCGGCAATATTTACATCTACCTGCCTGCGGGCACCCCGATACGCGACAGCGCCCCGAAGTCACATCTGTACGCTCCCCCCACAGCCGGCGCCAGCGCCGCGACGGATCATTTCGTACCGGGAACACTCCACGTGGCCCAATGGGTGGAGATCCGCTACGGACCATCCGGCACCGCAGCCAAGGGCGGCCACGCCACGCTGACCAGCTATCGGGCCAAGGATGGGCCCGGCGGCCTGCAGGTCGGCCAGCCCATCGGCACGCCTCATGTAGAAACCGACTTCGAATACAACATGTACGTCGAAGCCAACGCCCGGCACAACAGCCTGAGCGCCGCCGACCAGGCCCGCAGCAGCCCGAGCGGCTGGTACGAACTGCTGCGCTTCGGCCGCAACCTGGGGCCCGACCCACTGCCTGCCAACGCGGCCCACTGGCGCCCGATCCCCACCGACACCGGCCATATCTGGGCCGACCTCAACGCACCGGGCACCTTCAAGTTCAGCGATGCGGACTTTCCGGCGTTTCGAGGCTGGCAATGCTTCGACGACGACAGCAACCCGCTGGACCAGCGCTGCGATTCAGTGGAACTCAGGCGGCTGATCCGCGACCCGGCGCTACCCGAAACCATCCGGCAGCCGGACGTGCTGGCCAAGCGCCTGAGCGTGCCGGAGGTGCGGGCCAAGCTGCAGTACGCGATCTGCAAGTTCCCGACGGAATGGGACAAGGCCACGATCACGCGGCGGTACGAATGGCTCAAGACGGACGAGGAATTCCGGATGTCGGAGGGCCACGGCTGGGAGGAGTTTGCGGCCCATTGCGAGGCGCTTTGCCCTGATGACTTGCCGCAGGAGTACAAGGATGCGGATTGGCATTTGCATCCGCGCCGTTTTGTACAAACTCTGCGTTCGATAATTTGGTTAGATAAAGAAGATTTAGAAGCCATTTATCCTAAAGAAATTTATGAAAACTTTGGGAAGACTCCAAGTTTTTATATTAATAGATACAAGACATGGATTAATATAGTTTTGAGAAAATACGGACTCCAAAGCAAGATTAGATTATCTTATTTTTTTGGTCAAATGGCACAGGAAAGTTATTTTTTCATGGCTGTTCGAGAGTGCTCAATTGATATTGGTATTGCAATAAATAAAAATCATATTAGCCTACAAGACGAGTCATCAGGCTATCTCCAATCGACTCCGCAAAATCATAAAGACGTTATTTATCTTACGAGATATGAAGGCAATCTTGGCTTAGGCAATACAGCACAAGGGGATGGGATTAAATTTAGAGGCAGGGGCATGAAACAACTGACCGGGAGATACAACTATTCCCAATATTGGATCTATCGTGGCTGGATGCTAAAATCAAGTTTCGATGCGAACTGGTTTAAAAATGGAAAGCAAGGGCCAGCAATTCCGAACCCCGAAATTCTTGCCGATAATCATTTTAATGCAGTCGACAGTGCTGGATTTTATTTTTCGTTCCGTTCAATTGCGAGATTATGTGATGCTGGATTTTCTGAAAAAACATCAGACAACGTTTCGCACGCAGTCAACCCGGGCGAGAAGCCGCCGCATAAAAATCGTTGGAAATTTGCGCAATCTACATTTAAATATCTTGAAGATGCTAAATAAATTCTTCATAGCCGGGCTTGTCGCAACTTTCTCATTGTCCAGCTTTTCGCAATTCAACTCAGCAAAAATCCAAGGAAAAGTACTTTTAACAGAAGAAAAGCATGGAGTCAAGAGAAATTATCAATTTGGCGGAACGATCAATGGATATCAGACCAATTGCAAAAAAACCACCATTATAGTTTGGGGAACCCCCAATGAAGTAAGCACCGACAGCCCACAAATTGGTTACATCGCAGTACTAAAAAGTGGGCATCGAAAAATACTATTTCGGAAAATTACTAGCAAAGAATTAATTGATGCTAATTTCAGTAATGATGGCAGGCATGTAGAACTACTATATACAGACCGAGCAACTTTTGATTTGAAAACTGGCAAGATCAATTACTCATCCACTCTCAATGAAAGTCGGGAGCCATCAAATGAAATTTGCAAGAAAGAAGATTGGCAGCATTATTCTCGATGGTCGCTCTCTACTAGTAACGATAGTCCAAAAAGGAATTGAAAATATATAGTTCTGGCTATTTTTGGCAGCTAGGGAAGGTCTGCAAAACCCCGTTTTCGCAGAGCCCAACGTGCAGCGAGGCATATTGATCATTGCTTGAGGTCCTCGGTCGCGTCCCCAAAGGCTCTGCGCGCCGCTTCTTACTTGCATCTGCACGCTGTCATGGAGCTACTGGTGCCCCGGCAGACGCAGTTATCCCTGCGTGCTCAACAAATTCCGCCCCGTCCATCCACAGATTGCTCATTGCGAACAGCATCGCCACACAAGCTGTGTTCTTGGCCCTGCCGCGATAGCGGACCTTGGCATTGCCGAACTGCTGCTTGGTCACCATGAACGGGTGTTCGACCTTCGCTCGAACGCTCGCCTTCAGTTGCTCCAGTGCCTGCCGCAGACGGTCCATTTCGCTATCTCCCTGCAGCGCCCGGCGCTTGCCCGGGCGCATGGCAATGTGCCACGTCACGTCCAACTGCCTGGCCTGTTCGCGCTTGGCAACCCCTGGTAGCCCGCATGCCCAAACACATGCTGTTCCTGCCCATGCAGCAGTGCCGTCACCTGCGTCACGTCGTTGACGTTGGCCGCCATGCCGATGACCGTGCGCACCAGCCCCGATTCAAACCCGCCAGCGCAGCCCAGGGCACGACTTGGTTCATCTGTTCCAAGATGACCTTCTTGCACGTCTTCTTGGGCAACGGGTCAAGACCGAGTGGAATCTGGCTCATCCCACATCCTCGCCGATGCTCGGCTCCGACGACAGCCCATCGCAAGAGGTTTTGCAGAACTTCCCTAGATATGCGCATAATTCAAACGAAGCTAATATCCAATATGCTAATGGACGCGGTATGATTAAATTTACTCTATTGGTTTTTTTGTCTATTGCTTTTTTAACCGAGTTCGCAAACGGCCAAGAAGAAAATAAACCAACTCAACTGTCAGAAACAACGATTCGGCATTATATCTACAGCAAAAAATATACACATACTATAGACGGGTATCAAATAAAGTGTGATAGATCCATGGTTCTAGTATGGGGAAAGCCGAAAAAAATTAATATAAGCAATCCACAGGAAAGCGAGGCCACACTGATTGATCTGAAGAAAAACAGAAAAATCAAAAAATTCGGTTTGAGTAGCGGGACATTTGGGGCAGGATTTTTGAGTAATGGAGAATACCTAAACATTGAATCGGGCGCTGGCGTCACGATCGACCTTTCAACATACTCCGAAGTTTTTTTCGACCATTATTTTGATACTGAGGGAAAATATGAAAAATGTCCCGCTTTTAAGGGCCAGTCATTCAATAAATAAACCAATTGAAAATAAATTAAATTATCTACTACTCAGATTGAGCTAAATTTTGCGTATGACAGTTTAGCCTAAAGACTTTCAGCTCCGCTGAGAATTCATATTCTATCGCTGGATTGAATCAATTAAATATTCCTGCGGTATCGGGAGAAATTATTTCTACAGACGCGTAATCTTGCGCAAACATTATCGAGTGAAGTTTTTCAGCTTTCTAAAGGGACGTTTATGCTTGACCTGTTTGGAAATTTAAATTTATCGTGTGCCTACGAAGGGCATCGGCTAAATTTCCAAAAGTTTTACAACGACAACAAAATTTCACAAATTCAAGAAAATAATTGGATCATAGGTTTCAAATCTATATTTTTCCTGAACATGCTCTCTGCGGTGTTTTATTTTCCTGCACAAGCACAAGCACAAGCACAAGCACAAGCACAAGCACAAGCACAAGCACAAGCACAAGCACAAGCACATCCAGAATACTGCCCACATCCCGGCAAGCTGAAGGAGCATGGACTCACTCTTGAGAGCTGCAAGCCATCGGCTCTGCAATTGTCGAAATCTACCGAAGCGGCGTGCCAACCGCCCTCTATGCTTCAGAACTCGACCGCAGAAAAATAGTCATCGCCTATGGACCAAATCCCAAACTGATACGAGAAATCAGCGGCTTTGAAAATAATGCGAATTTTGATATTCGAAAATCCAAATTGAATCAGCCACCCTATTTTGACGAGTTCGCCAAAATATTCAAGGAGAAAAGTCAATCTGTCGATGGCTGGTTGGTCGCAGTAGACCAGATTCAATATCGCGCAATGCAAGGTAAGACAGGCTACGCGATGCTGTGCGCCGCAGCGTTCAAGGCCGGAAAGCTCGCCATCAGCGTTTCCGAATGCTTTCCATTTGAAGACAGACCCAAGTTCTACCAAACCCTCGGCAAACTAGCCAACCCCTGATCTCAAAGAACGCGCCGCCCCCGCGGCGCCTTCGGCAGATCGGCCTGCTCGGCAACCTCGACCGCCCGGGCCTCCAGCTTCGACAGCGCCGCAAAGAACGCCGCCCGCTCCTCGCCCAAGACGTCCAGCAACTGCTCGTTGAGCGACGTCACCAGCGGATAGAGCGCGTCGTAGATGGCCTGCCCCCGCTCGCTCAGCGCGATGCGCACATGGCGGCGGTCGCTGCCGGCCTGCTCGCGGCGCACCAGGCCCTTGTCAGTCAGCGAGCCGATGGCGCGGGAGGTGCGCACCCGGTCCAGCTGCGTCTGCTGCGCCAGTTGGGAGGAGCCGAGGGCGCCCTGCCCGGCCAGCGTGGCGATCAGCCGCCATTCCCGCCGCGTGATGCCGAAGCGGCCCTCGCACAGCCGCAGCACCATGCTGCCGGCCACGGCGTTGAGCCGGGAGAGGCGGTAGAGCAGCAGCGGGTCGAGGTTGGCCGGCCGTCCGGCGGCGGCCGCGGGCTCGCGGTTCATGGGGAAAGCGAGGGCATTGATGGATCAGATCCATCGATTGTGGCGCGGCTACAGTCCCGGCCATCGCAACCTGTCCCCTCGGGACCGCCCGGGAGAATCCGCATGACCGCACGCCGCACCTTCCACCGCCTGGCCGCCGGCCTGGTGGCTGCCGCCGCCCTCGCCAGCCTGGCTGGCCCCGCCGCCGCCCAGGCCGCCGCTCCCGCCTTCGACGGCCCGTTGCGCGTGGTCGTGGGCTATGCGCCGGGTGGCGCCACCGACCGTGTGGCCCGCATCGTGGCGGACCGGCTGACGGTGCGCCTGGGCGTGCCGGTGGTGGTGGACAACAAGGCCGGTGCCGGCGGCCGCCTGGCCGCGCAACAGCTCAAGAACGCGCCGGCCGGCCAGAACGTGGTGATGGTGGCCAACCCCGCCGTGATGGTGGTGGCGCCGCTGGTCTTCAAGGACAACGGCTACGACCCGGAACGCGACTTCCAGCCGATCTCCAACGTCAACAACTACGAGTTCGGCCTGGCCGTCGGCGCGGCCGTGCCGGTCAAGCAGCTGACGCACCTGCTGGCCTGGATGAAGGCCAACCCCGAGAAGGCCAACGTGGGCGTGCCGGCCACCGGCAGCCTGCCGCACTTCTTTGCGCTGATGCTGGGCCAGAAGGCGCACGTCAAGACCGAGGTGGTGGGCTACCGCGGCTCCGCCGGCGTGCTCACGGACCTGATCGGCGGCCAGATCCCGATCGCGGTCGACACCTTCGACGGTCTGCTGCCGCAGTACGAATCCGGCAAGCTGCGCATCCTGGCCATGTCCGGCACCAAGCGTTCGCCCTTCGCGCCGGACGTGCCCACCTTCAAGGAAGCCGGGCTGGACCTGTCGGCCATGGGCTGGAACGCCTTCTTCGCGCCCGCCTCGATGCCGCGCGACAAGGTCGACCGCCTGGCGCGCGAGATCCGCGAGGTGATGCAGGAACCCGACACCCAGCGCAAGTTCACCGACGCCAAGATGCTGCCGGTGGTGAGCACCCGTGCCGAGACCGAGGCCATGGTCAAGGCCTTCCGCGCGCAGTGGGCGCCGATCATCCAGACCTCGGGCTACCAGCCCTGACCCTCCCGCCGACCGCTTGCCCGCGCGGCCGCGCCGCCGCCGGGCCCGCCCGCATCACTTCGTCCGAGGCCGCCGCGTGACCACCCGCCCCAACATCCTCTTCATCGTTGCCGACGACCTCGGCTATGCCGACCTCGGCTGCTACGGCGGGCGCGACGCGCCCTTCGGCAAGGTCTCGCCCGTGCTGGACCGGCTGGCCGCCGACGGCCTGCTGCTCACCCAGGGCTACGCCAACTCGCCCGTGTGCTCGCCCACCCGCTTCGGCATGATCACCGGCCGCTACCAGTACCGGCTGCGCGGCGCGGCCGAGGAGCCGATCAACAGCAAGAGCCGCGGCAGCAGCACGCTGGGCCTGCCGCCCGAACACCCCACCCTGCCCTCGCTGCTCAAGGATGCCGGCTACCGCACGGCGCTCATCGGCAAGTGGCACCTGGGCTATCCGCCGGCCTTCGGGCCGCTGCGCTCGGGCTACGAGGAATTCTTCGGGCCGCTGTCGGGCGGCGTGGACTACTTCACCCACTGCGACAGCCGCGGCACGCACGACCTGTTCTTCGGCGAGGAAGAGAAGCACGAGGAGGGCTACCTCACCGACCTGTTCTCGCGCCGGGCCGTGGACTACGTGGAACGCATGGCCGCGGGCGATGCGCCCTTCTTCCTGAGCCTGCACTACACGGCGCCCCACTGGCCCTGGGAGACGCGCGAGGACGAAGGCCGCGCCCCCGCCGTCAAGGACAACCTGTTCGACCTGGCCGGCGGCAACATCCACGTCTACCGCCGCATGATCCACCACATGGACGAAGGCATCGGCTGGATCGTGGACGCCCTGCGCCGCACCGGCCAGCTGGACGACACGCTGATCGTCTTCACCAGCGACAACGGCGGCGAGCGCTTCTCGGACAACTGGCCGCTGGTGGGCGGCAAGATGGACCTGACCGAGGGCGGCATCCGCGTGCCCTGGATCGCCCACTGGCCCGCCGCCATCGCCCCCGGTGGCCGCAGCGAGCAGCTGTGCATGACCATGGACTGGTCGGCCACCATGCTCGATGCCGCCGGCGTGGCCGCCGATCCGGACCATCCGCTGGACGGCGTCTCGCTCATGCCGGTGCTGCGCGACCCGGGCGCCACCTTCGACCGGCCGCTGCACTGGCGCATGAACCACCGCGGCCAGCGCGCCCTGCGCGACGGCCGCTGGAAGTACCTGCGCGTGGACGGCCACGACTACCTGTTCGACATCCCGGCCGACGAGCGCGAGCGGGCCAACCTGGCGCCGCGCGAACCGGCCCGCCTGGCGGCCATGCGCCAGCAGTGGGAAGACTGGAACGCCACCATGCCGCCCATTCCCGAGGACGCCACCGTCAGCCTGGGCTATTCGTACAGGGACATGCCGCAGCGCTGAGAAGTTCTGAGCACCGGTCGCGCCCCGAAAGGCACTTCGGAACGGCGAACTTCTTCCTAGAATCGCGCGCTTGCCACCCACCTTGCCCGTGCCGACGGGACTGCCGCGGGGGACCGGCGCCATCGATCGCCTGCCGGGTTCCGGCGGCGCCAATCACGGGAGGAGCCACACCATGGATACGCAGTTCGCCGCCTGGGAACGCTGGGTGCTCGTCGGGGCGGCCGTGCTCGCCGGGCTGGTGCTGCTTCTGCGCCTGCTGGAGATCCTGCGCGACCGCCGCCGGCGGCGCGCGCGCATCGGCGCCGCCCGCGTGCGGGCCACCCAGTCCATGCCCTTGCAAACCGGGGCGCATCCGCCCCAGGCCGGCCAGCGCTGGCCCGACGCCAGCCAGCAGATGCCCGACGCGGGCATGTACGAGAACCCGCATCCGCAGCTGCGCATCCAGTACACCGACATCTACGGCCAGGCCTCCGAGAAGGTGATCGCCGTGGAGCGGCTGGACCTGTACCGGCAGGTGGTGGTCTTTCGCGGCACCGAGCGCGAGGACCTGCGCACCCTCCCCCTCGGCCGCATCAGCCTGGCCCGTGAAGCGGCCTCCGGCCAGCGCTTCAGCATGGGCCTGTGGGTGGAGCAGATGCGCCGGCAGGCACGCAGCCGCGGCGAGGACGGCGGCAGCGCCGCAGCCCCGTCCTGAGCGACCCGCCGGGACCGCCTCGGCCAGCCGGGGCCCCGGCCGCGAGCGCGCCGCGCCGACGGCGCGCCAGGCCGGTCCAGCCGGGCCTGCGACAGGCCCGCCACCTTGCGGGTTCCGCTGACATGCCCCCCAGAGGCCGGCCACCATAATCCGCCGCACTTCTGCGACCTATGCGCGCCGCACCTGTACCCACCCACTGGCCCTTTGTCCGAGGCGAATCCGCTGCGCTGGCGCGCGCGCTGGACCATGACCGCTGCCCGCTGGGGCCCGCAGCGCAGTGGCCGCAGACGCTGCGCATGCTGATCGACATGATGCTGCCGTCGCAGGCGGAGATCGTGCTTTTCTGGGGCGAGGACTACCTCGCCTTCTACAACGACGCCTACGCCCCCACCATCGGCAACAAGCATCCGGCCGCCTTCGGCCGGCCCGGCCGCGAGCACTGGAGCGAACTGTGGGACGACCTGCAGCCCCTGCTCGACCGCGTGCTGCATTTCGGCGAGACCGTGGCGGCGCAGGACCGGCCCTTCCGCATCAACCGCCACGGCCAGATGGAAGAGGTGTTCTTCGACATCTCCTATTCGCCGGTGCGCGAGCACGACGGCCGCATCTGCGGTGTGCTGTGCATCGTCAAGGAGACCACCGCCCGGGTGAACGCCACGCGGCGCCTGGCCGCCAGCGAGGCCCACCTGCGCGAGATGGAGGAGCAGTGGCGCCTGGCGCAGGCCGCCGGCGGCGTGGGCGTGTTCGTGCTCGACATTCCAGCCGACACCATCACCGCCTCGCCCGGCTTCTACCGGGCCTTCGGGCTGCCCGCGCATGCGGGGCCCATGCCTTCCTCGCTGCTGGAGTCGCTCAAGGCGCCCGGCGAGTCCACCGCCATGTCCAGCCGCCGCAGCCGCAACGACGGCAGCGCGCCGCTGGACGTCGAATACCGCATCCGCCGCGCCGACGACGGACAGCTGCGCTGGATCTGGCGCCGGGCCGAGATCGTGCGCGACAGCACCGGCACACCGCTGCTCATGCGCGGCGTGGTGCAGGACGTGACGGTGCGCCATCATGCCCAGGCCACCCTGCGCGAGAGCGAGGAGCGCTTTCGCGCCCTCGCGCAGGCCGTGCCCAACCAGGTGTGGACGGCCGGCGCCGACGGCGCGCTGGACTGGGTCAACCAGCAGGTGCTCGACTACACCGGCCAGCGGCCCGATGCCCTGCTCGGCCACCGCTGGCTGGCCGTGCTGCACCCGGACGACCGCGCCGGCATGCGCGCCGCCTGGCTGCAGTCGGCCGAGACCCTGTTGGCCTACAGCACCGAGATGCGCCTGCGCCGCCACGACGGCAGCTGGCGCTGGCAGCTGGTGCGGGCACAGCCGGTGCAGGGCAGCGACGGCAGCATGCGCTGGATCGGCACCACCACCGACATCGAGCACCAGAAGGCCGCCCAGGCGCAGCTGCAGGCCCTCAACTCGAGCCTGGCCCAGACCGTGGAGGAACGCACCCGCGACCGCGACCGCCTGTGGCAGCTGTCCACCGACGTGATGGTGATCGCCGACCTGAAAAGCGGCCGCATCCTGCACGTCAACCCGGCCTGGCAGGCCTTGCTCGGCTGGACCGAGCAGGACCTGCTCGGCACCAGCCTGATGGACTACGGCCACCCGGACGAGCTGGCGCAGAGCCAGCGCGAGCTGGAACGCCTCGGCGAAGGCCTGCCCACGACGCGCTACGAAAGCCGCCTGCGGCACCGCGACGGCAGCTACCGCACCCTGTCCTGGACGGCCGTGCCCGATGCGCCCAACCTGCATGCCGTGGGCCGCGACGTGACGGCCCTGCGCGAGTCCGAGGCGCGGCTGCGCCACAGCCAGAAGATGGAGGCCGTGGGCCAGCTCACCGGCGGCATCGCGCACGACTTCAACAACATGCTCCAGGGCATCACCGGTGCCATCGAGGTGATGCGCCGGCGCGTGGCCAAGGGCCACACCGAGGGCCTGGACCGCTTCATGGACAGCGCCGCCCAGTCCGCCACGCGGGCGGCCTCGCTGGTGCAGCGGCTGCTGGCCTTCTCGCGCCGGCAGTCGCTGGACCCGCGGCCCATCGACGTCAACCGGCTCGTGCGCTCGATGGAGGAGATGCTGCGCCGCACTCTCGGCGAGCACGTGCGGCTGGCGGTGGAACTGGACAGCGAGGCCTGCCTGGCCATCGGCGACGAAAGCCAGCTCGAGAGCGCCATCCTCAACCTGGCCATCAACGCCCGCGACGCCATGCCCTCGGGCGGCCTGCTGCGGCTGTGCAGCGCCAACCTGCAACTCGGCGACGGCGACGTCGAGCCGCTGCGCAGCGGCAAGTACGTGCGCATCACCGTGGCCGACACCGGCAGCGGCATGCCCGACGACGTGCTGGCCAAGGCCTTCGATCCCTTCTTCACCACCAAGCCCATCGGCCAGGGCACGGGCCTGGGCCTGTCGATGGTCTACGGCTTCGCGCAGCAGTCGGGCGGCCATGTGCGCATCGACAGCAAGCCGGGCGACGGCACCTCGGTGGCGCTGTACCTGCCCTGCGCCGAAGCCCTCGTGCACGACGAGCCCGCGCCGCCGCAGGCCGCGGCACCGGTCGCCGGCGATGGCGAGGTGGTGCTGCTGGTGGAGGACGACCCCGGCGTGCGCCTGCTGGTGCGCGAGGTGCTGACCGAGCTGGGCTACCGCACGCTGGAGGCGTCGGACGGCGCGTCGGCCGTGCCGATCCTGCAGTCCGCCGAGCGCATCGACCTGCTGGTGAGCGACGTCGGCCTGCCGGGGCTCAACGGCCGCCAGCTGGCCGAGATCGCGCGCCAGAGCCGGCCGGGGCTGCGGGTGCTGTTCATGACCGGCTACGCGGCCCGCGCGGCGATCCGCTCGGAGTTCCTGGCGCCGGGCATGGACATGATCGCCAAGCCCTTCGCCGTCGACGAACTGGCTGAGCGCATCCGCCGCATGGTGGCCGGCCGCGCCCTCGGCGGCTGACGCGCGGGACGCGCTGCGTCGACCCCAGCCGCTACAGCGCGCAGGTGCGAAAGCCCACGAAGGCCGCGTCGTCTCCCGGCAGCGCGAAGCCGCGTGCCCTGACCTGCCGCTGGCGCGGCGACGTGGCATGGCTCGCCCCGCGGCGGACTCGGGCCTGGCCGAAAGCGGGCACCGGGTCCAGGTCGGTGCCGGCGCTCCACACCTCGGGCTGCCAGCCGGGCCAGGCGTGCAGGCGGCCCGCCGTCCATTCGTGCACCGTGCCCCAGCGGAAGCCGCGCAGCGACGCCGTTTCGGCGGCGATCTCCCACTCGATCTCGGTGGCCAGCCGGCGGCCTGCCCAGCGTGCCCAGGCCTGCGCCTCCCACCAGGCCAGGTGGCAGGCCGCGGCCGTGCCGGCCACCCGCACCGTCTGGCCGAAGCGCTGCTGCAGCACCGAGCCGCCGGCCCGCGCGCCGTGGCCCAGCCCGATCTGCGCCACATGGCGCGGCGCGCGCCGGCCTTCGGCCTGCAGCCACTGCCAGCCTTCCGGCAGCCACAGCGACTCGCGGTCGTAGCCGCCGTCGTCCACGAACTCGCAGAACTGCTGCCAGGTGACGGGCTGGGCGTCGATCTCGAACTCGGGCACGTCCTGGGTCTCGGCGCCCGTCTCCTGCGCAAAACAGAAGCCGCTGCCGGCACCGCCGAGCGTCCAGCGCGTGGCGGGCATGCGCAGCGGCGGCCGGACCGCGGCGGGCTCGGCTGGCGGCAGGCCCAGCGGCCAGCCCTGCGACTGGGCCAGCACGATCAGTTCTTCGGCGCGACGCTCCTCATGGGCCAGCGCCAGCCGGAAGAAATACAGGCCGTCGTCCGACGGCTCGGCGCGCTCGAGCAGGTCGAGCGTGCCTTCCAGCACCTCCAGCAGGTAGGCGCGCGTGGCCGCCATGGCCGGGGCCGCGGCCTCGCGGCGCGCGGGCGGGCACAGGGACGGGTCCCACACCTCGTCGGCGCCGGCATCGAGGGAGGCGAGCCGCGGCCCCGGTGTGCCGGCCGCGCCGCCGCGGGCACGCTGCGGATGGCGGGCGATCCAGCGCTCGGCGAACCAGCCGATGTGGCCCGCCAGCCAGCGCGGCGGCATGGCGCAGGCGTCGGCGCCCGGCGGCGGCTGCAGTTCGGGCGAGCCCATCGCCTCGGCCAGGCGGGACAGCAGCTGCAGCGTGCGGTTGCGCGCATCGATCAGCGCCAGCGACAGCGGGTCGGGTCCGGCATGGCGGAAATCGGCAGTGTCTGGAGGGGCGGCGGCAGGCATCGCGCACGATTATGAAACCCGGCATCCAAGGGTTCGCCTGCGTCGGCAGCAGGGAGGGGCCCCCTTAGAATCCGCCGCGCTTCTCACACCCGGCACGCGGCCCACGACGCCTGCGCGCCGGGTGTATTCACATCTGAGAGGCCCAATTCAAAAATGGAGAAGACATGCAAGGCTTGCTGAGGCTCTCGCGCGCCATCGATTGGCTCAATGCGCAGGTGGGCAAGGCCGTGATCTGGCTGATCATGGCATCGACGGCGATCAGCGCGCTCAACGCGCTGGTGCGCTACATCTTCAACACCAGTTCCAACGCCTTCCTCGAAGTGCAGTGGTACCTGTTCGCCTGGTCCTTCCTGGTGGCCGCCGGCTTCACGCTGCTCAACCGCGAGCATGTGCGCATCGACGTGCTCAACAGCCGCCTGCCCAAGAAGGCGCAGATCTGGATCGACATCGTCGGCTTCGCCCTCTTCCTCACGCCGGTGTGCCTGGTGGTGCTGTACTACACGGTGCCCATGACGATGCAGAAGTTCGCCTCGGGCGAGATGTCGGGCAACCCCGGCGGCCTGATCCGCTGGCCCGTGTGGCTGGCGCTGCCGGTCGGCTTCACGCTGCTGCTGCTGCAGGGCTGGTCCGAACTGATCAAGCGCATCGCCTTCCTCACCGGCGACGGCCCCGACCCGACGGTCAAGCCCGGCGAGAAGACCGCCGAGGAAGAACTGGCCGAGGTGCTGCGCCAGCGCACCGACGCCGAGGCCCAGAACGCCAACGCGGCCGCCACGGCGCCGCAGGCCCGCTGAACCGGACCGGAGCACGCACGTGGAGTTCATCACCACCAACTTCGCCCCGATCATGTTCGCGGGGCTCATCTGCTTCCTGCTGCTGGGATTCCCGGTGGCCTTCAGCCTGGGCGCCTGCGGGCTGACCTTCGGCCTCATCGGCATCGAGCTGGGCGTGTTCCAGTCCTCGGTGATGGCCTGGCTGCCGCAGCGCCTGATCGGCATCATGGCCAACGACACCCTGCTCGCGGTGCCCTTCTTCACGCTGATGGGCCTGATCCTGGAGCGCAGCGGCATGGCCGAGGACCTGCTCGACACCGTCGGCCAGGTGTTCGGCCCGATGCGCGGCGGCCTGGCGCTGGCCGTGGTCTTCGTCGGCGCGCTGCTGGCCGCCACCACCGGCGTGGTGGCCGCCTCGGTGATCTCGATGGGCCTGATCTCGCTGCCCATCATGCTGCGCTACGGCTACGACCGGCGCTTCAGCAGCGGCGTGATCGCCGCCTCGGGCACGCTGGCGCAGATCATCCCGCCCTCGCTGGTGCTGATCATCATGGCCGACCAGCTCGGCAAGAGCGTCGGCGACATGTACAAGGGCGCCTTCGTGCCGGCCTTCATGCTGGTGGGCTGCTACGTGATCTACGTCGCCTTCCTGGCCATCTTCCGGCCCGCCAGCGTGCCGGCGCTGCCGCCCGAGGCCCGCATCTACCGCGAGCCCGACGGCAGCGGCGGCTACCGGTCGCTGCTGGTGCTCATGGTCATCTCCTTCGTCGTGTCGGTGCTGGTCGCGCGCCACCTGACCGACGTGCACAGCTGGTGGAGCGGCCAGGTCGTCACCTCGGTCGCCACCGACGAGAAGGTGGTGGTCGCCATGTGCGGCGGCACCTTCGTCGCGCTGCTGATCGCCCTGCTCAACAAGTACCTGCGGCTGGGCCTGCTGTCCCGCCTGGCCGAG